>NZ_JACBZA010000001.1:4988061-5299815 GCF_013408535.1 Actinopolymorpha cephalotaxi
TGAGCTGACGACGTAGATCACCGAACGCACGACGTCCGCGGGACCGGCGCCGACCGCCGCGAGTACGACCATGGCGTTGGCCACGATCTGGTCGACCTGGCGTTCCGGGTCGCCGGGCGCCACCACCGCGCCGGTCCGGTCCAGCGGGCACTGGCCGGCGAGATGGGCCGTCCGGCCGGCCTCCACCACCGTGACGTGGTGGTAGCCCGGGGTCCGGTGCAGTTCGTCGGGGTTGGTTCGGGTGATCAGTCTGGACATGGCCCCAGTATTCAACGGGCCAGGGTTGTTCAACCGGCCCGGAATTCAGCTACCCGGAGTTCACCTGCTCCGACGGACGCGGACCAGCGCGTCGATGGCGTCCCGGGTCTCACCGTCCGCGGTGCGTACCGGACGCCGGACCCGCTCGGCCCGCTCGACCACCCAGTCCGCCACCGGCCCATTGGCCTCGGCGTTCAGGTCGGCCAGGATGTCGTCGGGCGTGAACAGCACCCGTGGGTCCTGTGGCCCGCCGATGCCCTCGGTGAGGTTCGTGGTGTCGTGCCCCACGACCAGCAGGACGCCGCCGGGCGCGACGGCGTTCGCCGCGTGCCGCACGGCCCGGCGCCGCTCGTCGGCCACCAGGTGCAGGTAGACCACGCACACCAGGGAGTACGCACCGGCGGGGCCCACCTCCTGCCGTACGTCGGCCACCTTCCAGGTGATCCGCCCGGCGATGTCCACGGGCTCGGACCCGGCCAGCCTCCGGCCCCGCTCGACCGCGACGCCGGAGAAGTCCACGGCGGTGACGTCCCAGCCCCGCCGGGCCAGCCAGATCGCGTTCCGGCCCTCGCCGGCCGCGAGGTCCAGGGCCCGCCCGGGCGCCAGGCCGGCTGCCTCGGCGGCCAGCCACCGGTTGGGCTCGGCGCCCCACACAAGGTCGACCGCGGCGTACCGCTCGTCCCATCCCGTGCTGTCCATACCGCTCGTGCCACCCATCCGGTCATGCTGCCAGCCGGTCGTGCGGTCAGTCGAGCGTGGTCAGCCGAACGCGGCCGGCGTCCGGCGCATCCGCACAGACGTCACCGCCCCGGCGTGCCCCGCACCATGCGGAGTACGCCGCGATGGCCGGCGCAGGCGCCCCGGTGTCCGCCGTCCATGCTGATCGCGTCGTCCCGGCACTGGACCAGGAAGCCGGTGCCTGCCCAGAAGTCCGTCGTACAACGGAAGTACCCACAGATCCCCGGCTCCGGACTCGCGATCGGCCTGCCGTTACCGCAGAAGTGGTAGCCGTACGGGTTGGCCGGCGCTCCGCACCGATCCGCGTCGCCGGACTGCCCCTGCGGCCCCGGGGAGTCCGGCGACCCGGCCGGCCCCGAGGAGCCGGACGAGTCCGCGGACCCTGGCGAGCGGGCCGAGTCCGAGCCGCCGGCCGCAGCCGCCGGGTCCCGCGTCCGGGCGAGCTCGCGGCCACGGCCGTGCCCTTTGCCGGCCGCGGGGGATGGTGCGCGGTTCGCCGGCACAGACGGCCGCGGCGTCGCCGTGTCGGCCGGCCGTGAGCGGGAGGCCCGAGGGGACGGACCGGAGTGGCGGGCCGGGTCCGGGCCGAGCCGCTGGGAATCGGCGCCGGAGTCAGCGGAGTCCGCGGAGTCCGCGCCGGGCGGAACCAGGCTCTCGGTGTCGACCTCCGGGCCGCCGAGACCGGCCACGGTGAGCTCCCCGGGCACGGTCGTCGACGGTCGTGGGAAGGCGGGGAACGCCGGCAACGCCACCGAGGCCAGTGCCAGCGTCACGGCCACCGCCGCGACGCATCGGGTGACGCGCCGCGCGGAGGAGGCACCGGACGGACCGGCGTAGAGCCTGGCGAGTGCGGCCAGCGGCGGGACGAGGGGATTCGGCGCGTCGGCCGGGCGGACCGTCGCCGGCGGCAGCGGGCGCTCCCGCCGGTGCGCCGCCCGCAGCCGCTCCAGATGTGCGGCGAACTCACTTCGCCTGCCGCTGATCTCGGCCAGCGCGCGGGTGAGGTGGAAGCGGAAGCCGGCGACCGCGTACGAGTCGAGCACCAGCCCGATCGCCGGCCCCTCGTGAGTACCGGCGGCCGACAGCCAGGTGACGGTGCGGTCGGGATCGTGGGCGAGCAGCGCGAGGCGGACGAGTACCCAGTCGCGTCGCCGCGCACCGCCGAACACCACCCGCCGGTCGGTGATCGCGACCGGTCCGGTGTCCATCAGCCGGAGGTCGGCCGGCACCCGGTCGGCGAACGGTCCGGCGAGCTGGGACGGCGTGAAGTCGTGGAACCGCGGCCGACGCAGGGTGGGCACGATGCCCGCGGCGCGCACCAGCCTGGCCGACGGCGAATGCCACCAGACCTGTTCGCCCGGCCGCAGGTCCAGCCAGGGGACCTGGTCGGCGGCCACCGGACGCGGCGACCGGGCCGTCGCCGCCAGGGACCGGAGTTCGGCGTCGGCGCGCTCCCAGACCGAACTCGCGTGCTCGTGCTCGCGGCGACGGCGGGCGTTCTCCCGGCGCGCCCAGCCGGCGCGCCAGGCACCCGGGTCGGTGCCCGTCGATGTAGCCATGACCTCCCCCGACGGCCGGGACACGAAAGGAACCCACAAGCTAACCGTGACAGGGGCGCACGAGGGCAAGGATTCCGGAAAATACGTAAACAATCATGTACGATCCACCGAAACCTCCCGCCGTAGAACGCGGTTTGGTCACTGATAGCAGCAATAAGCAGTAAGCGCGCCCGCTTTGGTTACGATCCGCTGCAAGGACACATTCGTCGCGGCCGATCGATCGGAGGCCCTTTCGGCGCGGCTACGGGCTCCGTGGGGGTTTTCAGTGCGGACGAGCGGACAGATACAGGCCCCGCTCCGCCCGTCGCCAGTGGGCGGGGTTCGGCTCGGGGCGGTCGTGGTGACCATGGGAAACCGCCCGGCGGAGCTTTCCGCGTTGCTGGCCTCGCTGACCCGGCAGACCTCTCCTCCGGACCGGGTGGTGGTGGTCGGCCAGGGAACCCGGCTGAAGGCGCTGCCACCTGGTGTCGAAGGCATCGAGCTTCCTGTCAACCTCGGCTTGCCCGCGGGCCGCAACGTCGCACTGGCCCGGCTGCGCGCCCACGGCGACGTCGACGTGGTGATGTATCTCGACGACGACGGGCTGCTGCCCGACCGCTGGACCGCCCAGAAGGTACGCGACGCGTTCGCCACCGACACCGACCTCGGCATCATCAGCTTCCGGATCGCCGACGAACAGGGTGTCACCCAACGCCGGCACGTCCCGCGCCTGCGCGCGCACGACCCGCTGCGCGCGTCCCGGGTGACCACGTTCCTCGGCGGGGGCAACGCCGTCCGGATGGCGGTCTCGGAGCAGGTGGGCGACTGGCCCGCGGAGTTCTTCTGGGCGCACGAGGAGACCGACGTGGCGTGGCGGGCGCTGGACGCAGGCTGGCGGATCGACTACCGGCCCGACATCCTGCTCCAGCATCCGCGCACCTCCCCAGCCCGGCACCAGCTCTACTACCGGATGAACGCCCGCAACCGCGTCTGGCTGGCCCGGCGGCACCTGCCCGGGCTGCTGGTCCCGATCTACCTGACCGTGTGGGTGCTGGTGACGGTCGTCCGCCGGCCGCCGTTCGCCGGACTGCGGGCCTGGGCGGGCGGCTTCGTGGAGGGCTGGCGCCGGCCCTGCGGCGGCCGGCGGCCGATCCGCTGGCGCACGGTCTGGCGGATGACTCTGCTCGGGCGGCCGCCGATCGTGTGAACCGCGGCCGGCCGGTCTTCGGGTTCAGCCGCCCCACGGGCGACGGCCGTCGCCGGATTCCGCACGGTCGTGGCTCTGCTCGCCGCGGCCCTGCTCGCCCTGGCTGCTGCCCTGCCGGCTGACCCCGTGCTCGCCGCCGCCGAGATCCGCCTCGTACTCGATCTGCCGGAAGCCCATCACGGTGAAGTACGCCAGGACGAGCGAGGTCAGCGAGACCAGCGCCAGCCCGACCGCGGCCCACCCGACGGCGCCGACGTCGACGTTCTCGCCGCCGATCCATCGGAACGCCGCAAGAGCCGCGAGGAACATCCCGGCCGCGCTCAGCCCCAGCGCCCAGGCGCCGACCCGCTGGAACAGCCTCGCCAGGTCGGCGCGGTGGGCCACGCCGAGATCATTCGGTTCGCTCGCCCGCACCCGGACGGAGGCGCCGACGGCGGCGGTGATCAGCGGGGTGGTGGAACCGTTCCCACCGGGTGCCCGCTCGGGCGCTGCGGGAGCTCCGGGCGCGGGCGCTCCAGGTGCAGGGGCCCCAGGTGCGGGCGCACCCGGAGCTCCGGGCTGGTCCTCCCACCTCCGCTCGGTCGGCGGAACCCCGACCGGCGTCCGGGCGGCCGGCCCACGACTGGTGGGCGTACGAAAGTCCGGTGCGGCCGACGGCGGCAGCTGGGCGGACGCCAGGTCGAGGACGGCGCCGAGCCGCGCCCGCAGCCGCTGCGTCGGGTCGGGCGAGTCCGATCCCGGGGCCGGGTCCTGCGGTGATTCGCTCATCGGGTCCCCTCCCACGGCGGGCGCACCGCTCGCCTGCGTTCTCTCCCGTTGTAGGTGGGCCCGGCCCGGCAGTAAAGCCCGGAACCCACAGGTCGCCGATCCGGCGACCACGTGCGCGACCGGCGATCGGCGCTCCCGCCCGGCGGACGACCTCGATCGTCGCGGGCGACCTCAGCCGTTGGCGACGGTGCGCTCGAGGAGCGGAAGCAGGCGGTCCCAGTGGCGCTGGAGTCCTGCGGAGTCGAAGGCGGAGGTGTCGGACATGGTGAAGCCGTGGGCGGTGCCGGGGTAGATCTCGATCGAGTGCTCGACACCCGCGGTGTCCAGAGCCTGGTCGAGCTCCTTGATCTTCTCCGGCGCCATGTCACCTTCGGCGAGGCCGAGGTGCACCTGCGCGGTGAGGTGGGGTACGAGACAGTGCGGGCTGTCCGGCTCGTCGGTGACCAGGCGGCCGGGGTGGAACCCGGCGACGGCCGCGACCTGGCCGGGATGGGCCGTCGCGGTGCGCATCGCCAGCACGGCGCCCAGGCAGTAGCCGATCGCGGCGACCGGTCCTTCGCCGACCTCGGGCTGGGCGGTGAGGAACTTCAGGTAGGCGTCGGCGTCACGCAGGACGCGTTCGGTGGTGTGCGCCTCGATCAGCGGCATCAGCTGCGCGAAGACCGCCGGCCGGGTCTCCTGGTCGATGTGCTCGGGTAGGTCGATCGCCGGCGCCGGGCCGTGCCGGTAGAAGATGTTGGGGGCGAGGACGTGGTAGCCGTGTCCGGCGAGTTCGCGGGCCATTTCCTGGAGTACGGGCCGCAGGCCGAAGGCGTCCGCGTACAGCAGCACCCCGGGGTGCCGGCCGCCGCCGTCGGGGAACGCGGCAAACGCGTCGGCCTGGCCGTCGGGAGTCGGGATCTGCACAGTCGTGGAGGGCAAGCTGGATCTCCTTTTCGTCGATGATCCTCTTGCACACTACGCGCCTGAGCCGATCAACCGGCCAGGACTTTCGCGGCCTGGGTACAGACGACCGGCGTTGTGGGCTTCGTCAGGAGACCTCCACGACGAGCTTGCCGAAGAACTTCTTGGCTACGAAATCCCGCTGTGCCCTGGCCAGGTCTGCCAGCGGGTAGGTGCCCGCGAGCAGCGGGCGCAGCCGACCGTCGCCGGCGTACTCCACCACCTCGGCGAAGTCCTCGTGGGCGCCGAAGGAGGAACCGACAAGCTCCAGTTGACGCAGGTAGACCGTGCGCAGGTCGGTGTCGACGACCGGCCCGGCGATTGCTCCGGCGACGACGTAGCGGCCGAGTGGCGCCAGCACCTCCAGCAGGCTCGAGAACATCGGGCCGGCCACCACGTCGGCGACGACATCCACCTCGGGCGCGACGCTTCGCACCGCATAGGCCAGATCGGAGGAGTCCCGCCGCACGGTGGCCAGGGCGCCGAGCTCGCGCACCTGCTCCTCCTTGCCGGCGCCGACGACGGCGATGGCGCCCGCGCCCAGCACGGAACACAGCTGAACCAGCGCCGAACCCACCCCGCCGGACGCTCCGGTGACGAGCACGGTGTCACCGCTACGGACCCGGGCACGCTTCAGCATCCGCAACGCGGTGGTGTACGCGGTCGGGAAGGTCGCCAGCTCCGCGTCGGTGAGCGGACTGTCGATCCGATGGGCGTTCGACGCCGGGATGGTGACGTACTCCGCGAACCCGCCGTCACGCTCGCTGCCGAGGTAGGCGGCGGTGACCAGCTCGCGCTCACCTCCCTCGTACAGCACCGGGTCCAGGAGTACCCGCTCGCCGATTCGCTCCTCGGGCACACCGGCGCCCACCTGGTCGATCCGGCCGGCCACGTCAGCGCCCTGGATCCGGGGGAACGACAGGGCCTCACCCCGCCAGCCCGCGGTCGCGTCCGGGTCGGACGACGTGCCGTACTTCCCCTCCCGGGTCCAGATGTCGGTGTTGTTCAGGGCGGTGGCGCCGACCCGGACACGCACCTCACCGGCCACCGGGACCGGATCGGGCACGTCACGGTGCTCGAGGCGCTCGGGTCCACCGAAGCCGGTGAGGACTACTGCTCGCATCCGGATCACTCTTTCCAGTAGGAATACCGCCCCGGAATCTGCACGTATACAGATCGGTATACCTGGACCATCTCGCGATGGCGCTGCCGTTGTCAACTCACCGGTCGGTATAGTCGGCGGCATGCGCGAGCTCACCCCGGCCGGCCGCCGGATCCTGGACGCGGCCTCCACCCTCTTCTACGACCAGGGCATCCACGCCGTGGGCGTCGACGCGGTGGCACGTGCCGCCGGGGTGACGAAGAAGACTTTGTACGACTGCTTCGGCTCCAAGGACGTTCTCGTCGCCTGCTATCTCCAGGCCCGCGACGAGCGCTGGCGGGAGTGGCTGACGTCCTACGTCGACCAGCACGCAGGCCGAGAACCCAACGGGGACAGGGATCTGGACCGGAAGGCCGGCGTCGAGCGGGTGCTGCTCACCTTCGACGCCCTGGAGCAGTGGGCCCGGCGGGAGAACGTCCGCGGCTGTGCGTTCGTCAACGCCCTCGCCGAACTCCCGGAGAACGCCGACCATCCCGGGCGCGCGGTCATCCTGGAGCAGAAGCGCTGGCTGCTCGGCTATCTCACGGACCTGGTGAAGGCCGCGGGCATCCGCCGGCCCGGCACGGTCGCGGCCGGCCTGCTCGTCCTGCACGAGGGCGCGAGCGTCAGCTTCGGCACCGGCGTACCCACTCGTGCCGTCGCGCAGGCCAGGCGCCTCGCCGCCCTCTCACTCACCGGCGACGACTGACGTACGGCGAAACCTGCGGCAGGACAGGCCTCACGATCGTCGATAGTCGCTCGGCGGCAGCCCGAAGTGCGCGCGGAACCTCCGCGACAGATGGAACTCGTCGGTGTAGCCGAGGGTGCGGGCGATCTCCCTGGTGGTCATGTCGGTGACCCGCAACAGCGTGGCGGCGGTCTGCAGCCGGCGCGCGTTACGGAACGCCAGCGGCGACTGGCCGACCTCGGCCGCGAACCTCCGCCGGAACGTGTCGTACGGCAGGCCCACCTCCGCCGCCACCGACCGCATGTCGAGCCGGCCGGTCAGGTCGTCGGCGAGCCGGTCGACGGCCGCGGCCACGGCGGGGCTCGGGCCCGCGGACTCCGCCGACTCCTGCGGCCCGTTCACGTCCAGCAGCCAGTCCGCGAACGCCACCAGCTGGTGCTCGGCCGCCTGCACCGACCGCGGCGTGGACGCCAGGATGGTCCGCAGCGCGGCGGCGGACGGGGCCGGGCGCGGATACCGTGGGCCGTCCTCGGCCAGCACGCCCGCCCGGGCGAGGGCGTCGAACAACGGCCCGGTGAAGACGACGAACACCTCCGTCCAGGTCCGCCCGCCGAGGGTGCCGTACCAGTGCGGCCGGCCGGGCGGGACCAGCGTGTGCGCGCCGGGGGTGACCGGCTCCTCCCTGCCGTCGGCGTGCCGGTAGCGGCCGGATCCCGCCACCACCACCGACAGGACGTACGCCTCCATCACCCTCAGCGGCGACGGCATCATCGGCTCGTCGTCGATCACCTCACCGGCCAGCACCAGCTGGCCCAGCCTGGTCACCGGCGCGGCGGACACGGCGATCCGGGTGCCCGAGTCCATCCCCGAGTCCATGCCGGCGACGCTACCCGGGCGGCCCGGCCGGGGGCCGACCCGGGCGCCAGAACGTACATGTACCGGCCAGCGTGACCATTCCATTCGGGCGGCCACCCGGCCTAGCGTCGTCCGTACACACCGACGCCCGCACCGACGCGCTGGAGGCAGCGACCCATGACCTCGACCGAGGAGACCAGGACCGGCCTGGTCACCCCGCAGATGCGGGAGCAGTACGAGAACGACGGCTACTTCATCCTCGAACGCGCCCTCAGCGACGAGCAGCTCGAGCTGCTGCGCGGCGGCGCGCAGTACTCCATGGACAAGCTGGACGCGGAGATGGAGAAGGCCGGCACCGACCGGATCGGTATCAACGCCCGCGGCAAGCGCTACTTCAGCCACATGATCTACCGCGACCGCCCGGAGCTTCGGCAGTTCCTGTTCAGCGAGCTGATGCGGGACATCTGCCGGGCGACGCTGGGCGAGGAGGCGTACCTCTTCTGGGAGCAGTACGTCATCAAGGCCGGCGACCCGGACACGTCGTTCGCCTGGCACCAGGACTCCGGCTACGTGCACGAGGACCACGCGCCGTACCTCACCTGCTGGATCGCGCTGGACGACGTGACCGAGGAGAACGGCTCGGTCTACCTACGGCCGTACTCGCGTTCGGGCATTCGCTCCTACGTCAAGCACATCCCGGACCCGCGGGTGAACGACCTGGTCTGCTACTTCGGCGACGACCCGGGCATGCCGGTGACGGTGCCGGCCGGATCGATCGCGGTGTTCTCCAGCGTGGTGATGCACCGCAGCGGGCCGAACCTCACCGACAAGCTGCGCCGGGTCTACCTCGCGCAGTACTCCAAGGAGGTCATCCAGACCAAGGACGGCACCAAGCCGTGGGGTGAGTTCGAGCAGTTCCTCGCGGACGGGGAGGTCGTCGGCCGGATCGACGTGGACTGAGTACGACCGGCTGCCGTTCGGCCGTCAGGTCAGCTCGGCCCGGAGCACGGCGAACCGCCGGGTGACGGCGAATCCCGTGCTCCGGTAGAGCTGTCCGGCCGCAGAGCGCTCCCCGGTCCACAGGAACCACGCGCTGTGCGCGCCGGCCGCCCGCATGCGTTCCAGCGTCAACTGCAGCAGGATCCGGCCGAGGCCGGTGCCCCGGCGGTCCGGGCGTACGCCGAACGGCCCGAAGCGTTCCAGGACGTTCTCGTACGCGGCGTGCATCGCCCACCCGGCGAGCGTCCCGCCGGGCTCCCACGCGCCGACGATCCGGTCCGGTGGGAGCCCGGCGACGACGGCGTCGCGGATGGCGCGGGCCCAGTCGGGGTTGAACTCCTCACCCGCCAGCCGGAGCAGCTCGACCAGGTCGTCGCCGGTCGGCGTACCGAACCGGTACCCTCCGGCCGTCAGGTCGTCCACGCGGGCACGGATCTCGTCCGGCATCCGGTGACCGACCAGCGAGCGGTCCATCGCCGCGGCCTCCGACCGGCGTTCGAAACCGAGACCGCGCAGCAGCGCGGCCGCCTCCGGGTAGGCCTCGGCGTCCAGGCCGGGCAGCACGTAGTTGGGGGTGTACGAGGCGAAGAACACCTCGCGGGCGCCTTGGCCACGCAGCCAGTCCAGCACACCGCGCACCAGCGCGCGCCCCACGCCCGCGCCCCGCGCTTCTGGTGTGACGAAGAAGAACGGCAGCCAGCCGGTGCCCGGCTCCAGGTCGCCGGCCACCATCGCCACCCGGCGCCGGACCGCGTAGGCCGCACCGACCAGGCGGTCGCCGTCGAGGGCGATCCGCAGGCCGTCCGGGTCGAAGTTGGCGTCCAGCAACACCAGGTCGCGAAATCTCGTGTCGGTGATCGGATCGAGGGGCATGGCGCGCCGCCACGCCTGCACCAGTGCCGGCCCGTCGCCCGGCCGGAATTCTCGGATCTGCACGCCGCCGCCCCTCCTGCCGCATAACTGCCGCATCACTGCCGGGCCCCTCGCCGGAACCGGCCGCCGATCACGCTAGCGGAGGCCATCGCCCGGTCACATCGCCAGCGCCAGAAGGATTAGGGTCGTTCGCATGCCCGCCGACGACGCCACCCTCACCGAACTCCTGACCCGGCCGGGCCTGCGCGCGGCCGTCGACCGGCTGGTCCCGGCCGACGACTTCCCGTCCGGGTGGGACGCAGGCGTCGGCGACTTCCTGGCCCGGATCCTCACCACCGAACTCCCCCACGCCGTCGAGCTGCTCACCGCCGGACTGGACCTGCTCGACGCCGAGTCGGCCGGCAGAGCGGACGGCGGAGCGGACGCGACGACCGGCGACGTCGACGGCGCGACCGGGTTCGCCGCGTTGTCCGGGACCGGTCAGGACGAGGTGCTCGACGCGCTGCGCGCCGGGCGCACCACGGCGGAGTGGGGCGGCGTGGACCCGGCGGAGTTCCTCCGGCTGCTGGAATCCCTTACCGTGCAGGGTTTCTACGCCGATCCGGACAACGGCGGCAACCGCGACGGCGTGTCGTGGAAGATGGTCGGCTACCACGCCGCACCGCAGGACGCCCGGTGGCCGGCACCCGAGGCGCTCACTGTCAATCTCCCGTTGACATCATTCGACGACGTTGATTCGCACTACGACGCGATCGTCGTCGGCGCCGGTGCCGGTGGGGGCACTGCGGCCTGCGTCCTCGCCGAGGGCGGCTATCGCGTGCTCGCCGTCGAACGCGGCGACTTCCTGCGGACCGAGGACCTGCGCGGGGATCATCTGCGCAGCCACCGCGCGTTGTTCGGGTACGCGCAGAGTGCCGGGCCGGTGGCGTCCGGGCATCCGCGGGTGTGGGCGCCCGACGGCGAGGAGGAAGCGGTCGTCGGGCCGACCGACGGACGCTGGAGCAACAACGCGATGACCGTGGGCGGCGGCACCCGGGTCTACGGCGCGCAGGCCTGGCGGTTCGTGCCGGAGGACTTCACGATGGCGTCCGTCTACGGCGTGCCCGAGGGCAGTTCGCTGGCCGACTGGCCGTTGTCGTACGACGATCTGGAGCCCTACTACGACCGCGCCGAGTGGGAGCTCGGAGTGGCGGGCGACCCGGCCGGGTTCGCCGGCGCGGGCCCGCGCCGGCGAGGTCTGCCGATGCCGCCGATGCCGCCCAACCTGTCCGGGGACAGGCTCGCCGCCGGTGCCCGCGACCTCGGCTGGTCCACCGGTCACGTGCCGCTGCTGATCAACTCCACGCCCTACGGCGGCCGGTCGGCGTGCGCACGCTGCGGCCAGTGCGTCGGCTTCGGCTGCCCTGCCGAGGCGAAGAACGGCAGCCACAACACCGTTCTCCCCCGCGCCCTGGCCACCGGCCGGTGCGACCTCGTCACCGGCACGTTCGCCGAACGCGTGGTCACCGGCGACGACGGCCGGGTGACCGGCGTCGCGCTCGCGACGCTCTCCGGAGGCGGAGGCGGCGGCCCGGCCGACGGGCAGGTACGCCGCCGCACGGTCACCGCCGACCAGGTGATCCTGGCCGCCGGCGCGATCGAGACCGCCCGGCTGCTACTCAACAGCACATCCGCGAACGAGCCGACCGGCCTCGGCAACCGGCACGACCAGGTGGGCCGCAACCTGCAGGGACACGTCTACGCGGGCGCGCTCGGCATCTTCGACGACGTGGTGCAGAACAGCGCCGGCCCCGGCCCGACGATCGCCACCCACGACTTCCGGCACCACAACGACGGCCTGGTGGGCGGCGGGATGCTGGCCAACGACTTCGTGCCGATGCCGCTCGCGACGTACAACCTGCTCACCGGCGCCGGGATCATCCCGCGGTCCGGTGCCGCGAGCAAGCGCGGCATGCGCGACCTCTACCAGCGCACCACGATGGTGATGGGTCCACTGCAGGAGACGCCGAACCCCCGCGCGCGGGTGAGCGTCGATCCGCGCGTACGCGACGTCTTCGGCATGCCGGTCGCCCGGCTGTCCGGCCGTGTGCTCGACGTCGACAGGCCGACGGCGGCGATGCTGCAGCGGCGCGCGGCGGAGTGGCTCGCGGCCAGCGGTGCGACGCGCACGATGCCGAGCGGCGGCGTCGGCCGCGGCCCGAGCGGCGGCCAGCACCAGGCCGGCACCTGCCGGATGGGCAGCGACCCGGCGACCTCGGTGACCGACCCACAGGGCCGGGTCTGGGGGCACGACAACCTCCGCCTGGCAGACGGTTCGCTGCACGTCACCAACGGCGGTGTCAACCCGGTCCTGACAATCTTCGCGATGGCGTTCCGGGTCGCCGACCTGCTGGTGAAACGCGGCTGACGCGACGGTGGGTGCGTGCGGGCATCCGGGCAGAGCAGGAGCGGTCAGTCGTCCGCGACGATCATGTGCATCCGTACGGTCGTGCCGGACGTCGCGCCGGACCTGGTGGCGATCTGCACCAGGTCGCAGAGTTCGTTGACCAGCAGCAGTCCGCGACCGCCCTGCGCCTGCGGCGACCTGGATGTCGGCGGCGCGGGGTGCCGGCCGATCAGCGGGTCGCTCACCTGTCCGTGGTCGCTCACCTCGCAGACCAGGCGGCCGGTCTCCCGCCACACCCGCAGGACGCCGGGCGCCCCCGCGTGCACCAGCGTGTTGGTGGCGACCTCGTTGACGGCGAGGACGAGATCGTCCCGGCGGGAGCTGCCGAGGCCGGCCAGAACGGCGTGTGCGGACACGAGTTCTCGCACCCGTGCGAGTTCGTACGCACCGAACGTCAACCGCTCCGGAACACCCTCCGGCTCGGGCAGGTCACTCAGGAACGACATCGCCAGGTCGACGGGATCGTCATAGGTGAGGCTCGTCCAGGTGTCCTCGCCGGTCACCACCGTGGGGTGCGTGCGCGCCGCGTCCTGCAGCACGTGCGACGCGAGCGTGCTCACCTCGTACGGACAGATCACCGTCAGCGCGCGACCGGCGAACGCGACGTTGATCAGCGCCTCGTGGGCGACCAGCGCGGCGTAGTCGGCCCGGGGGCGTTCGGGCCACATCGGCTCACCCACGACCAGCACCCGGCGGTCGGGGTGCTGGTCGGCGAACCGGCCGAGCACGGCGGCGATCAGCCGGGTGGGGTTGCGTCCCTCGCGGGCCATGTCGAGCCAGCGCACGCGGGCGGCGTCGCTGCCCAGCATGCTCTGGAGGAGTTCCGTACGGGACCGGCGTACGACCACCGCGACCGGCCGGCCGGCCGCGAACGCGTCGGTGAACCGGGGCAACAGGGCCGTGCTCAGACTAGGTGGGTCGCGATAGAAGAGCGCCTCGTGCACAAGGCGTCCATCCCGCGACGTGTTCTCCACCGCGGCCGACCGAATCGCCATGCCGCTCACCCGATCAGTATGCGACCGCGAGCAGTCCACGCCAAGGCGCCAAGTGCGGCTTGACACCCTTCGTGCGTACAGATCCCGTTATGGGAAAGGGAGTTTCTACGCCTGATCGAGCTTTCGGCGCAGGTCGTCGCGACGCTTCTCCAAGGTGGCGATGATCGCCTGCTGCTCCTGCTCGGCGGTGAGTTCGGCCGCGACGTCCCCGGCGTCGGTGGGACCGTCGAAACGACCGCCGCCCGGCCGGCGCGCCTCGTCGAGTTCTCCTCGCAGTCGCGCGAGGTCGTCCTCGATCTGCCGCAGTTCGTCGCGAGGGTCGGAGTCCGGCGTCGTCGTCATCTGAGTCTCCTTGTTTCGGGGCGTGTTCGGCGGTCGCTCGGGGTGCGCGGGGAGATCCTTGGCGCCGCGCCCCGGCTCCAAACCTATGCCGAACCTATGCCGCCCAGGTGAACCCCAAGCCGGACGTCCCCGTGCCGCCTACGTCGCACGGGGACGAGACACGCCCTAACCGATCACCGAGGACGCGTCGATCAGCCACCGGCCGTTGCGCTGCACCATCGTGAAGCTGCGCCGCTCGCGGTCGGTCCCACCGCTCTTGCGGATGTAGGTGATCCGGGCCCGGACGACGTTGCCGCTGGTGGAGACGTCGCTGGTGCGCACGTCGCTGAACTGCCTCCAGAAGCGTTGGTAGCCGTCGTATCCCCCGGCCTTGCCCTGGTAGCGAGGCGTCAGCTGGGACCAGGCGCCGGAGATGTTCTCGGGCAGCGTGGAGTAGTAGCCGGCGACCGTCTCCCCGGGGGACCGGCTCGGCTCCTTCCTGGTGTGGGTCGGGCTGGGCGACTTCCTCTTGGGGGTCGGGCTCGGGGACTTCTTCGTCGGGGTGGGGCTCGGGGACTTCTTCGTCGGCGTGGGGCTCGGCGACTTCGTGGTCGGAGTCGGCTCGGGCGATTTGGACGCCTGCTTCGGCGTCTTGCGCGGGGTCGCCTGATCGGTGGTGGCACCGGCCGCCGGGCTGCCGCCCGGCTCGTCGCGGCGGTCCAGGAGGTAGGCGACTCCCACTCCGGCGATCAGCACGACGGCGACCACCGCCGCCACGATCGCACCGAACCGGCGCCGCCGGCTGTCATCCCCGGCACCGCCGGCACCGCCGGCACCGCCGGCACCACCTGCATCACCCGGACCGGCCGGTGCGGGCTCGGAGGTCTCCGGCGGGTACGGCGTGGACGGTGTACGAGGGCCGACGTCGCCGCGCCCGGCTCCGGCGGCCGCCGCGGCGCCGCTCGACGGGTGCCGCGCGTCGTCACGGCCGTACGACGAAGAGGGGTCGTCGGCGTAGCTGCCCCGTCCGGGCTCGCCGTCGCCGCCGGCCCCCGAATCAGCCCCCGAAGCGCCCGAGGCGTCGGCGGCGCCGGGCACCGCGACCGGCGCCATCGGCGTGTTGAACCGCCTGGTCGAGTCCGCGTCCTCGTCCCGGTCCGGCGGGCCGGACAGCCGGGAGGAGACCGCCGCCAGCTCACGGGCCACCGCACCGGCCGGCGGGCGCTGCCGCGGGTCGGCGCGAAGGACGCGCTGCAGCACGTCGGCCAGGGGGCGTGGCGCCCGGCGCGGCGGCGCGACCTGCGCCGAGGCGACCTGGTGCAGCAGCGCGATGGGGTTCTCGCTGCGACCGAACGGCGGGCCGCCCTCGACCGCGGCGTACAGCGTGGAACCGAGGGAGAAGACGTCGGAGGCGAACGTGGCGTCCTCGCCCTTGGCGACCTCCGGTGAGAGGTAGGCGGGGGTGCCGGAGATGAGGCCGGTCGCGGTCACGGTCACGTCGCCGACGGCGCGGGCGATGCCGAAGTCGGCGATCTTCACCACGCCGTTGTCGCCGAGCAGGACGTTGCCGGGCTTGATGTCGCGGTGCACGACGCCGGCCGCGTGCGCCGACGCCAGCGCGCTCGCCGCCTGCCGGCCGATGCTCGCCACCTCCGGCGCCGGGAGCGAACCCCGCTCCTCCAGCACCTCCGACAGGCTCCTGGAGGGGAGGTACTCCATCACCAGGCAGGGATGTCCGTCGTCCTCGACCACGTCGTAGGTGGCGATGACGTGCGGGTGCTGGATGCGGGCGGCGATGCGGCTCTCCCGCATCGCGCGCAGCTTCGCCTCCTCGGCCTGGGCGCCGGTGAGGTAGGCAGGCAACAGCAGCCGCTTGACCGCGACCGGCCGGTGCAACCGCTCGTCGACACCCCGCCAGACGACACCCATGCCGCCGCTGCCGATCTGCTCCAGTAGGCGGTAACGGCCAGCGATCAGCCGGTCGTTCTCGCTCATGCCGTGCTCCCCTTCATCGGCTCCGTGGCTTCCGTAGCGGCGTCGCAAAGGACCCGTCGGCGACATAGGCCGCAACCTGGTCCGCTGCACGCACCCTAGCCGTGCGCGCCGACGCCCGTGGCCGCGAGGCCGGGCCGCGTTTGGCCGACCGATCCTGGGGCAGGCCCTTGTCACGCGATTGACACTGAACGTAGGTAACGAGGAGGCTGAGATGGCCAGCGAAGAATCGATCGTGGTCGACGTTCCGATCCGGACCGCCTACAACCAGTGGACGCAGTTCGAGGACTTCCCCCGGTTCATGTCCGGCGTGGAGAAGATCACCCAGATCGACGACGTCCGCAACCACTGGGTCACCAACATCGGCGGTGTCCGCCGGGAGTTCGACACCCGCATCACCGAGCAGATCCCCGACGAGCGAGTGGCGTGGACCACGGAGAGCGGCTCGCCGAAGCAGTCGGGCGTGGTGACGTTCCACCGGCTGGAGGAGAACCGCACCAAGGTGATGGTCCAGCTCGACATCAACTCCGACAACATCGTGGAGAAGGTGGGCGAGAAGCTCGGGGTCGTGGACAAGCAGGTCCAGGCCGACCTGGCAAAGTACAAGGAATGGATCGAGTCCCGGGGCACCGAGACCGGTGGCTGGCGGGGCGGAGTCGACCGGCCCACCCCCTGAACGACCACGGGCCGGCGCGCGAGACCCCACCGCCGGCCGTCGTCGACGCACTGCGTTGCCCGGTGTGCGGGAGTTCGCTGACCCGCGCACCGGGCGTTCTGCGCTGTGCGGAGCGGCACAGCTTCGACGTCGCCCGCCAGGGGTACGTCAACCTGCTGAGCGCGCGGAGCCGGCCACCGCTGGCCGACTCCGGTGACATGGCCACCGCCCGGGCGGAGTTCCTCACAGCGGGCCACTACGCACCGCTGGCGCGCCGGCTGGCCGAACACGTGGCCGACCGCCTGCCCGCCGGCGACGGCCTGGTGGTCGACGCCGGCGCCGGGACGGGCTACTACCTCGGCGCCGTACTCGACCGGTTGCCGGCCGCCACCGGTCTCGCCCTGGACGCGTCCGTCGCCGGGCTCCGCCGCGCCGCCCGCGCGCACGAGCGGATCGGCGCGGTCGGCTGGGACATCTGGCAGCCCTGGCCGCTGGCCGACGGGTCGGCCTCGGCGGTGCTGAACGTGTTCGCACCGCGCAACCCCGCGGAGTTCGCGCGGGTGCTGCACCCCGGCGGGGTGCTCGCGGTGGTGACGCCGACGGCCGCGCACCTGGCCGAGCTCCGCACGCTGGTGGCGATGCTGGAGGTGCACGAGGGCAAGCTGGACCAGCTCGACTCGTCGCTGGCCGGTGAGTTCGAACCCGCCGTACGCGAGACCCTCACCGTCGAGCTGAGCCTGTCCCCCGACGACGTACGCCGCGTCGTCGCGATGGGACCGAACGCGCACCACCTCGACCGGGGCGACCAGCGGGCCCGGCTGGCCGAGCTGGATCAGCTGGCCGAGCCGGTGAGCGCCACCGCGTCGTTCGTGCTGTCGTTCTTCCGGCGCGCCGGCGGATAGCCGCCGCGCCGCGCCTCAGCCGAGGTCGAAGCTCTCCTCGCCGGCCGGGCGCAGCGCCACCACCGGGATGGTCCGGTCGGTCTTCTCCTGGTACTCACCGAAGCCCGGGGCCACCGCGACCTGGCGGGCGTACAGCTCGTCGCGTTCGGCCCCGGTCACCTCCTCGGCGGTCACGTCGTAGGTCCGGGTGCCGATCTCGACCGAGGCGCGCGGATTGGCGCGGAGGTTGTGGTACCACGCCGGGTGCTTCGGGCCGCCGGCGTACGACCCGAAGATCAGCACCCGGTCGCCGTCGGCGAGATACACCAGCGGCGAGATACGCGACTCCCCGGACTTCGCACCGGTCGTGGTGAGCAGCAGCAGGCTCGCGCCCTCGAACGGCCCGCCGACTTTCCCCTTGTTCGCCCGGAACTCCTCGATGATGCGTTCGTTCCAGCTCTTCGTCTCGTTGGCGTCGCTCATGGTGCCCTCCGGTTCGCTCGTTTGCGGCGACAACCAGCCACCGGCGGCCGGTGTTCCCGTACGCCCGCGTGGCCAGCACGCTCAGGCGTCGAGACAGGCGAGGCCGCGCTGCAGGGCCCGGGCCACCGCGCGACCGCGTGCCCGCCCGTCGGTGAGCGGCAGCGGCCCGTTTCCCAGGGCGAGGTTCCGGGCGATCCGCAGCCACGCGTACGCGCCGAACAACGCGGTGCGGCCGGCGTAGGGACGGCCGGCCGCGGCGGCGTACTCGTGCAGGAACGCCCGGCGCAGCGCGGCCGCCCGCGCCGGGTCGGCGCCGGCCTCGAGGTAGGCGCAGAACTGCGCCACGTCGAACGCCGGGTCGCCCATCCGGGCGTCGTCCGGGGCCAGCACGGTCACCGACTCCCCCACCAGCACGTGCGCGGGGTGGAAATCGCGGTGGATCGGTACGTCAGCACCGGCCATGCCTCCCGTGCCGACCGTGCCGGCCGCGCCGGCCCGCGCGGTCTCCGCGGCGAGCGCCCAGCCGTCGGCGAGCCGCCAGGCGAGGGCGTGCAGGTCCGGCTCCAGGTCGGCGAGCGTGCCTGCCCACCGACGGCAGCGGGCGGTCTCGGCGGCGAGGTCGAGCCGGCGCGGCAGTACGACGTCGCTGCCGTGCAGGCGAGCCAGCCAGCGGGCGGCGGCGCGTACCCCCGCGACCGCGGCGTCCCCGTCCAACTGGTCCAGCGGCGTCCCGGCGCAGTACCGGTAGAGGACCAGGCCGCGCTCGGCCGGCGACGGGAGCGGCTCGGGCACCCGCAGCGGCCCGGTCTTGAACGGCCCGTCGGCGAGCGCCCGCAGGTTGGCCTCGGCGAGCACCGCGCGGAACGGCTGGGCGAACAGCGTCCCCACCACCTCGGCCGGGCCGCCCCCGGGCAGCAGTCCGCGCACGGTGTAGCGGACGACGGTGCGGCGACCGGGAACGTGCTGAACCAGCCTGGCGGCCGTCACCTCCACCGCTGCCGGCTCGGCGGCGACCTTCGCGAGGTGCGGCCGCAGCACCTGGTCGACCGCCCGCCGGTCCAGCAGGTGAGCGGCCAGCGGCGCGGCGACCCGGGTCGGCAGCGCCGACACCAGCCGGTCCAGGCAGTCGGTTAGCCCGGCCACCCGGCCCCAGCTCGCGGTGTCCAGCCGGGTGTAGCGGCCGAGCGCGAACGCCGCCAGCCGCAGGCTCCGCCACCACAGCAGCGCCTCCGGATCGACCCGGCCGGCCCGCCGTTCGTACCCCGCCACGACCGCGCGGCCGGCCGCCTCCAGCACCGGCCGCTGGTCCGGATGGCCGAGCCACTGCCACAGCAGCCGGGCCAGCACGCTGCCCAGGTCGGCCTCGGCGGGGATCCGAGCCGGGCCGGGCAGGTCCAGCAGCGTCAGCCGGTTGCGGTCGGCGAGGACGAGGCCGGGCGGGAGGTCGCCGGCGCCGAGGACCAGGTGACCGCTCGCGGGTACCCAGGCGCCGAGCCGGTCGAGAACGGTCGCGAGCCGCCGGGCCACCTCCGGGTCGGCGTACTCCCCGGCGGGCAGCGACGCCGTGACGTCCCGCAGGACGTCGGTGCCGGACCGGGTGGGAGCGGGCGCGGTCTGCAGGTGCACCCGGGCCAGCAGGGTTCCGAGCCGGTACGCCAGCCGCACCCGCACCCGGGCCGGAACCCCGGCGTCGCGGAGTACGACGGGCAGCGGGCGCCCGTCGGCGGCCTCGTGCACGAGTGCGGCGTACTCCGGCCAGCGGGCCACCAGCGCGGGCAGCAGCGGACGGTCCGGCAGACCGGCCAGCGCCGCCGGCACCTCCTCCGCCGCCGTGCCGGCGGCGGTCGCGCCCACCCTGGCGTACAGGATCCGCAGCTCTCCGGACTCGGTGGTCAACCGGTAGCGCAGCACGGCCTGCCGGCCGGGCCGGTAGCGAACCGGCTCCACCACGCAGGAGCGCACCCGCGCAGGCCCGGCCCGGCCGGTTCCCAGCCGGGTCGACAACAGGTCGCACACCACGCCGGGGTCGGCGGCCCGGGCGAGTCCGGGCAGGTCCGGGTCGGCGCGGAAGTCGCGCCGGTCCGCTCCGAACGGCGTCACCTCCCACACCGCGAACGTGCTCGCGCCGGCCGGGGCTCCCGGGTCGTCGGCGGGCACGCGGTAGGTGAGGACGCAGCGATGTCCCGGCGTCCAGGACGCGTCGTGCGGGGTCCAGCCCGGCGTACCGCCCGCCGCGGCCATCGTCTCGGCCAGCAGCGGCAGCGCCGGGTCGAGCCCGGCAGGCACCGACCCGGACGGCTCCACACCCCGGGCGGTCACCGCGGGCCCCCTGACTCGCCGGGACCGGGACCGCGCTGACGCGGCACCCGCCCAGTCCCGGGCCCGGTCCCGGTCCCGGTCCCGCTCTCGGTCGCGCCGCCGGACGCCTTCCCGCCACCGGCCACCGCGTCCTCGGCCTGGCGTACCGCCCGCGCCACCTGCTGCGCCCACTCGGGATGGTGCACCGGCACCCGGCGCGCGGCCAGGGAGAGGTGGAACAGCACGGCCAGCCCGTGCGCGCGGGCGAGCCGGTTGCGGTCGCAGTCGCCGTACCCGTCGACGAACGCCGTCACCGCCGGACCGGCGGGCAGGCCGAGTTCGGCACACCACCACCACAGGTCCGCGACGAACTTCCCGAGGTCCAGCGCGGGTTCGGCGAACCCGGTCCGGTCGAGGTCGATCAGCCGCACCTGGTCCGGGGTGGCCAGCAGGTTGTCGCAGGTCAGGTCGCCGTGGGTCAGGGTCGGCGACTCCACCGGCCGCCCGGCCAGTCCGTCCCCGATCCGGGCCACGACGTCGCGCAGCCGGCCACCCACCCGGGGCAGCAGGCCCTGGATGTGCTCGGCCGCCCGGGTGGTCGCGGCGAGTTCGGCGTCCGCACCGTGTGCCGGGAGGTGCGCGGACGACGCCGACGATTCCGGGTGAGGCGCGTACATGGACGGCAGCGAGGAGGTGAACGCCGACGGGTCGGTGTCGTGCAGCACCCGCAGCGCCCGGCCGACGGACCGCAGCAGCGGGCCCGCCTCCACGTCGGGCAGCCGCCGCCACAGGGGTTCCCCCGGCTCCTCCGCCCACCACGCCGCCCGGTCGGCCGGGACGTAGCCGAGCGACCGGGCCGGCCGGATCCCGGGCACGGCCGCCGGGAGCAGCGCGTCCATCGCCGCGGCCACCGCGACGGTCCGGGCGCCGGTGTCGTCGCGGTAGAGCTTGACGATGGCGCTGTCCTCGGCGCTGGTGCGCACCCGCAGGACGTGCCGGCTGCCGGGGCGGTACCGCAGTGCGCGCACCTCCCGGTCCGCACCCGGCCGTACGCCCGCGAGGCTCGCCGCGGTCGCCGTCACGTAGCCGGACTCGTAGTGGCGTACCAACCGGGGAAACGCCGGGTCGATCGGCGCGATGACCAGGGTCAGGCAGCCGTCCGCCGACGCCGCGACCAGGTGGTCGAACGGTTCCACCAGGCCGCGGACCTCGGCCTCTCGTTCGAGGACGGCGGTCGCCGCGAGGTCGGCCGGCTGGGCCGACCAGGTGAGCGCGAGGTGGCGCGGGCTGGACTGGTTGCGGCCCGGCGCGAACGCGTAGTACGCGGCGAGCTCACGGCCCGGCGCGTACCTGGTCCGCAGCAGCCGCGGAGCCACCAGCCGGGACCCGCTCGGCAGGCAGTGGGCCAGCAGCGGTGCCGCCCCGTACGCGAACGGGTCGGTGACCGCCCGCCGGATTCCGTCCAGCCCGCGGTGACCGGCGACCAGCCGGGCGACCTGGCCGGAGGCGGGCGGGGACACGCTGGTCACGGCCGGTCCCCGCGACCGCGCGGACGAATGCCGGACAGAAGACGGGGATCCCGCTCGCCCGCGCCGCCCCGAAGGGGGCCGGGACCACGGATGTCCACCGCGCCGTCCACCATGCACTTCCCTGCCCGCACCCCGCGGTACGCAGTCCCGCCGGTCGACCGCCCGGACGTTTCTGCGGCACCGTCGCCCACACGGCCTCGCCGCTCCTTTACCCAGGCAAACTCATTCCCGCCGGTCCACTGATCATCCCGAGCCGACGCCTCGGGCCGCGTGAGGTGGCCGCCCGCCCGCGCGCCCGGCGGCCATTGGTGTCCTCCGGCCCGCGCCGATCGACGTTCGGCCCGCCGTCAACCTCCGCTTGGCAGTTGGCTCCGCGTAGGGCGTAGTCCCTGTAAAACCTGAAGGATCGGGCATCGAGCATGGGATCGGGGCAAGTACGCCACGGATCCGCGGGCAGTGGCGCACCCAGAAGGGGCGCGTACGCTGACCATTGTGTCGGGGCTCACCGCTCGACGGCTCTGCGTCGCCGCGCTCACCTTCCTCGCCGTCGCGTTCGCCTACTACGCCGGTGCCTGGCTGGGCCTGCGCGACGAACTGCTCCGCCGCCAGTTGACCCCGCTGTGGCCGGCGACCGGTCTCGCACTGGTCGCGATCCTGCTGTTCGGCAGGCGGATCTGGCCGGGCATCGCCGTCGGCTCGCTGCTCGTCCACCTGTCGATCGGCCTGAGTCTGCCGGCCTCCGCGGCGATCGCGGTCGGCAACACGCTCGCGCCCCTGTGCGCCGCGTACCTGCTGCGCCGGGCCGGGTTTCGGCTCGAGTGTGACCGGCTCCGTGACGCGCTGGCCCTGGTGTTCCTGGGCGCGTTCGCGGCCATGACCGTGACCGCCACGATCACCACCGGCGTACTCGTCGGCGCGCACGTCCTCCCGCCGCACGACTGGTGGATCACCTGGCTCATCTCGTGGAGCAGCAACGCCATGGGGGTGCTCGTCGTCGCACCGGTGCTGCTCGCGGCGCGCAAGTTCCGGTTGACATCGAGGGTCGGCGCCCGCCGCGCCCTGGAGGCCGGCCTGCTGATCGGCGGCACGTTCGTGATCGCCGCGGTCGGCACCGTCAGCCCGTTCGACGTCCTGTTTCTCGTGTTCCCGTTCCTGTTCTGGGCCGCCTGGCGGTTCCAGCTGGCGGGCGCCGCGCCCTGTGTCCTGGTCTCGGCCGTGGTGGTGATCTTGGCCGCGGAGGACGGCACGGGCCCGTTCGCCGGCGACACGTTGCTCGCGACGATGGTCACCCTGCAGGCGTTCGTCGGCTCGGCCGCGCTGACGGCGCTGCTGCTCGCGGCGATGGTCGCCGAACGCAACCACACGTACGCGGAGATCGAGCAGGCGTGCTACCGGCTGGCGGACGTGATGAGCCTGCGCGACCGGGCGACCCGGCACGCCGAGAGCTGGCACCAGTCGGCGCCCCGGCCGCCGCGCTCGTCCCCACGCTGAGCGAATTGGTCCGGGCACAGCGCACGCCAACGGCTCGGGCCTGTCGCCCGCACCGGCACACACTGACGGAATGACATCCGCGACACCCACTCCACCGCAGGCCC
Organism: Actinopolymorpha cephalotaxi; assembly: GCF_013408535.1. Classification (NCBI taxonomy): domain Bacteria; kingdom Bacillati; phylum Actinomycetota; class Actinomycetes; order Propionibacteriales; family Actinopolymorphaceae; genus Actinopolymorpha; species Actinopolymorpha cephalotaxi. The sequence goes on from NZ_JACBZA010000001.1 coordinate 5,011,264, forward strand.
CACCAGCTGAGCAGGATGCTGGTCCCGCGTCCATGCGCACTCGACCACTCGGGCGATCCGGCATCGAGGTGAGCGAGATCGGGCTCGGCGCCTGGCAGCTCGGCGCCCGGCGTGAATGGGCCGGGCCGGACGAGGAGGAGTCGTACCGAATCATCGACGAGGCCGTACGACTGGGCTGCACGTTCATCGACACCGCCTCGCCATACGCCGACGGCCGCAGTGAGGAGTACATCGGCCGGGCCCTCGAAGGCCGCCGCGACCAGGTGGTGCTGTGCACGAAGTTCGGGTTCTGGGCGCCCGGCTACCAGGAGGACCACTCACCGGACCGGATCGAGGAGGCGCTGGAACTCAGTCTGGCCAGGCTCCGCACGGACTATCTCGACGTGGCGCTGATCCACAGTCCGCCGTACGAACTGATGGACGGACGTACGGTCGCGCACTACCGCATCCTGCAACGCCTGGTCGACGCCGGCACCATCCGTGCCTACGGAGTCGCCGACCGGGCGAGCACCGCGGAAGAGCTGCGGCGGATCGTGCACACCACCGGCAGCAGCGTCCTGGAGACGAACATCAACGTCCTGGAACAACACCAGCTCGACGTCATCGCCGAGGCTGCCGAGGCCGGCGTCGGGGTGGTGGTGCGTACGCCGCTGGCCTCCGGCTGGCTGTCCGGCAAGTACGACCGGAACAGCGACTTCCCGAACGACGACCGCCGGGTCTGGTGGACGCGTGCACAGGTACGCGAGAAGGCCGCCGCCGCGGAGAGGTTCCGCGCCCTCTTACCCGAGGGCACCGCGATGACGCACGCCGCGCTGCGTTTCCTGCTTGCCCAGCCCGAGGTCTCCACGGTGATCCCGGGCGCCAAGTCGGTCGCACAGCTTCGGCACAACGTGGCCGCGGCACAGCAGACCCTGCCGTCGGAGACGGTCGCGGCGATCCGGGAGTTCGGCCACCGTCCGACGGGTGGCCGACGACCTTAGAGGGCTGGGACCTCGCCGCGGTCGCCGAGCCAGGACAGCGCCTCGTACACCGCTTCCAGTGAGGTGTACCGCGGCTTCCAGTCCAGCAGCGCCGCGCCCTTGGCGACCGAACAGTTCGGGCTGTGCGCGATGTGGTCCCAGGTCGCCTGCGCGGCGTCGGCCGACACGGTGGTCTTCCACTCGTCGTACGGTGCAAAGCGCAGGTTGACATCCTGGCCGTACCACCCGGCGACCGCCTCGGCGTACCCGCGCAGCGTCAGCGCGGCCGGGGAGACGACGTGGAAAGCCTCGCCCAGGGGAGCGTTGCGGTGTTCCAGTGCCGCGACGAAGGACCGCGCCACATCGTCGGCGTGCACGTGGTGCAGGGTTTCCAGGCCGAAGTTCGGCAGCAGTACCTCCCGGCCGGCGGCGAGGTCGGCGAACACCTCCAGGTCGAGGTGGCCGGCCGGGTTGATCGGCCGCCAGCCGGGGCCGACGATGTGCCCGGGGTGCAGCACCGTCGCCGGGGTCCGGCCGAGACGCGCCTCGCCCAGCAGGTAGGCCTCGATCTCGGCCTTCTTCACGCCGTAGTCCCCGAACGGCCGGCGCGGGACGCTCTCGGTCGTGGGCACCTCGACACTCGGGCCGTGCACCCAGACCGTGCCGCAGTGCAGCAGGTGCTGAACCCGGTCGCGCAACGCCTCGGCCAGCTGCCGGGCCGCCGACGGCTCGAAACAGATCAGGTCGATCACCACGTCGGCGTTCAGGTCGGCGATCCGCTTGCCGAACGTGCCGTCGGCGTCCTCCGCGTGCCGGTCGGCGACCACCTGCTCCACCCGCTGCCACACCGACGCCCGGCGGTAGGGCGTGCTCTGCCCGCGGCTGACGGCCACCACGTCGTGCCCGGCGTCGACCAGGGCGGGTACGAGGTAGGAGCCGATGTGGCCGCTGGAGCCGATGACGACGACGCGCATGTGGGTCTTCCTGCCTTCGTGGGTTGGGATTCTCAGGTCGTACCGTCAGATCAGGTCGTACGCGGGCACGGTGAGGAAGTCCGCGAAGTCCTCGCCGAGCACGACGCGTTCGAGCAGCTTCCGGGCGTTGTCCAGGTGGTCACCGGCGCCCGCGCCGACCTCGGCACGAAGTCGGTCGTACTCCTCGGCCACCACCTCGCCCACCAGCTCCGGCGTGACCTTGTCGCCGGTGTCGAGCTCGGTGCGGTTGTGGATCCACTGCCACAGTTGGGAACGCGCGATCTCCGCGGTCGCCGCGTCCTCCATCAGGTGGAAGATCGCCACCGCGCCGGTGCCGCCGAGCCAGGCGGTCAGGTAGCGCAGCGCCACCGCGACGTTGTTGCGCAGGCCCCGGACGGTGACCGCACCCGGCGTGGACGCGAGGTCGAGCAGGTCGTCGGCGGTGACGTGGACGTCCTCCCGCAGCTGGGACAGCTGGTTGCGGTGCGCGCCCAGGCGTACGTCGAACATCTCGTTGCACAACGGCACCAGGTCGGGGTGGGCCACCCAGGACCCGTCGAACCCGTCCCTGGCCTCGCGTTCCTTGTCGGCGCGCACGCGTTCGAACGCCGTCTCGTTCGCCGCGGCGTCACGCCGGCTGGGCACGAACGCCGCCATGCCGCCGATCGCGAACGCCCCGCGCTTGTGGCAGGTCCGCACCAGCAGCTCGGTGTAGGCGCGCATGAACGGCGCGGTCATCGTCACCGCGTTGCGGTCCGGCAGAACGAAGTCGGGTCCGGCGTCGCGGAAGTACTTGATGATGCTGAACAGATAGTCCCAGCGGCCGGCGTTCAGCCCCGCGGCGTAGTTGCGCAGCTCGTAGAGGATCTCCTCCATCTCGAACGCGGCCGGGATGGTCTCGATCAGCACGGTGGCCCGGATCTTGCCGCGCCGGACGCCCAGTCGTTGCTCGGCGTAGGCGAAGATCTCCGCCCACAGCCGCGCCTCGAGGTGGCTTTCCAGCTTGGGAAGGTAGAAGTACGGACCGCTGCCGCGGCCGAGGAGCTCGTGCGCGTTGTGGAAGAAGTACAGCCCGAAGTCGACCAGTGCGGCCGCCACGGGCTCGCCGTCGACGGTCACGTGCCGCTCGGTCAGGTGCCAGCCGCGAGGACGTACGACGATGGTCGCCAGCCGGCCGTCGCCGAGGCGGTACTCCCGGCCGTCCGGCGAGGTGTACGTGAGGCGCCGCCGTACGGCATCGGCCAGTACGACCTGCCCGGTCACGATGTTGTGCCAGTGCGGGGTGTTGGCGTCCTCGAGGTCGGCGAGCCAGGCCTGGGCACCGGAGTTGAGCGCGTTGACCGCCATCTTCGGATCGGTCGGCCCGGTGATCTCCACCCGCCGGTCGACCAAGTCGCGTGGTGCGAGGTTGACCCGCCACGAGGGCTCGTCCCGGATGCGCCGGGTCTCGCGCAGGAAGTCCAGCCGGCCGGTCCGGGCCACCTGCGCACGGCGTTCGGACCGTAGCGCCAGCAACTCCTCCCGGCGTGCACCGAAGCGGGTCTGGAGTTCGGCGACGAACGCCAGCGCCTCCTCGGTCAGGATCTCCCGGCCACGACCGTCGACCTCACCGACGACCTCGACCTTGCCTGCTCCGCCCTGCGTACCCTGGAGACCGGTCTCGCCCTGCTCACCGGTTCCGCCCTGTCTGACGTCCACCCCTTGCGGCACTCGCACCACCCTCTCGGCTCATCGCCTCGTGCCCGTCGAGTTGTCGCTGCCCTCCAGGGAACTTACAAGGACGAGCCGTCAGCCGCGACCGGCCGTTCATCCCGCAGACTCCACGCGAGCCCGAGCATGGCCACCAGCGCCGCCAGCGCGGCCGCCCAGAACACCCGCGACAGGTCGTCGCTCGCGACGAGTCCGCCGAACGCGCTGCCGACGATCCGGCCGCCGCCGAGCACGAGCATCGCGTACAGCCCCTGCGTGGTGTGCCGGATGGCGTCCGGTGCGCGCCGGTCCAGGATCACCCGCCCGGCGACCATCGACACGATGATGACCATGCCGTGCACGACCTGCGTACCGACGACGACGCCGATGGTGGGGAACGCCGCGAGCAGCGCCACCCGCACGGTGGCGGTCGCCGCGCCGAGCACCATCAGCCACCGCCAGCCGAGCCGGCGCACCAGCCAGCCGAACGCGGCCATGTAGGCGATCTCGACCAGGACGCCGAGGTTGGTGACCAGGCCCAGCCAGCGCGGCGACAGGCCGACCACCTCGGTGGCCATCAACGGATAGAAGGTGGAGTACGCCGTGACCGCCACCTGCAGCCAGAACATCGCGACCACGAACACCGCCGTGCTCGGCACCCGCAACAGCGCGCCCGCGGCCCGCGCCACCCCGGTCAGCGTCACCGTCTCGCGAGGTTGTTCGGGCTCACCGGACCCCTCGCGCGCCGGGCCGCCGATCCGCGCGCCCGGTGCGCCGGCCAGCGGCCCCGTCGGCAGCATCGCCGCCACCGCGACACCGAGGATCGCGAGACCCGCGGCCACCAGCGGAAGCAGCCACAGCGAGTGCCGGTCGGTGAGGACGAAATACAGCAGGACGCCGGGCACCATGTAGCCGACGGTTCCCCAGATGCGGACCTTGTGATAACTCACCCGCGCCAGCGCCGTGATGTGCCGCTGGGAGGCGAAGAAGATGCCGTCCAGAAGTGGCCGGGTGGGTTCGCGCGCCAGGCTGAACGCGGCGTACACGAACACGACCCACCAGTAGCCACCGACGAACGCGAACACCGACAGGGCGATCGCCGACGCCGCCAGTATGAACAGGAACAACGTCTCCGCCCGGCCGTAGCGGTCGGCCGCCACGGTGAGCGCCGGCGGCGCGATCACCGCCGCCGCGCTGGACACCGCCAGCACCATGCCGATCTGCGCGGTGTCCAGCCCGTGCACGAACGCGAGGAAGACCGAGAAGAACGGCAGCATCGCGCCGTCCACCGCGTACAACGCGGCGTAGCTCGCCCTGGTGGCCGCAAGTGGCCGTGCCCGGATCCAGCCGGGCCGCCGATCCGCGGGGTCCGCGCCGGTTTCCGAGCCGTCTTCCGAGCCGGCATCCTCGGGTTCGGTCGATTCGTTGCCGGTCGGTTCACCGGTGGATTCGTTGCCGGTGGATTCGGTCGCCGCACTTCGTCCGGTCGCGGTCACGCGTACTCCGTCTCTCGAGTCGACCGTACGTGCCGCCACCGTCGTTGCCGGCGTTCACGCCGTTCCCGTCATTTCGTCGTCGTTTCGTCTCCCAGCATGCCGGGCTTGTCGAACAGCCGCGGTGGACGCGTCCGTGGCGCACGCGTCCACCGCACTCCAGGTCGGCCGAAGGTGGTCACCGCCCTTCGGCGAACGACTTCCCCGTCTCCAGCAGGCTCTTCAGCTCGCTGAGCACCCAGGCGTGACCGCCACCGGCGCCGTGGTCCTCGAGCTGACCGCCCACCAGCGACGCGAGGCCGGGTGCGCCGTCGAGCTCGTGGACGAGCGTCAGCCGGGACACGCCGTCGCCGATCTCCTTGATCTCGTGCGTGACCCGCGTCAACGGCTCCTTGGCGAGCGAGGGATCCATCAGCATCCGGAACGTCGTCACCAGCCGGCGCGGCGGGTCCGCCTCCACCACCTCCCCATCGATGATCACGTCGGGAAGGGGATGGCCGTTCGCCTCCGCCCCGGCCCGGAACTCCGCGGTTGGCCGCACCTTGTACGCGCCGCCGGGGCGAAGGTCGTACTCCACGAGTCCGGTGTAGCCGTAGCGTTCGGTCCACTCGGGCTTGGTGATCGCGTCCCAGATCGCCTCCGGGGTCGCCTTGATGTAGACCCGGTAGACCTGGGTGGTGGTGCTCGTCGCGTCGGTCGTTGCGTTCGTCATGGCCGTTCTTCCTTGTCTGTGCGGTCCGCCTTCGCGGGCTTTTCGGTTGCGGGCTTTTCGGTTGCGGGCTTCTCGTCCGTGGGGTTCTCGAGCTGGACCTTGAGGTCGGCGAGCGCGGAGACCCGGCGCTCGGCGTACTTGTCGATCCACCGGTCGTGGATCAGCCGGATGGGTACGGGATTGAGGAAGTGCAACTTCTCCCGACCGGACCGGCGGGTGACGACGAGGTCCGCGGCCTCCAGGACCCGCAGGTGCTTCATCACCCCGAAGCGCGTCATCTCCAACTCCGACTCCAGCTCGGTGAGCGTGCGGCCGTCACGCGTGAAGAGCAGGTCGAGCAGGAAACGCCGCGTCGGGTCGGCGAGCGCCTTGAACACCTCGTCGTCCTCCGCCACGCCCCAAAGATAGGTGACCATCTGGTCACATGTCCAGAGTTTCCGCAGGTCAACTCGCTCGGGAAGATCCGCGCAGCTGTCGGTAGGGTGCTCGCCGTGTCCGGACAAACCATCGTGGTCGGCGCCGCGATCGTGCGCGACGGCCTTCTGCTCACCCAGCAGCGCGCCTACCCCGAGGCGGCCGCCGGTCGGTGGGAGCTCCCGGGCGGCCGGGTCGAGCCGGGTGAGTCCGAGGCCGCAGCAGTCGTACGCGAGTGCCAGGAGGAGCTCGGAGTCGACGTCGCCGTCCACGACCGGGTCGGCCCGGACGTTCCCCTGCCGGGCGGAGACCTCGTGCTGCGGATCCACGCCGCGGCCCTCGTCGATCGAGGCATCGAGCCGGTCGCGCACGAACACCGGGCGCTGCGCTGGATCGGCCTCGCCGACCTCGACGACCTGGACTGGCTGGAGCCGGACCGCGTCCTGCTGCCCGACCTGCATGCGCTCCTAGCAGGGCCGGGACGCTGACCTCCGCTCGACAGCACGGACGCCGCCTGTAACCGGCGCTCATCCATGGTCGCGGTCGGCACGAAACGCCTTTGTACGTTGAGGAATCCCGCTCTGTGGGCAAGCTGGGCTTGTCGGTGGTGGCCGCTACGATTCGATCATGTCTTCGAGTGAGTGGGGTGCCTGGACCGGTGGCGATGCCGCCGGCCGGATCCTCGCTGCGCTCGACCGGGTCGACGCGCCGCTGGACGAGGCGTGGGTGGCCCCGAAGGGTGGCCTGAAGCCCGAGGACATCGCGGCGGTGATCGCTGCGGCGCGGGCGAAGAAGGCCCGCTTCGAAGCATTGGAGCTGGACCTGGTGGCTCTGGCGGAGGCCAGTGACATCGGCAAGCTGACCGGCTCCCCCAACGCCACCGTCTACCTGCGCACCGCGCAGCGGCTCGCGCAGCGGGAGGCGTCCGCGGTCGTGGGGCTGGCCCGGGACCTGGGCAAGGTGGCGCGGCTGACGTTGGAGGCGATGGCCGCCGGGGCGGTGTCGGCCCAGCAGGCGAAGGTGATCGCCGAAGCGCTGAAGAAGCTCCCCGAATATGTGGATGCGGATGAGCGGCACCGGGCGGAGGAGTTCCTGATCGAGAAGGCCGGCTTCGCCAACCCCGACGAACTCCGCGGGATGGGCGAATCGCTGCTGGAGCGCATCGCGCCCGAAGAGGCCGAACGGCTGGAGGGTGAAGAACTGGCGAAGAAGGACCGCAAGGCCGAACAGAAACGGTCCCTGCGCTACCTGCCCAACGGCATCCCGCAGTCGGAGACGGTGCGGATCACTTTGCCGTCGTGGGAGATGGAACTGTTCCGCAAGATCATCGAACCGTTGGCCGAACCGAAGAAGGGCGCAGAGCCGGACCGGCGCCCGATCGACCAGCGGCGCGGGGACGCGTTCGCCGAAGCCCTCGGCCTGCTCGCCGCCGCCACCACCACACCCGTACGCGGCGGCCGACCACCCCAGGTCGCGGTCACCATCCCCGTCGACGTTCTGCTGAAGGGCCTGGGTGCCGGGACGATCGACGACACCGCCACCCCCGTACGCCCCCGGCCCTGCACCTGCCCCTGCACCGACCCCAAGTACGGCACCACCAAGGACACCGGCAACACCCGGAACGCCAAGAACGCCAGACAGGCCCGTACGGACGGGGAACCGACACCGGAGGAAGCAGCAGGCCAGGAACAAGCCCGGGAAACCCAGCCAGGTATGGGGAAACGGCCACCATCGGGTACCGGCTCACCCACCGACGGGATACCCCCACCGCGAACACCAGATCAACCGCACCACCCACAACCGAACACCGACCCCGAACCAGAACCCCGTACCGCAACGGGTTCGGGAACCGAACCCGATCCGCATACCGGGCAGGTTCCGGGGCGTGACGCCGAACCCCACGGTGCGGTGGGGCTGAAGGACGCCATCGACCCGCACGACGGGTGCCCCAAGTGTGGAGGTGGCGGGTCGGCCCGCTACCTCGGCACCGACGGCAAACCCATCTCCGCGGCGACGGTGCGCCGGTTGGCGTGCGAGGCCGACCTCATCCCCGTCGTCCTCGGCGGCGACGGGCAGGTCCTCGACCTCGGCCGTTCCGACCGGTTCTTCAGGGAACACCAACGACGAGCACTGGCCATCCGCGACGGCAGCCACTGCCACTTCCCCGGCTGCAACATCCCCGAACCACGCTGCATCACCCACCACATGACCGCCTGGGACCACGGCGGCCCCACCGACCTGAACAACGGCGTACTCCTATGCCGCTTCCACCACGTCACCGTCCACCACAAAGGCTGGCTGGTCCGCATGGGCACACACGGCCACCCCGAGTACGTACCCCCGGAATGGGTGGACCCGCAGCAGCGAATCCTCCGCCCATGAGACGCGACCAGAAGCCATATCTCGACACCGCAGCGACACCGTACGGAGGAGACCTGATGCAGCAGCTCGGCGAGCACGCACTGGTCCTCGGCGCCGGGATGTCCGGCCTGCTGGCGGCCCGGGTTCTGACGGAGGCGTACGAACGAGTGACGGTCCTCGACCGCGATCCCCCCCCCGCGGCGACCGCGATCCCCTCCGCGGAGACGGCGACGGAGCACCGCGGCGCGGGGTGCCTCAGGGACGGCACGCCCACGTACTCCTCGCGCGCGGAGGCGAGGTCATCGAGGACCTCTTCCCGGGTGTCACCGGTGAGCTCGTCGCCGACGGAGCGGTCGTGTCCCATCCCCTGGCGGACTTCAGGTTCTGCGCCGGCGGCCACACGCTCCGGCAGGTCCCGATCGGCGCGACCATGCTGCAGTGCACCCGGCCGTTCCTGGAAGGCCACCTGCGGGACCGGGTGCTCGCACTGCCCGGGCTCACGCCCGCGGACAGGTGTGACGTGGTGGGCCTGACCCTCGACGACGACCGCCGCCGGGTCGCCGGCGTTCGCGTCGTGCATGGGCGAGACGCGAGCACCGAGGAGACGCTGACGGCGGATCTCGTCGTCGACGCCACCGGAAGGGCCGGGCGTACTCCCGTGTGGTTGCGGGCACTCGGCCTTCCCCGGCCGCGGGAGGAGGAGTTCGCCGTGAGCGTCGGGTACGCCAGCCGGCTGATGCGCCTCCCCCGCGACTACGCCGAACGGGAGAAGGCGATCGCCGTCGGGCCGGTCCCGAACCTGCCGCGCGGCCTGGCCCTGCTCGAGGTCGAGGGCGGGCGCCACCTGGTGACGCTCGCCGGCTTCGAGAGCCGGCACCATCCCCCGGGTGACCACGACGGCTTCGTCGAGTTCGCCGCGACGGTGTCCCCACCGGACGTGCTGGACGCCATCCGGCGCGCCGAACCGCTCGGCGACATCGCCACCTACCGCTACCAGTCCTCCGTACGCCGGCACTACCAGGAGCTGCCCGACCTGCCCGACGGACTGCTGGTGACCGGGGACGCGCTGTGCAGCTTCAACCCCATCTACGGCCAGGGGATGACCCTCGCCGCGATGCAGGCTTCGACGTTGCGGGACAGCCTGGCGCAGGGCGCGCCCGGCCTCACCCGCCGCTTCTTCCAGGCCGCGTCCCGCACCGTCGACGACGCGTGGAACCTCGGGGTCGGGGCAGACCTCGCGCTTCCGCAGTTCCGGGCGCGGCGCACCCTGTCGACCCGGCTGACCAGCGCCTACACCCGCCAGGTGCAGGCGGCCGGAGCGGTCGACGACCAGGTGGCGCGGCAGTTCGTGCGGGTCACGCATCTGCTCGACCCGCCGGACCGACTCCTGCGCCCAAGCCTCGCCTGGCGGGTGCTGCGAGCTCGGACGGCAGGGCTGGGGCGACGGCGACGGGTTCCGCGACTCACTTCGCCCGGACGGTGAACTCCGCCGTGTGCACGCGGCCACCGTGACGGAAGTCGAGGTAGAGGCGGTACGCCCCCGCGCTCGGCACCTCGGCGTGGAACGCCACCCGCGGCCCGGCGGCCGTCTTCCCGTCGCCGGGCTCGCCGTCGGGATGCACGTGCAGGTAGGCCAGATCGCCGGCCCGCAGCGCCACCAGGTGCCCGTACGCGCCGAGGTAGGGCTGCAGGTCGGTGACCGGGCGGCCGCCGCGCTCGACCGTGAGGGTCAGCAGGCTGGACTTCCCGGCCCGCGGGTCACCGCTCAGCGTCACCTCGTAGCCGTCGACCCGCGCCACGGACCGCACCTGCGGCAACGCGCGCGGCTCGTACGCACCGGCCACCGGAACGTCGATGCCCAGGGTGGTCGCCTCCCCGCCGGTCGGCGTGAAGTCGGCGAACGCACGGTAGGAGCCGGCGGCGGTGAACGGCAGCCGGATCCGCCACACACCGTCCGCACCGAGTGCCGGGTGGACGTGCCGGAACAACGACAGGTCACGCCGTACGACGATCAGGTGCAGCCGCTTGTCGTGCACCTTGTCGAACGCCGTGATCGGCCGGCCGTGGCTGTCGACGATCCGGAACGCGAACTCCCCGTTCCGACCCTCCACAGGGTCCGGCGACACCCGCTGGAGCGTGTAGCCGTGCTGGCTGACCATCAGCCCGCCGGGGATCTCGGCCTCCTGAGCGTCCGACGACTCCTCGTGCCCGGCCGCCTCGTCGTGGCCGGCTGCCGGGTCCTCCCCGCCGGCCGCCTCGTCGTGATCCGTCGCGGAATCGTCGTCGGGTGACATGCCCTCCATCGGATCCGCGTTCGGCTTCGGTGACGTGGAGTGCGCCGCGGACGCGGAGGTCTCCTCCGCCGCGAACGGGCCGACCACGCGACCGGCACCGTAGGCCGCGCCGAACGCGATCACCAGGCCGCCGGCGAAGATCCCCAGTCTGGTGGTGGTGTTCATCCGATCCCCTTGCTCCCGTTGGTCACCCTACCCCCGTACGGTATATCAGACCGGCTGCGGGAAGGTCCCGCCCCCGATATCCCCCGTCCGGACGATGCCGCCCGCACGCCCGCCGGACATGCTTGGGCCCCGTGAGCGACAGCATCGGGGAGTACCTCGTCAGCGCCCGGTCCTTCGCGGAGTACTCCGCGTTCTTCGACCTCGGCGAGGACGACCTGCGGGGTTCGGTCCTGGACTGCCCGGGAGGTGGGGCGAGCTTCACCGCGACCGCGGCGAGCAGGGGCGCCGACGCGATCGCGGCCGACCCGGCGTACGCGGACCCTCCGGCCGAGGTGGCCGCCCGGGTGCGGGCAGAGGTCGACCGCGGCGGCGCGTGGGTCACCGCCCGCACCGGCAGGTACGAGTGGGGGTTTCACCACGACCCGGAGACGCTGACCCGCGGGCGCGCCGAGTCCGCGCGGCTGTTCGCCGCCGACATCACCGCCCACCCCGACTGCTACCGGTTCGCGGCGCTACCGGAGCTGCCGTTCGCCGACGAGGCGTTCGACCTGGTGCTCTCCTCGCACTTCCTGTTCACCTACGCGGACCGGCTCGACCGCGACTTCCACCTCGCTGCGCTGCGGGAGCTACGCCGGGTCGCCCGCGGGCAGGTGCGGGTCTTCCCGCTGGTCGACCAGGCCGGCGGCCGGCTCGACGGCCTGGTCGACGATCTCGTCCGCGCGCTCACCGCGGACGACGTGCGGGCGGAGCGCCGGCGGGTGCCGTACGAGTTCCAGCGTGGCGCGGACACCATGCTCGTGCTGCACCCGCCGGGACGGTGACCGACCGCCGCTCCCCGCACCCGAGAAGGGCCCGAATCCTCAGCCGCGGTTCGGGAGTGCCTGCACCGCCCACCGGTTGCCGTCGGGGTCGGCGAAGAAGACGAACGAGCCCCAGGGGAACTCCTGCACCTCGCTGACGTCCACGCCGCGCCCGCTGAGCTCGGCGTGCGCGGCGTGGATGTCGGACACCACCAGCTGCAGGCCCTCGACCGAGCCGGGCTCGGCCTCGGTGACCCCGCGGCCGATGGCGATCGAGCACCCGGAGCCGGGCGGGGTGAGCTGGACGAACCGGATCTCCTCGCTGACCTCGTGGTCGTGGTCGGCGTTGAAACCGACCTGCTCGGCGTAGAACGCCTTCGCCTTGTCGACGTCGGAGACGGGGACCGCGACGAGTTCGAGCTTCCAGTCCATGGAACGACTTCCCTTCGGCTGAGCCTGTGGTCATCGGGTGTACGGCGGGAGCGCCGCCACCCACAGGAACAACCTAGAAGGCATTCCGGCCAGTTCCCGTCCTCAAACCGCGCGGCGTGCGGACGGGAACGAACCGATCCGGCCAGTACGTCAGAACCGGGCCTTGCCCCGGCCGCCGTACCGCGCGTTCGGTGCCTCCAGCATGGCCCGCTGCCGCTCGGTCAGGTCGGGGTAGTCGTCGGCGTCGTAGTAGCCCGCCGACCACGACACCGCCGGCGGGCTGTACTTGTAGAACGCCGTCCGCCGCTCGTCCGCGCCCCGCCAGGGCAGCGTCCCGTGCACCATCGCCTCGGTGAACACGACAGCCGTGCCGGCCGGCCCGGTGACCCGGCGTACGCAGGGATGCTGGTCGGCCAGCTGCTTCCATTCGCCCGGGAACGGGAACGCGCTCTTGTGGCTGCCCGGCACGCAGGCGAACCCGCCGTCGTCGGGCCCGACGTCCTTGAGGTTGAAGCCGACCGCGACCAGGCCGCTGCGGATCCGGCCGTCGGGGGTGACCGTGTAGTACTCCGACGCACGGAACGGCACCGCGCCACCGTGCAGGACCGTACCGATCGGGCCGTCTCCGGACCGGATGATGTCGGCGTAGGTGTGGTCGAGGCGGAAGTCGGACCCGAGAACGTCGTCGAGCACGTCCACCACCGGCGGCAGGTCCATCAGCGTCCGGAACGCCTCGTCGCGCCCCAGCAGATCACCGAACCTGTGGGTCCGCATGTCCGGCTCGGTCTCCCGCTCGGCCATCTCGTCGAGCTGGGCGTTCAGGCGTTGCAGCAGGTCGGCCGGAATGGCGTCGGGAATCGTGAGGTAGCCCTGCAGGTCGAACAGGTAACGGTCCTGGTCGTTCACGTGTCCTCCGTGGACGGTTGCGAGTGCACCGCCGACCGATTGTTCCATCGGGCACCGACGCGTGGCCCCGCCCCCGGTGGCCACATCCCGCCGTTCCGCAGCCAAGGCGGACAGGTCTCGCGGCGGCTGGGCCTCGCGGGGTTTGCCGGGCCGCTGCCGGAGCACGACAGTTAGCACAGCACACAGCACCACCCAGACAGCACGAACCAGGCAGCACAACCAGGCAGCACGAAGCAGACCGACGACCGGAGGAGTGACCGGATGTCCAGTTCGGAATTGCTGGTGGACGCGTTCGACCGGGTCCGCGAGACGGTTCACCAGGCCGTGGAGGGCCTGTCCGCCGAGCAGCTCGCGTTCCGCGTGGACGACGAAGCGAACTCGATCGCCTGGCTGGTCTGGCACCTGACCCGGGTGCAGGACGACCACATCGCCGACGCCGCGGGAACCGAACAGGTCTGGACCGCCGACAGCTGGTTCGAGCGCTTCGACCTGCCCTTCGAGCCGTCCGCCACGGGGTACGGCAACAGCCCGAAGGAGGTCGCGCAGGTGCGGGTCGAGTCGGCCGACCTGCTGACGGGGTACTACGACGCCGTCCACCAGGCGACCGTCGCCTACGTCGGCGGACTCGGCGACGATGACCTTCCGCGCGTGGTGGACGAGGCCTGGGATCCGCCGGTGACCCTTGCCGTACGGCTGGTCAGCGTGATCAACGACGACCTTCAGCACGCCGGCCAGGCCGCGTTCATCCGCGGTGTGGCCGAACGCCGTAGCTGAGCCGCCGCCCGAACGGCCGCCAGGCGACCGCGGTCAGCACCGCCATCGCCACCGCGGACAGCCAGAAGGGTCCGGCGAGACCCCGCCAGGCGGCGATCGGGCCGCCGACCAGCGCGCCGAGGGCGCTGCCGCCGACCGAGAACATCCGGAAGGCGCCCTGCACCCGGCCGCGCAGCTCCTCGGGCACGGCGCGCTGGCGCAGGGTCACGGTCACCGCGCCCCAGATCGAGCTGTGCACCCCGAACGCCACCAGGACCGGGCCGGCCATCCACGCGGTGGTGGCCAGGGCCAGGCCCACGTGCGTCAGCGTCTCGACCAGCAGGCCGGTGCGCAGCAGAACCGAGTTGCTCCACCGTGCCTGCAGCCTGGGTGCGACGAGCGCACCCAGCAGGCCACCGACGGCGATGGCGGTCGCCAGCAGGCCGTAGCCGAACTCGTTCAGGCCGAGACGCTCACGGCTGTAGAGCACCAGGATCGAGAATCCGGCCATCAGAGTGACGTTCATCAGGCACAGGGCGACCATCAGCATCCGGATGGTGGGCTCCCGCCACAGCCAGCGGATGCCGTCGGCGATGTCGGTACGGATGGTCCGGCGTGACACCGCTGCCAACGGCCCGGTCACCGGCCCGGTCACCGGCCCGGTCACCGGCCCGGGCACAGGCCTACGTCCCGCGCTCCGCATCGTGGCCACCAGCGCCGCCGCCCCGACGAACGTCGCGGCGTTCACCCCGAACGGCAACGCCGCCGCCGTCGCGAACAACACGGCACCGAGCGGTGGCGCGGCGAGCTGGTTGACCAGCAGGAACACGCTCTGCAGGTAGGAGTTGGCACGCGGTAGGTCGACCGAGGACACCACCGCCGGGACCATCGTGGAGGAGGCGTTGTCACCGAGCGTCTCGCACGTTCCGATCAGGAACCCAGCCGTGTAGATGACCGCGATGGTCGCCTCGCCGCGCCAGACGGCGACCGCCAGAGCGGCGACGACCAGACCCCGGACGAGGTTGACCACGACGATCAGCCGGCGCCGGTCGAGCCGGTCGACGAAGACACCGCTTACCACGGAGAAGAGCAGCCACGGCACCTGCTGGGCGAACACCGCCAGCCCGACGAGCGTCGGGTTCGTGGTGACCGAGGCGACCAGGAGCGGCGCGGCGGTGGCCGCGATGCCGTCGCCGATGTTCGAGACCGTGGTGGCGGCCAGCAGGGTGTGGAAGTCCCGCCCGAGCCCGGCGTGCCGTGGCGTGCGGCGCCACCGCCGTCCCCTCACCTGTGCGTCACCGGCGTCAGCCGTACCCGTTGTCGTGCGGACGTGCGCGGAGGCCGGCCTCAGCCGAACGCGGCGGCGACGGGCACGCGGTCCCTGCGGATCCGCACGGCCCCGGCCACCACCACGACCACGGCGGCGACCACCGCGCAGGCGGTCACGGGCACTCCCGCGCCGGCCAGCGCGATCCAGGTCAGCGCCCACACCACGGCTGCCGCGAACGGCACCACCGCCCGCGCGGCGCGCACGATCAGCACCGCGATCGCGGCGGTGACGAGCAGCACGACCGACCCCGCGGCGACCGCGCCCGGGCCCGACCCCGGCAACCCGGCCGCCGCACCGGTGGAGGCCGCGCCGACCACCGTCGCGACGCTCACCCAGCCGGCGTAGAGCATCACCGGACCGTAGAAGAAGAGCCGGTCCCGCCACGACCGTGCGGGCATCCCGGACAGCCGGTGCAGGACGACCGCGAGGCAGGCCAGCAGGGCGACGATGACGACCTGAGCGAGGTAGACCAGGCGCGCGCTGTAGACGAAAACCCAGCCGGCGTTGAGGATCGCGGCGGCGACCAGCCACCAGCCCGTACGCCGGTGCAGCTCGCGGACCTGCTGGCGCGGCAGCACCTGGTAGATGGCCAGCGCCAGAATGCCGAGGTAGATCAGCGACCAGATGCCGAACGCCGCGCCGCCGGGCAGGATCGGGGTGTCGTTGGCGCGGGCGACCGTGCCGACGGACTCACCGATCGCGCCGGTCCCGCCCAGTGACCCCACCACGAGCTGTCCCACCGCGGTGAGCAGGACCGCCGCCGCACGCAGCAGGTCGGTCGTCGCCGGCTTCGCGCCCTCGGCTCGTTCGGTCGACACCGGACCACCCCCGTCAAGTCTGTCCTGTCAAGGCTGCCTTGCCAGGCCGCCGTTCGGTCGTACGCGTCGATGAGGGCCTGCGTGCCGGCCACCTCCGACCGTAGCCGTTGCCCGGTGAACACCCAAGCCGACGGGCAGCCGGCACGGGGCCGGACAGCCTCACGGACTCCGGCTGACAGGCCGGCCCCGACCGGTGAGGTCAGTGTTCGGCGCCGCGGTCGATGCCCAGGGTCGCCATCAGATCCTCGTGCAGCTGGAACCAGACCCGGTGACAGGAGTCGACGTGGGTGCGGTCGACCCAGTCGTGCTCGCCGTGCCAGGCGCGCCGGAGCGCGGCGGCGAAGCGCGAGTCGTAGCCGGTGAACCTGGCGAGCACGCCGGTGAGCCGGTCCACCAGCGGGACCATCGCGCGGTGCAGGGCGGCGAGTTCGTCGAGGATCCGCGCGTCCCGGTCCGGGTCGGTGTGCTCGTTGGTCGCGAGGGTGGCGCCGCCGGAGGGGGCGAGTTGCCACTCGGTGCAGGCCCGCAGAAGACGTGCGTTCAGTGGCAGGAACTCCCGGTAGGTCGATCCGATCACGTCGTCCGGGTCGGCGACGGCGCGTTCCCGAGCGAGCTGTCTTTCGTTCTCGGCCCTGCCGTCGCCGGTCAGGGACCATCCGCCGAGATCGGCGAAGGCAGTGTGCTGCACCCAGTCACGCTCCTGCGCCACGGCCAGGGTGCGTGCCGTGTCCGCCGGGTCGAGGGCGAACCGTCCGGCGACCTCGACCGTGTCGGCGAACCCGAGCAGGCGTACTCCATGGAGTACGAGGAGTTCCGGCGAGGAGTGCCGCGTCATGGCCGATCGTCCCGCTTGGCGTTGAGCCGGCCGAAGTGCTGCTGGCAGGCCTGTGGCGACCGGAACCCCATGGCGTCGGCGATCTGGGCCCACGTCAGTCCGGCGCTCCTGGCGCTGAACAGCAGGCCCGCCTCCACGCCCTCGATCTCGGCCCGCGCGGCTGGCATCAGCGCGAGCGCGCTCAGCAGGTCGTCCGGATCCAGGTCGGCCGATCGCCAGACCGCGAACTGCACGAGGTCGACAGCGGAAGGTGGTACGGGGGCAGGCCTCCACGGGGGCGGGCTCAGGTCGTCGGCGCCGGCTGCGAGCAGGCGCTGCCGTGCGTCCCGTTCGCGGTGCATCCCGGCGTGGCCACCGGCCGAGGTGCGGCTCGGGTCGTGCTTGCGTTCCATGCGGCCATCCTGAACAATCAACACAATGTTGTCAACAAAATGTTGACAGGGCTGTCTTCGTGGACAACGAGCGCTGACTGACAACCGGCAGACAACGGCCCGGCCGACGGAACGGTGCGGAGAGGACGATGCGTGTGATCACCTCACTGGCCGCAGCCACCCCGGACACATGCGGTGCGAAAGCGGCAACCCTCGCGACGCTTCTCCGGCACGGTTTCCCCGTCCCCGACGGCTTCGTCGTGACCTTCGACGCGTACCGAGCCGCGCGCGCCGCGGCACCGGAGCAGGCTCGTCCGGACGGTCGTGGTGGTGGTGGTGGTGAGTGGACGATGCCGGACCTGCTGGCGGAGCACGTGTCGCGGAAGCTCACGGAGCTGGGCGATCCGCCGGTGGCGGTGCGTTCGTCGGCCGCGAACGAGGACGGCCGTGCGGCCTCCGCCGCCGGGCAGTACGAAACCGTCCTGGCCGTACGCGGCACCCGCGCGGTGCTGGATGCCGTCGCCACGTGCTGGCGTTCTGCCGGCTCGGATCGGGTGGCCGGCTACCGGGGGCGCTTCCACCCGTCGTACGAGCCGGACGAACCCGGCGGCGTCCCGATGGCGGTGCTGGTGCAGCGGCTGGTGGAAGCGGAGATGTCCGGGGTGATGTTCACCCCCGACCGGACGCGGACGAGTACGCGGATCGAAGCAGCCTGGGGGCTCGGACCCAGCGTGGCCGACGGAACGCTCACCCCCGACAGCTACGAGGTCGGCGCGACCTGGCGGATCACTCGTCTCACTCCGGACAAGCCGACCCGGCTCGACCGTGACGGAGCCGGCGTCGCCCGCCGCCCCGTCCCGGAATCCCAGCGCGGGCGCGGCGTACTGGACGACCCCACCGTGGCCGAGCTCGCCGCGGTCGGCCACCGGATCGCCGACGTGCTCGGCGTTCCCCAGGACGTCGAATGGGCGATCGCGGCCGGCCGCGTCTGGATTGTCCAGGCCCGCCCAATCACCGCACCGCTCCCCGGTCTACCCGGCGGCACACCCACGACCTCGACCTTGGCGGGGATTCCCGGCAGCCTCGGCACCGCGACGGGACCGGCGCGGATCCTGCGCGGCCCTTCGGACTTCTCTCGCACCCAGCCGGGCGACGTCGTCGTCTGCCGCTACACCGACCCGGCCTGGACGCCGTTGTTCCGGATCGCGGCCGCTGTCGTCACCGAGACCGGAGGGGCACTCTCCCACGCCGCGATCGTCGCCCGCGAGTACGCCATCCCCGCCGTGCTCGGCGTACCCGACGCCACGACCAGAATCCTTGACGGTGAACTCCTCACCGTCGACGGCACCGCGGGCGTCGTCACACCCGTACGTCACTGAAGGGAGTTCGCCTGTGTACGCAGGCGGTCCGCGAGCCGCAGCGCGAACGCGTCGCGTTCGTGCGCACTCACCTCGTCGGCCTCGTCGCGCCCGATCAGACCGAAGACCTTCGGGCCGCGAAGGGCAGGGTCGAGGTCGACAGGACGTGGTACGACGTGGAAGTGCAGGTGGAATCCGGGTGCCTCGCCGAACTCCGCGACGTACGTCCTGGGCGTCCCCAGCTCCGCCGCCAGCGCCCGCGCCAACCGGAGCTGCCATGTGCCCAGGCCGGCCGCCTCCTCAGCGGTCAGGTCGGCCAGCTCCATGACGTGCCGGCGCGGCACCAGAACCAGCCAGCCGAGCAGTCCGCTGCCGGTGGCGTGCACGACGCGCCAGTGGTCGTCGTGGCCGACCACCTCCCGCGGCGGCAGCCGGTCGAACTCCGCCTCGCGATCGCAGGGGTAGCAGTCGCCCGGGCTCACGCGGACCAGTTCGGGTCGCGGCCGCTGAGACCGAGTGCCTGGTCGAACAACGGGGCGCCGGCCGGGACGTCCACCACCGCGCCGAACAGCCCCTCCCGGTTGGCCAGCTGCTCGGAGGAGGCCGACATCGAGGTGAACTCGAACACCACCTTCGCGCTCTCCTCGTCGACGTCGAACGGCTGGCCGGTCGCGCGGGCGAGGTCCCAGCCGTGCAGCACGACCTCCTCCAGCGACACCATGCCGGCGACCTGGGCGGGAAGGGTGAGGCCGCCGGCCTGCGTCTGCCCCTCGTAGGCGTCGGGGTCGGCCCAGGCCGTGGTGAGTTCCTCCAGCTGTCGCGGGATGGTTTCCCGCCAGTCCGCCGGAAGGTTGTCGACCGAGAACTGCGCGGCGCCTCCTGCGATGTCACTACCTGGCGGT
The DNA here is from genome assembly GCF_013408535.1 of Actinopolymorpha cephalotaxi. Classification (NCBI taxonomy): domain Bacteria; kingdom Bacillati; phylum Actinomycetota; class Actinomycetes; order Propionibacteriales; family Actinopolymorphaceae; genus Actinopolymorpha; species Actinopolymorpha cephalotaxi. The sequence continues at coordinate 5,030,830 of NZ_JACBZA010000001.1, forward strand.
GACTTGCGCGCGGCGGCGGCGAACGCGATCGACAGGCCGCGGATGTGGTCGAGCAGGTCGCCTACGGTGTAGGCCTCGCACGGAGTGCGCGCCCGCAGTTGGTCGTCGCGGACCCCGCTCACCAGCGCGGAAAGCCGGCGGGTCGCCGGGCCGAGGTCGTACACACCGTTCACGTGGGCCTCCCCGAAGGTCGTGTGGGGCGTACGCACCCGTTGTCGTACCCACCACGTCGTACACACCCTGCCCAACCGGCCCGGCGATGTCCACGCCCCGCGCTCAGCAGATCAGGCCGCGCTTCGCCTCCGGGCCGTGGCCGACGGGCGCCTCGCCGATCCAGCGTTCGTCGACGGGTTCGGACGCGAGCTGGTACCGCGAGTCCGACGACAGCCGGATCCGGTTCGAACGGTTGTCCAGGCTGGCGTGCACGAGGTAGATGCTGAACGTCAGCAGGTCACCGGCGCGGAACTGCGTGGTCAGCCAGCGGCCACCGAGTCGCTCGCGCACCTCCACCGGGTCGTCGGACAGGCTGCCGTTCCAGCGCGGCTGCTCACCGTCGGCGCCTGAGTCGGCTGCACGATCTTCGTTCGTGCAGTAGGTATCGACGTCGCGAAGGGCGTAGTCGTCGCGAATCTCGGCCCGCCGGTGCGATCCCTCCAGCACCATCAGCCCGCCCTGTTCGAAGTCCGCGTCGCCGAGCGGTACCCACGCGGTGCAGACGTCGTGGGTTCCGCGGCCCATGAAGACCACGTCCCCGTGCGGCGCCGTGCCCCGGCCCGGCGCGACCGCGCGCATCCAGGTGAAGTCGTAGTGCCGGACCGGGCCGCCCAGCAGGGACTCGTAGAAACCCAACAGCTGTTGGCCGTACAGAAGCTGGTGCAAGGCCGGGTTGTCATGGGCGAGATCGGGCTTGAACGTGAGGTTCGAGTCGGCCGGCGCGACCGCGAGGTCGGCAGGGAACGCCGGATCAGTGAACCCTTCCTCGTGCAGCCGGTCGGTCACACTCCTGCGGGCGCCGGCCACGGCGGCCGGGTCGAAGAAGCCGGGCAGGAAGAGGTACCCGTCCTCGATCATCCGCTCCCGCAGGGCAACCGGATCGCCGAGGACGTCGGTGGAGTCGCGCAGCTGTCCCAGCGAGGTCGGCGCCGGGTCGAGTTCGCGTCCTCGTGAGGACAGGCGCGGCCAGTGCGCGGTCGGGGTCTGTGTCGGCGCGGTCACGGGGACCATTCCTTCCGGGGTCGGCTCTGTGGCGTACACGTCCGAGTGCGAGCGTGTGGCGTGATCGTGCGGTGTGATCGTGCGGTGTGATCGTGCGGGCCGGGACCCGTCAGCTGTGGTTGTCCGGATCACTCCAGAACCACGCCTCGGGCTCGTAGATCGCCGGCACCGGAATGTCCCAGGTGTTGATCTGCCCACCCAGGAAGAGGTTCTCCCGGCGCGGCACGTTCTGGAGTTCCTTCTTGACAAGGATGACCTGCGGGTAGTCGGCCACCACGCCGAGGAAGAAGGGGCCGTCCTTGATGTGCACCCTGGCCATGTCCCACAGCAGCCGGTTGCGGCGCAGCGGGTCGGTCTCGAGCCGCGCCTGGCCGTAGAGGTTCCACAGGCGTTCGACCGGACCGCCCTTCTCCGGCAGCACCCACGGCGGGTGCCGCTTCCACGGGCTCACGTCGCGCTCCTTGCGCAGCGCGGCCGGGTCACCACTGCGCATGATGTAGGCCTGCCCGTGCAACGGCGCCCAGGTGTCGGGGATCGTCGGGATCACCCAGGACGGCCAGCTCATGATGCCGCCGCCGCCGATCTCCCAGGCGGTGTTGCTCATCAGCTCGCCGCGGCTCCACATGTCCGACCACGCGGTGGGAGCCACCGGATTGATCTCGGTGCGGATCCCGACCGCGTTCCAGTCCTTACGCAGGAAGTCGTTCTTGCGGATGTTCGCCTTCGCGGTGTCGGCCGGATAGTCCAGCCGGACGACGAGCTTGCTGCCGTCGGGCTTCTCGCGATAGCCGTCGCCGTCCTTGTCGACCACGCCGATCCGGTCCAGGATCGCCTTCGCCTTCTCCGGGTCGTAGGTCACGTAGGAGTCCCGCCAGGAGCGGTACAGCTTCCTGCTCTCCGCGTTCACCTGGAACTCCGGCGCCTTCGGGCTGAGCGTCCCGGTGGTCAGCTCACCGGTGTTGTAGTACAGCGCCTTGCGGACGTCCGCACGGTTGTAGGCATGGGAGAGCGCCTGCCGAAACTCGGGCTTGCGGATGAGCTCGCGCATCGCGGCGTCGGGATAGTCGTAGTTGAAGAAGAACATCGAGCCGCTGCCGGAGCCGCTCCCCCAGAACCACACCTGCACGCCGGTGCGCGAGGCGGCCTGTTTGAGCCCCTCCACGTCGGCGAGGTCGATGTTGGTGTGCTGTCCCTCGGCGAAGTCGGCCTTGCCCTGGGTGTACTGGAGCTTCATCACCTCCTGGTCCTTCACGGCAGTCCAGACCATGCGATCAATGAACGGCAACTGGTTGCCGGCCTGGTCCACACACCAGTAGTACGGATTGCGTTCCCAGACGGCGTTGCGGCCTTCGTGGTAGGTCGTCAGGTGCCAGCCGGTGGTCACCGGGCAGTCCGGATTCGACAGGTGGTTGGCCTTGTTGTCGTGTTCGACGTACCAGTCCTTGGCGGTGATCTTCGGGTTGTACTTCGGGTGGAACTTCCGGAGGTAGTGGTGTGGAAGCAACCAGTCGGCGCCGACGCTGCGGTTCACGGTGTCCGCGAGCCGGTCGGGGGTGTCCGCGGCCGGACTGTCGAACTCCAGCACCAGGGTGAACTCATCCGGCGCGGTGATCTTCGCGACTGTCCCCTTGCCGGAGACCGCCTCCTCCGGGGGCACCTCGGGGTGCTCGGCGTTGAGGACCGTGTCGTTCCACCAGTACATGATGTCGGCAGTGGTGAAGGGAGCACCGTCGGACCATCGCAGACCCTTGCGGAAGTGGAAGGTCCACCGGGTGAAGTCGTCGTTGGGCTCCCAGCTCTGTGCCAGCCCGGGGCCGACGTCCATGCCGTCGTTGAGCCAGCGCACGATCGAGTGGCCGTACATGTACTGGCCGATGGATGCGTCGTCGGCAGTGGAGGCGGTGAGGTAGCAGGTTCCGCCGTACTTCCCGGGACGTTGCCAGCGGTGCGGTACGACGTACGGCGAGGCGGGGACGCGCTTGCCCAGCGGCGGCAGGCTGCCGGCCTTCACCCGCGCCGCCAGCGCGGGAGCCTCGTGCAGGCGGTCCGGCACCGGCAGCGGCTTGGTGACCGACCCCTTGGCGTTGCTGCGCTTCGCTGCCCTGGTGGGCGGGCCGCCCGCCTCGCCGCCCGCCTGACACGCCGCCAGCGTGACCGTGGCCGCGCCGGCCGCGGACGCCCTCAGGAACCCACGCCTGCTCAGACCGGAACCCGGATCCATGATCACTCCTGATCTGCCGACGGCTCGCGCGGCGGTTGGGACTTTCGTCTCCGACGTCGTGTGCGAGTCTGCTCCGGAGCGACCTGCGAAGACATGGACAAACCGATCACCTTCATGGACTTTCGTGGACGGGGCCGACGGCCCGTGCGACAGTGCAGGATCGCGGCAGGACCGCGGCGGGCGCGGCGTGGACGGAGGGGTGCTGTGGTCCAGGGATGGTCGCGTTACCTCACCCCGACCCCGGTCCAGCGCCGGCTCGGACTGGCGTGCCTGGGAGCCGGCCACAAGCTGGAGTTGGACCCGTGCCCACCTCGGGTGCTGCGTTCCCACGCGGCCGTGCTCGTGGTCGACGGCGAGGGCTGGCTGGAGTGGGGCGAGAGCCGCCGGCGGGTGGCGATCACCGCGCCCAGCCTGTTCTGGCTGTTTCCCGGCGTACGCCACTCCTACGGTCCGGACGGCCCGGGCTGGCAGGAGGTCTGGACGCTGTTCGAGGGGCCGGCGGTCGACGCGTACGAGGAGCTCGGCTACCTGTCCCGGACCGAACCGGTGGTCCCGCTCACCGACCCGTTCCCGGCCCGCACCGCGATGGACCACCTGCTCGCCGCCTGCCGAGGCGAGTACGCCCGCGCCGAGGTGGAGGCCGCACATGCCGTGCACACGTTGATCCTGGGTGTTCAGGACCAGCGGGACGACCGCCGCGACGATCTGGTGCTGGCGGCGCTACGGGAGAACGCCTGCCGGCCATGGTCGGTGGCCGAGCACGCCCGCCGGGCGGGGCTGTCGGTGAGCGCACTGCGCCGGGTGGTCCGCCGCGACGGCGGCTGCTCACCGAAGGAGTACCTGCTGCGGATCCGGCTCAACCGCGCCAAGGAGCTGCTGGCCGAGTCGGAGCTCACCGTCGCCGAGGTCGGCCGCCGGGTCGGTCACGACGACCCGGCGTACTTCTCGCGGCTGTTCACCCGGCGGACCGGTATGGCACCCCGGGACTTCCGGGCACAGGAGCAGCGACCACGCACGTCCTGATGCGCTACCCGGCCTTCGCGCGGTGGAGAGTGGCGGCGCTCTGGTCGGTCAGGGACACCGCGTCCGCGAGCGCGGCACCCGGCCGCCGGGACGTGCGGGCGGAGTCGGGAGCCCCGCCACCGGCCTGCATCGCACCGGCGAGAAGGTCCCGGAACGCGGCGGCCGGCGTCACGACGACCTCGGCGTCCAGGCGCAGCAGCGGCAGCTCCAGCAGCCGGGCACGGATCTGCGCCTCGACCAGTACGCCGGAACCGAAACCGCTATCCGGCTCGGGAACGACGCGGACGCTTCGGTCCACTCTGCTCCGCCACCCGCGCCGCCTGACGCTCCTGGAATTCCCGCGCCACCCGCTGTACGCCCTCGACCATCTGGGCATAGCGTTCGCGCCCCGCCTTCGTTCCGAGCACGTAGCCGGCGGCGAACACCGCGACAGTTCGCAGCCTCAGCCTCACGCCTTCTTCTTCCGGAGTGAGGAGATGGCCGAACTCACCGCCGTCACGCCGACGGCGGCGCCCACCGCGATCAGCCCGCCGCGAAGGGTCCGCTTGTCCGCCGCGGTCGCCTTCGCCTTCGCGACCACCGGCTCCTTCACCTGCTCCCACTTGCTCTTCCGGTGCAACAGCTTCATCTTGGTCCCCCCGCCGAGATGTCAGGCCGCCTTGCGGGCCGCCCGTCGTACCGAACGCAGCAGCTGCTGCTTGTTCATCGAGCTTCGGGTCTCCACACCGAGTGCGCCGGCCAGGTCGGTGAGTTCTGCCTTGGTCATCGACCGGAGGTCCTGTTCGGTACGTCCCGAACTCAGCCGCCGGGCCACCTGCGCACCCGAACCGGCCACCTTCTTCTGCACCGCCTTCGCCTCGGCCGCCCGGCGTTCCTTGGGCGCCGCCCTGCGCCGCACCTCACCGGCCGCCAGCTCCTCCGCCTTCCTGCGGGCCGCCTCGGCGGCCGCCTGCGCGGCCTCGGCCGCCTCGTCCGCGAGCTGGCGGGCCTGCGCCAGTCGCTGGGTGGCGTCCGCGATCTTCTCCTGCGCGCGTTGCTGTGCGGCCTCGGCCCTGGCCCGGCTCCTGTCGAGTTCGTCCTCGAACTGCTCGCCCACTTTGCCGACGACCGCATCCGCGTCGGCCTGGGCACGTTCACGTTCACTCTCGACCATCGCGTCGGCGCGTTCACGGGCCTGCTCCAACCGGCGGCGTACGTCCTCGGCCGCCTCGCTCTTCGCGTCGCGCACGCGGGCCCGCCCCTGCTCGTTCGTCCTGCGTACGGCGTCGGCGAGCTCCTTGGCGTGGCTCGCCTCCGCGAGCGCCTCCTGCTCGGCCCGCTCAGCCTTCTCACTCGCCGACCGGGCCCGCTTCAGCCGGGACTCCAGCGAATCCCCTGTCAACGACAGCTTGCCTCGCTCGCCGGCCGTGGCGCGGCCCGCGGAGCCCCCGTCGCCGTCGGTGGATCCGTCCGACGGGTGGAGCGCCTGCGACACCACCCACGTGACGTTCGTCGGCAGCTCCCTGACCCCGGTGGTCACCTTTTCCGACAGCCAGTGGACTGCCCCACTTCGCGCCATCTCTCCCCCACGCGTTCGCAGCACCCCCGGTTCCGTTCAGCGTACCCAGCTACTGTCCGACATTCCTCCGCGTTGGCTTTCCGCATGCCGGCCGGGCGTACTGTCAACTGTCCCTTGCGGCACGGTTTCCGGTACGTATCCGTCGGCGCACGGACGACAGAAGGACGTGAACCACGCAGGCTCGACGAGGAGGAACCATCGTGCAGATCGACCTTTCCGGACGCACCGCCCTGGTCACCGGCTCCACCCAGGGCATCGGATACGCCATCGCCGTCGGCCTCGCCCGCGCCGGAGCTCGGGTCGCCGTCAACGGCCGGGGTGCGGAACGCGTCGCCGACGCGGTGGAGCGGGTGCGTGCCGACTCCGGCAGCGGCGAGGTCATCACCGCCGTGGGCGACCTGGCGACCGAGGAGGGCGCCGTGGCCGTACTGAAGGCCGCCCCCACGATCGACATCCTGGTCAACAACCTCGGCATCTTCGGCTCCGCCGCCCCGTTGGAGATCGACGACGCCGAATGGCGCCGCTACTTCGAGGTGAACGTCCTCTCCGCCGTCCGCCTCATCCGCGCCTGTCTGCCCGGCATGACGGAGCGAGGCTGGGGCCGCATCCTCAACCTCGCCAGCGACTCGGCCGTGGTCATCCCCGCCGAGATGATCCACTACGGGATGACCAAGACGTCGCTGCTCGCCGTCAGCCGCGGTTTCGCCAAGGAGGCGGCCGGCACGGGCGTGACCGTCAACTCCGTCATCGCCGGTCCGACGCACACCGGTGGCGTCGAGGGCTTCGTCCGCGAACTGGTCGGCAACGAGCTGCCCTGGGACGAGGCACAGCGCGAGTTCATGATCAAGCATCGCCCGCAGTCCCTGATCCGGCGCCTCATCGAGCCCGAGGAGATCGCCCACATGGTCGTCTATCTCGCCTCGCCCTACGCGTCCGCTACCACCGGCGGCGCCCTGCGCGTCGACGGCGGGTACGTCGACTCGATCCTGCCCTGAGCAGCCCGGCAACTACCGACCTCGGTCCCGTACGTCGTGCCGGACCCACACGTTCGGCTCGACGTACACGGCTTGATCCCCGTCCAGGTCGACGTGCACCGGGACGAGCGCGCCCCGCACGTCGACGTCGCCGGTCCGGTCGAACGGCAAACCGGTCCACTCCCGCCACTGCCGCAGCGATCCGTGCACCGCCCACGAGGCGGGTGCGACACCGACGACCTGCCCGCCGGCCCGCACGTGCGTGCGCAGCCACGGGTCGTACGGGAGACCGTCAGAACGCACGCGAGCGGCGTAGGCCGTCATCGGCGTGCGGGGCTCCCGGTCCTTCCAGGTCGGCCGCACCGGCGCCACCAACTGGAACAGCCCCGCGTCGCGAACGGCCATCCGCAGCGCCCGCAGCATCAGGCCGGAAACTCCCTGTCCGCGAAGGGATCCGGCCACACTGATGTCCAGCGCACAGGCCGAGTCGGGTACGGCATCGGGGTTGGCGGCGTCGTGGAACGCCCACACTGTCGCCTTCTCCCAACCCCCGTCCGGCAACGTCTCCCGATCCTTGCCGCCGAGGGTCAACGGGACGGCGACTCCGTACGCGATCGCTTGTTGACCTTCGGTCGCGACGACGCAGGTACGGCGGAACTCCTCACCCGCCCGCCAGTAGTACGCGTCGGCGACGTGGTTGTGCCGCATGAACTCAGGCCACCAGCCGGTCTCGTAAGCCGGGTGGGCAAACTCCGGCCGCTCCGCGACCGTGCTGATCTCGATCGTCACCCCCGACTCGAGCGTTCGGGTCACGAGCATCCGTGGCGACATCACAGCTCCCGGACGTACTGGCGGCACACGTACACCCGGGAGAACCTTGCTCGTACGGAGGTCTCGAGTTCGCGTGGCGCCTGGCAGTACGCGAGGAACGGGCCGGTCAGCCCATCCGGACAGGTGAAGCCCGCACCGTCGTCGGAGAAACCCTTGTAGACGTGCAGGTAGCTGAACCGTTCGACGAACCCCGACCGGTGGTACCACCCGTTGGCGGCGACGTCCTCACGCGTCCAGGCGTCGAGCTCACGAACGCCGTACGGGCGAAGGTCGCCGACCACCACGGCGAGGAGGGCGGAGGCGACACCGAGTCGCTGGTGGTCGGGATGGACGGCGAGCACTTCGATGGTCGCCCGCGGCGGTGAGATCGTCGCGTCCAGCAGGCCGACGACATCGGCACCGTCGATGGCAACCCGGCGCAACGCCGGCGGGTCGTAGGACGGCCGCCGGGTCACCACGTCGTCGTAGTAGTCGGTCGGGAAGAAGCTGAGCAGGCGGCACCGCAACCAGCCGGCGGCGTCGGCGTCACGGTAGTCGCGGACGTGGAACGAAGTGGGCATACGGGATTCCTGTCCGGCTGCGTCGGGACGAGGCATGGTCAGGTCCGCCGCCGACCGGATCGCCCGAAGAAGGGGCGGCGGTCACGGCGCGGACCACGGGGTGAGACCGAACTCATCGCGAGCGCATCACCCGCATGGTGGCGAGTGGCACGTGCAGGTGGCAAAGGGATTTCCGATCACGGCCACGCCGTCTAGATTCGAAAGCCGGTACTCGCCACGTCCCGGACAGGGCCTGGCAGAAGGTGATCGCAGAAGGAGACCAGATGAGCATCCAGCTCAACCACATCATCGTTCCCGCCCACGACAAGCGCGCGTCCGCGGAGTTTCTCGGCTCGATCCTCGGCGTCCCCGTCGGCGAGGACAGCGAGCCGTTCGTACCCCTGACCGTCAGCAACGGCGTGACCCTCGACTACGCGAACGCCTCGGACTTCCAGCACCTGCACTGCGCGTTCCTGGTCGAGGAGGACGAGTTCGACGCCGCGTTCGAGCGGATCCAGAGGGCGGGACTCACCTACTACGCCGACCCGGGTCACCACCAGGAGGGCGAGATCAACCACCGCTGGGGCGGGCGGGGCGTCTACTTCGACGACCCCAACGGCCACAACATGGAGATCCTCACCAGCGTCCCCGACTGAGTTCCCGGCGAGCTCGGATGACGCCCGAGATCCCCAACCAGCGAACAACTTCCGCTCAGGACTCAACCTTTCCGTGCCGGCCGGTGCTCTGTGAGGGTGTCCACCGGCACGGGAAGGGGCCTTGAGGTGAACGCGGAGGACGAAGAAGGGTTCCGGGAGTTCGTCGCCCTGCGCTGGACGTCCCTCCTGCGCACGGCGTACCTCCTCGTCGGCGACCACGGGCACGCCGAGGACCTCGTGCAGAGCGCGCTCGTCCGCACGCACCGGCGGTGGTCCGGGCTGGAGAACCGCGATCAGCCCGAACGCTACGTTCGCAAGGTGCTGGTCAATCTGGCCAGCTCGCACTGGCGACGGCGACTGCACTTCCGGGAGTCGCCGGTCGCCGACGTCCCCGAGCGCACGGTCGCGGACGCGACGGCGCATTCGGATCTGCGGGACGAACTGTGGCAGGCACTGCGGTCGCTGCCGCCACGGATGCGCGCGGTGCTGGTACTGCGGTACTTCGAGGACCTGTCCGAGGCGGAGATCGCGGCTGTTCTCGGCTGCTCGACGGGCACGGTCAAGAGCCAGGCGTCCAGGGGACTCGCGCGGCTGCGTGCCGGGCTCACCGACGAGGCCACGTACACGATCCGGATGACCAGGGGGGTGTCGGCATGACCGGCATCGAGACACGGGACATCGAGGAGAACCTCCGCGCCGAGCTGAACCGGCGAGCGGCCACGGTGGCCTGGGCCGGCCCGTACGCCGACCCGTACCCGCAGGTGATGCGGCGCCGCCGGCGGCAACGGTCGCGCCGTACCGCGGTCGTGGTCGCGGCGGCACTGGCCGCCGCCGCCATCGGTCTGCCCCGGGCGCTGCCACAGCTCGGCGACTCGTTCCAGGCGGCCAAGGCGCGGCTCGCCGCGGTGGACGGTGCGCGGAAGTCCTGGCCGACCCGTGGCTCGCTGGCCGGCGACGAGGCCTACCTCGACCGCGTGCGCGGCTGGGGTGCGCAGATCGACGGCTCCTCCCCGGCCGCCGTGCACGTCCTCTACGCGGGTGACGTCGGGGATCGGCGGGTGGTGGTCGTGGACTCGCTCAGCGGACTCAACTTCCGCATCGGGGCACGGGGAAGCCTGCGCCGGCTGCCCGGATCGTTCCCGCACGAGTCGACTCGCGACCTGATCGGCTTCGCCGTGCCGGACGGGCAGCGCACGATCGTCACCGCCCTCACCGCTCCCGGCGCCGAGGAGGTGCAGTACTCCCCCGCGCAGAAGTTCGCCGCAGACGGCAGCATCACCCGTACGTGGGAACCGATGACGTACGAGAACGACACCTTCGTCGCCTCCACGGACGCGCCGGCCTCGCGGACGATCCGGCTCCGTACCGTCAAGGACGGCAAGGTGACCTCGGACCTGCGGTCGGTGATCACCGAGCACCTGGAGGGCTCGCCCGTCGCGTCGCGCGCTCTGCGCACGCTGGTGCTCAACGCCACCGGCCGGCCGGTGCCGAAGCTCGCCGACTCCGTGGCCGAACTGGAGTCGGTGGCACTGCATCCGGGCGACATCACCTCGGTGAAGGTCCCGTGGCGGTACCGCGAGGGCCACGGCAAGCTGTGGGTGGGGCTCACCCTGGGCATCCGGGGCGGCGGCACTCTTCGAGCCGTCTTCGGCGACGAGCACCCCGACGGCCGCGGCGACCAGGTGCTGGCCAGTCCCGCGCTCGACGCCGTGGGGGCGATCCCGTCCGCGGACGCCGACCGAACGCCGTACGTCTGGACCGACTTCTGCAAGGTCCACGCCTTCGTCCCGCCGAACCTGTCCACCGTGCGGTCCGCGCAGGTCCTCGTGAGCGGGCGGCCAGTGGCCACGGTGCCTGTCCGCGACGGCTTCCTGCACGCCCGCGCCTGTCCCGGCGCCGACGTCCCGGCCTCGACGGAGGGCCGCATCGCGGTGAGGTTGTCCGACACCGACGGAAAGGTCGTCTGGTCCGGCCGGCCCGTTCCCGCGGTGACAGCGTCGTACGCCGGCCTCGACATCCCGTCCACCCTCCACCGGAAAGTCCGGTGAGCCGAGTGGGGTGAGCCGAGTGGAGTGAGCCGGCCCGGAAGGACCGGCGGGACGTGAAGCACGCGGGTGGGCTGCCGGTCAGGTCACGGCAGCCCACCCGCATCCATGGGACCCCGTTTGTCCGCTCGTGCCGGGCCTACCCGACGTGCGGGCACCTATTCGAAACAACCTGGGCGGTGCCGTAGGGTCGCAGGCACGGCAGGTAGTCGACCCCCTGAGGGAGCCCGAGATGACGGAGCCGAACCGCCGCCCGCGGATCGTCGTGGTGGGCGCGGGATTCGCCGGGTTCCACGCGGCCCGGGAGCTGCAGCGCCTCGCTCGCGGCCGGGCCGAGGTCATCGTGATCAACCCCACCGACTACTTCCTCTACCTCCCCCTGCTGCCGGAGGTCGCGTCGGGCGTCCTCGACCCGCGCCAGGTCTCGGTGCCGCTGTCCCGGACGTTGGGGGACGCCTGCCTCACGCTCGGGACCGTCGACGGCGTCGACCTGGACACCCGTACGGTCAGCTACGTCGACCCCGAGGAAGGCCGGCACGAGATCACCTACGACCGGCTGGTCCTCGCGCCGGGCAGTGTCAACAAGCTCTTGCCCATCCCCGGTGTGAGTGAGTACGCACACGGTTTCCGGAGCGTCGGCGAGGCGCTCTACCTCCGCGACCATCTGATCGGGCAGATCGAGCTGGCCGGTGCCTGCAACGACTTCGCCGAACGCGAGGCGCGGTGCACCTTCGTCGTCGTCGGCGCGGGATACACCGGCACCGAGGTGGCCGCGCAGGGACAGTTGCTGACCAGGCAGGTCGCGCGCACCAAGAACGGCGTGGACGAGAGCCAGGTGCGCTGGCTGCTGGTCGACGTTGCCGACCGGCTACTGCCGGGGCTCGACCCGCGCCTGGCCGCGACCACCGACCGCACTCTCCGCAAGCGTGGCGTGGAAGTCCGTACGGGCACGTCGGTGGAGAAGGCCACCGCCGACGGTGTGCAACTGTCCGACGGCGAGTTCGTGCCCACGAAGACCCTGGTGTGGTGTGTCGGCGTACGCCCGGACCCCCTCATCGAGAACCTCGGCGAACCCACCGAGAACGGCCGCCTGGTGGTGGACGAGTACCTCAGCGTCCCGGGCCGCCCGGAGGTCTTCGCCTGCGGGGACGCCGCCTCCGTACCCGACCTGACCAGGCCGGGTCAGGTGACCGCGATGACCGCCCAGCACGCCGAACGCCAGGGCAAGGCCGTTGCCCGCAACGTCGCCGCGTCGTTCGGCGACGGGCGCCCGAAGCCGTACAAGCATCACGACCTCGGCTTCGTCGTCGACCTCGGCGGCCTGTCCGCGGCCGCCAACCCGCTCGGTGTCGCGCTCTCGGGCGCACCCGCGGCAGCGGTGACGAAGGGCTACCACCTGCTGAGCGTGCCGGCCAACCGCGTTCGCATCGCCACCGACTGGGCGCTCGACGCGGTGTTGCGCCGGCAGGTCGTCAAGCTCGGGCTGGTCGCCCCGAGCGCGGTTCCGCTGGAGTCCGACCAGCAGTGACCTGCACGCCCCCGCCGGAGCGCCGCCACGCGGACGCCGCTCACCGGCCGAAGGCGGCCACCGGGTTGTCGACCATCAGGGTCTTCCACCACGACTCGTCCAGCGCGGGCAGGAGTTCGTCGTACACGAACGTGTAGCCGAGGAACTCCCCACCGCCCGGCTCCTCCGCGTGCCACCACCCGCTGTCGTTGGCGACCAGCGTGCGGCCGAGCAGACCGGCCGCGGCCATGCGTTCGACGCAGCTTCGCTGCCACTGCGTGTCACCCGGACGCAGACCGTCGAACTCCACCCAGGCTCCGGCACGGGCGACCTGCTCGTGGACGTCGCCGTCCGACTCGGCCTGGGCGTGCACCCAGACGAACTGCCCCGGGGACACGCCCACGTCGGCGAAGATCTCGAGTTGTTCCAGCGCGGCGACGCCCGCCGTGGTGTGGGAGGCGACCGTCAGCCCGGTCTCGCGGGCGGTCAGCGCGGCCGCGCGGACAAGTGCGCGGTCCAGGTCCTCCAGTGCGCCGTCGCGTACTGCCGTCTTGACGAAGCTCGGGCGTACGCCGGGGCTGCCGGCGATGCCGTGGGTGTGCTCGTCGACGAACCGCCGCGCCAACTGCTCGGCGGAAAGCTCGTAGGCGTAGGGAGGTACGCCAACCCGGTCCGCCGCGCCGTAGATGCCGGTGTTGGTGCCGATCTCGACGCCGGTCGCGTCGGCCAGCCTGGCGAGGAGGACCGGATCGCGGCCGAGGCCCTGCGGCGTGCACTCCAGCAGCCGCCGGCAGCCGAGGGCGTACACCTCGTCCAACTTCGGCTTCGCGACGGCGAACACCTCGTCGGCGTCGTAGGCGTGCGGGTCGGCGACACCGCCGAAGTCGACCAGGACGTGTTCGTGCACGAGGATGCTGTCGGGGATCACGGCCGGTGTCGGCTTCGCTGGGCTCGGCATGGTTCGCACCGTAGTGCAGGTCAGGGTTGCGCGAGCGCCGCCGCGGCCCTGAGGTAGCGGCCGATGTACAGGTCCTGGATCCGCCGCGCGAGCGGACCGCCCAGGCGGGCCAGGAGGTTGCCCGGCCGGGAGAACGCCGTCACGGTGAACGTCACGGTGCCGTCGGTCTCGCGGGAGACCACGAAGCTCTCCTCGCCCCGCTCGGGGTGGCCGGGCAGGGTGCCGTACGCGAAGCCACGCCGGTCGGGTTCGTCGACGAGGTGGACCACCCGGCACGGCGCGACGACTCCCCACCTGCCGACGCCGATGACGACCGCCACCACCCCGCCGGGCCCGGCCGTGGGCCGGTCGGCGAACACACCGAGTCCGGCGCGGCGATGGACTTCCCAGCCCAGCAGAGCGTCGGCGCAGCGGTCGAAGCAGCTCTGCCCCTGGCCGACCCGGACCGACCGGGCGACGTGACGGTAGCCGGGCGGGAGTGCACCGGCGGTCGCGCCGACCTCGGGGTACGTGAGAGCCGCGCGGGCAAGGTCGGCCGGCGGTGGTACGCGAAGAAGGACCGTCACGCGAGCGCCTCTCCGCGTACCGACAGCGGACTCGTTCTGTCGGCATAGGCAGGTGGTGCCGGGTCCAGCCAGTCCACGAACCGCTGCTTCACCATGAACGCGAAGAGGTGGTTGCCCGCGGGCGTGTAGTGGCCGTTGTAGAAACGATCACGGTAGTCCTGCGGGGACAGTGCGAAGGCCTGGTAGTCGGCGATGTGGCCGGCCAGCGAGTCGACGTACTCGATCCCGAGGTCGTCGAGGTGGCGGACGAACTCCTCGTCCGGCCGGGCCTTTCCGGCGCAGGCGTCCGCGACATCGCCACCGGGGTAACTCAGCAGCACCAGCAGGCGCTTGCCCTGCTCGGCAAGGTCGCGCCGGGTTCGTTCGACCAGCGTCGCCGACGCACGGAACGCACAGCGGTCGTAGAACGCGTCGGCCGCGCGTGCACTCGCATCGCCGCCGCCGTCGTCGCCGACGTCGAGGTCCAGGCCCAGTGCGGCAGCGGTCTCCCGGTGATCGGCGAGGAAGTCCCAGCGCCCGGTGCGCCGGCCCACCAGCAGATGGACCACCAGGTCGTCGCCGAAGGTCTCGACCAGGAAGTCCGGATCGCACAGGTCGTACAGGGACTCCGGCGTCGGGCACGGGTTCGGCCTGTCGACCAGCGCACCGGTGGCGTCGAAGCGCACGTGGTCCCACGGGTTGGCGTGGAACATGCTTGTGGGCAACGACTGGTAACGATCCCACCACTGCCGGCCCACCCGCAGCATGCGATACGCGTCCAGGTTCCGGTAGTGGTCGTCCAGGTAGATGTTCAGCACGACGTGCTCGGCGCTCGCGGCGCCGGCCTCCTCGCGCCGCAGCCGCCGGCACGCCTGCAGTACGCCGTACCCGCCGACACCGAAGTTGCGCACGGGTTCGCCGAGGTGGGCGGCGAGGTACTCCTGCCAGGTCTCGCCGTCGCTGACCTGGTGGCACTGGGTGAAGCTGTCGCCGTAGGTGTTCACCCGGCACGGCCGGTCGGCGTAGGCGATGGCGAGGCGTTCACCGAGTGCGCCGTAGCGGTAGGTGCTCACCGAGTCGTCCACGCCGTCGGGGACCCGGGACGGATGCGGCAGGTAGCCGAGCTCGGCGTCGAACCTCGCCCACTTCGGCTGGTCCGGATCGAGGAACCGGTCGATCTCCGCCCGGTCGACCACCGCCTCCGCCAGGAACGCGTGCACGTGGTCCCGGAAGTTCGCTGCCATCGCGTCCTCCTATGATCCTCGGCGGCAACCGTAGTCCAGGGATCGTGGTCGATGCGCGTGTACGAGCAGGTGGGAACTGACCGGCGACGGTCTCGTCGTACGGGACCGGCATGGAGCGAAGGACGGTCGCGGAGCACAGGAAGGCCGCGGAACGCACGGCAGCCGTGGCGCCGGGGCCGGGTCACGGCGGCGGTGGCCGCCCTCGGCCTCCTCTGCGCCGTCGCGGGCTCGGGCTGCACCCTGGAGGTCGACGGGGTCCCGGCCGGCGGACCGACGGATCCGGCCACCGCGTCGGCGTCCGCATCGGCGACCTCCGCCCCGGCGGCCGGCGGACGTGCCGTCGAGCCGCTGGACAACCCCGACGGCACCAAACCCGGCCTCGCCCCGCTCACCTCGGCCGCCGACCTCGGCGCGGCACGGCGGCTGATCGCCAGGGTGCGCACCGCCGGGCGCGGACCCAAGACGGGCTACGACCGCGACCGGTTCGGCTCGGACTGGACCGACACCGCCGACGGCGTACCCTTCGCCCGCAACGGCTGCGACACCCGCAACGACCTGCTCGCCCGGGACGGGCAGCACCTGCGCTACCGGCGCGGGTCCAGGTGCGTCGTGGTGGCGATGACGCTGGCCGATCCCTACACGGGCCGGGCGATCTCGTGGCGCAAGCACGACGCGTCGGACGTGCAGATCGACCACGTCGTACCCCTGTCGTACGAGTGGCAGCTGGGCGCGTCCCGCTGGACCGAGGACCGGCGCGAACAGATCGCTAACGACCCGCTGAACCTCATGCCGGTCGACGGCGCGACGAACTCCGCCAAGAGCGACTCCGGCCCGGCGTCCTGGCTGCCACCGAACAAGCCGATCCGCTGCGCGTACGCGGTGCGGTTCGGGCAGGTGGCGCTGAAGTACGACCTGCCCGTCACCCGCGCGGACAAGTCGATGATGCTCACCCAGTGCCGATAGCCGCCCGCACCCGACCTGCGCCGCGGGCCAGGCTCAGGCCGGGGTGAGCGGCTTCGCCAGACCGGGCTTGTCGTCCGTGCCGGGCTTCTGGTCCGCGCCGGGCTTGTCGTCCACCCCGGCCTGCTCGTCCACACCGGACTTCGGTTCGGCGGCCGGCTCCTCGGAGTCGGCCTGGTCCGCCCCGGCGCCTTCCTCCTGCCGGGTGCGGGCGTGCGCCGCGCCGCGTTCGAAGGCGGCGCGCGCCTCCTCCGAGTCGTCCCACGTGTCGTGCCCCTCGAACTCGCTCGGCCCCCGGCCGAGGCGTTCGTTGACCAACTGGTCGTACAACGGGGTGTCGTTCATCGGTTGTCGCTCCTAGATCCCCGGACAGCCACCCTCCGTTGGCCGCCGTGTCCGGTCAGATTAACCGCTTTTCGGGGTCTACGCCTGTCGGCAACGGCTGCGTGACGACCAGCCGATTCGTACCGAATTCGGTGGCCGACCGAGTCCACCCTGAGTGTTCGGCGAGCTACCTTCGGTGGAATTCACGTCTTTTCGGCAGGTCTGAATCAAGTTTTTTCGGACTTTTTTCGATTCGCCGGGATTTCCTGTCTGACCAGCAATTTCGCCGTTCTGGGAACTCGTACGGCGGTGGTCCGGACGGGGCAGGCGATTTGCGATGGCCCATCGGTCCCGCAAGGGTGATCTAGCCCGATCAAGTCACGGAAGGACGAAAACCCGATGTCCCGACGATTCACCAGAGTGATCGCCTTCGTCGTCGCGTTGGCGACCCTTTCCTTCGTGGGAGTGGGAGCCGCCTCGGCCGCGACCGCACCGGACACCACGGCCGCCACCACCAGCACGTTGTCCGCTCCGGTCACCGGAACGGCTGCCGACGGCAGCACCTTCGACGGCACCTTCACCCCGACGAAGTTCGCCACCCAGAACGGCAAGCTGGTGGCGATCGGCGACCTCACCGGAAACCTCACCCGCGCTGACGGCAGCACCGCCGCCGTCGACAAGGCGGTCACCGTGCCGGTGAACACCGCCGCCTCGACCGGTAGCTGCCAGATTCTCGACCTGGTGCTCGGGCCGCTGGATCTCGACCTGCTCGGCCTGGTAGTCCACCTCGACACCGTGCACCTGAACATCACCGCCGACCAGGCTCCCGGCAACCTGCTGGGCAACCTGCTCTGCGCCGTCACCGGCCTGCTCGACAACACCGGTGGGCTGAACCTCCTCCTCGGTCAGATCGCCGGCCTGCTGAACCAGATCCTGGGCCTGCTGGGCTGACCCGAGACGCTTGAGAAACAAGGCGCCTGAGCGGCTCGCCCGGGGCACGTTCAGGTACTGATAGCCACACACACAACGCGCCCCCGCCACGTCGGCGGGGGCGCGTTGTGGTGCAGCGGTTCAGGTTCAGGTCGGGTCAGGCCTCAGGCAGGCTCCAGGGCGCGCTCAGGCAGGCTCAGGCGGGCACAGACCTCGTGGACCGCACAGGGGTCGCGCCGGAGGTGGCGGACCGCCCCGCGGGGACCATCCAGGCGGCAGGTCGCGCGACGGGTTCGGTGACCGGCCTGCGCCCCCGGCGGACGGCGAGCCTGGAGCCCTCCGTCGTACCTCCCCACACGCCGTACGCCTCCGGCAGTCCCAGCGCGTGGTCGCTGCACCACAACGCGCCCCCGCCACGTCGGCGGGGGCGCGTTGTGGTGCAGCGATTCAGGTTCAGGTCGGGTCAGGCCTCAGGCAGGCTCCAGGGCGCGCTCAGGCAGGCTCAGGCGGGCACAGACCTCGTGGACCGCACAGGGGTCGCGCCGGAGGTGGCGGACCGCCCCGCGGGGACCACCCGGGCGGCAGGTCGCGCGACGGGTTCGGTGACCGGCCTGCGCCCACGGCGGACGGCGAGCCTGGAGCCCTCCGTCGTACCTCCCCACACGCCGTACGCCTCCGGCAGTCCCAGCGCGTGGTCGCGGCACTCCTCGCTCACGGGGCAGGTGGCACAGAAGGACAGCGCCCGCGCCTCCCGCGCCCGACGTGCGGGCAGCTTCTCACCCTCGGGCCCGTAGAACAGGTCGGAGGGCTCGCCGGCACACGCCGCCGACTGGTGCCATTCCCAAGTTCCGTCGGGTACGGGCCTGTTTCGCCCCCCGGGCTGAGCGGCTCGGCGCTCGGGCATGCAGACAACCTCTCGTTGCCGCGGCCCCCCGCCGCAGATGTGTTCTCGAAGATTGGATCGGCCCTCCGGCCGTGACGATCGGCCGCCCTTCCGTGGTTGCCAGCACTCTGTGCCAGTCAAGCAACGGAAACGACCCCATCGCACCGGTCGAACCAGGCCAGTTTCGGCGGGTCAGAGCCGCGGAAGGAATGGCGGCCGGCGCCGGTGCCACGCTGCGAACGACGCAGTGCGCATATTCAGGGCCTCTCGGTAGGGACTCGCCCGCTGTGAGCGGCAGACCCATCGCCGGAGCCCGCAGCCGACAACCTTACGTAGTAAACCCTTCAACGCAAGTCCCCATTCGTGCGACCGGCAGGGCACGCAGCGTGTGCACCGGCCGGGCCGGCAGGAATTCCCGGCGGCGGCCGGAGGATGTGGCGCGACTCCGCGCACAGAATCGAAATCAGCGACGGGATCTGGTGTGACGACAAGCACTCGCGGATTTCATTTCTCCGGCCGGTTTCCTCGAGCTCCCAGGCCGCGGCCGACACGGTCCTCTTGTGGCCCTGCCGCCAGAAAGTGAACCGTACTTGCCATTTCGGGCGGCACCACCACATATTCCCGCGTTCAACGACGCTTCGATCGGCGTTCACAAAGGTCGCCGGGCCAGGATTCGCCGGACAGCGACAACGCTTCGATGCTGTTAGGCTCGCGCCGCAGCGCTGCCCAGGAGTCGAGAAAAAAGGTCGGAGTCAACCGATGGACAACGTCCTGCAAGCTGTCTTGCAACTGACTCTCGGACTCGTCGGCATCGTCGGAGTGGTGCTTCTCCTGGACCGCATCGAGGACAATCTCGTCCGCGGCGAACAGCCCGGCGCCAGACGTGCGGAAGCACGGAGCTGGTGGCGGAAGGTGAAGCGTACCGGCGCGAAGGTCCCCGAGGCAGTGGTTCCGGCCACCGTCCCCGTGGCCGGCGCGGAAGGCCTCGACATGACGACGCGTCAGCCCTAGTTACCGGGTTTGATCCGCAAGCACCTGGACATCCCAGGGCTGTAATCCGTCAAGCTGCGGGTTACGGCCCTGGGATGTCTAGCTTCCGACCGCATCGGCCTTTCGTTCCGGCGAAGCCCCTCGGTCCACTCGGCCGGATTCGCCGGCCGCCGCCAGGTCCGCACCCGGACCGAACCGCTCGGCGGCCGCAGGTGGTTCCACGGTCTCGGCCGGCTCCGGAGTGACGGTCGCCACAGGTGGTCCGGCGAGCCGGGGTACCACCCGGTGCACCGTGGCGAGGACCAGCGCCATCGCCAGGCAGGACGCTCCCGCCACCCCCATCGCGCCTCCCGCGTAGGCGAGGACCAGCCGGCTCCGGCCCACCTCGACCGGCGGGGTGAGCGAACCCTGGTCGGCCAGCGCGACGAGAAGCACCGCCCCCACCAGCGCGGCGCCGCCCACCAGCGCCAGCCAGCCCACCATCCGCGGGTGCGGGTCGCTCGGCGCACCGGTGGTCCGCGACCGCTGGGCGAGGACGAGCACCATCGCGACGGCCGACGCCCAGGCGCCGACGATCAACAGCGCGGCCAGTGCGTCGCTCGGACGGTGCCAGCCGGCGGACAGCGTGGCGACCCCGGTGAGCGTCGCGTAGCACGCGCCGAGGACCGCGACCGTCGCGCGCAACCGCGCCGGCACGACCATGACGGCGGCGAACGCGACCGACGCCGCCACGGTCATGTGCCCGCTCGGCAGGCTGTTCGGCGCCCCGATGTTGGTGCCGGGGATGCCGAGGTCCGGCCGGGAGATGACGTGGTCCTTGAGGACCTGGGTGGTGAGGTTGGCGCCGGCCACGAGCACCGTCGCCGCCACGGCGAGCAGGACCCGCCGCCGGGCGAGCGCGATGAACCCCAGCACGACGGTCGCCGCCACCAGCGAGGCCAGCGAGACCGCGTCCAGTACGCCACCCACCAGGTGCTCCGCCGAGGCCCGGCCGAACCCCGTGCCGCGCAGCACGGTCGCGTCCACGACCTGGCCGTGCGGAGTACGGACGAAGATCCACCAGACGAGGGCGACCGCGGCGGTCTGCGCGACCGTCAGTGCCAGCAACCAGGTGGCCAGCAAACCGCGTACCAGACTCCGCATCCGGTCACCGTAGTCGCAGTGCGCCGTCCGCGCTGAAGGTCACCACCCGGCCATGCGATTAGGGTCTGTCCTGCGGTGGTCGGGCGGCGACGTCGGAGGGGGCGGTGGGCCTGATGAGCAGTCCTGACGTGGGTGGGCGAGGTCGCGGCACCGGGCCCCGGGTCGCCGTGGTCGGAGCCGGGATCGTCGGCCTGAGTACGGCGTACGCGCTGACCGAGCTCGGCGTCCGGCCCGACGTCTACGAGGTGGGCGTGCCGGGCAACGGTCAGTCGACCGGCCAGTCCCGGCTGTTCCGCCACTCCCACGAGGATCCGCGGCTGATCGCCTGGGCGCGGGAGAGCCGGGCGGTCTGGCGTACCTGGCAGGACCGGCTCGGCGTCGAGCTGGTCTCCGAGGACGGCGCGGTGAGCATCGGGCCGGACGCCGGGCAACGGCTCGCGCTGCTGCGGCAGGCGGGGGTGCCCGCCCGGATGGTCGACGCGGACGAGCTCGCGAAGCTGCTGCCCCTGGTCCGGGGCCGCCGCTCCGGGGACCCGGCGCCGGCAATGCTGGACGAGACGGCCGGGGCGATCCGTACCCAGGCCGCGATCCGGGCGCTGGCCGCCGCCGTCGACGGGGAGATCATCGGCGACGACGTCCTGTCGGTGCACACCGCCGGGACCGGCGCCCCGACCGGCAGGGCGCAGGTGCGCTCGGTGAGCCGGCGCGCCGATTACGACACGGTGGTGGTCTGCGCCGGCCGGGGCACGCCCGCCCTCGCCCGTGGCGCCGGGCTGACGTTGCCGGTCGAGTTCGGTGCACATGCCCGGGTGACCTTCGCGGTACGCGGCGAGCCACCGGCGAGGCTGGCCTGCCTCCAGGACAACAGCGGGGAGTTCACCGCGGGCAGTGTCTACGCGGCCGCGCTGCCCGGCGGTCGTGCGTACGCCCTGGGGGCCAGCGGGCACGTGGCCGCCCGGGCGGACGGCAGTGTGGTCGACCCCGACGGCCTGGCCGGACTCGCCGACGGCGCCACGGCTTACGTACGCGCGGCGCTGCCCGGACTCGACCCCGACCCGGTGGGCCACGTGCACTGCTGGACCACCGAACTGCCCTGGAGCTCCGACGGTGTCGCGGTCTGGCAGGCCGGGCCCGGCGGCGGCCGGGGCGGGCAGGTGCTGTTCGTGGCCGGCAACAACCTCTTCAAGCACGCTCCCGCGCTGGGGCGCGCCCTGGCCCGGGCCGCCGTCGGCGAGGAACTCGCCGCGGACCTGCGTCCGGAGGCACGGCTCGGATCCGCCCCCAGGGCTTGAACACGGCCAGGACGAACGCGAACCCCACCAGGAGAGGCGACACGATCGGCGGGTAGATCATGTCCTGCGGAGGTATGCCCGGCTGTCCCGCCGCCAGCAGCCGGCCGTACTCCGCCGACTCGGCGACCGTGGGCCGCAGCGCGACCAGGACGAGTCCGGTGAGCAGGAGATTCAGGGCGAGCTTCACCGCGACCCACCAGTACCTCAGCAGGCCGTACCTCGTGCCGAGTCCCAGCCAGATCCCGCTCGTCAGGCACATCAGGCCGGTCACCAGCAGCGGCCACACGGTGAACAGCCGCAACGCCTGGTAGCACAGCGCGACGGTGTGACGGTCGTCGGACAGAACCGCGGTGAACACCACCACGGCCATCACCACGTCGATGCCGAGCCAGGTCCCGGCGGCGGCGACGTGGACGAGCAGCACTCCCTTACGTGCCCGCCCTGAGAGGGATGGCACGCGACCGGAGCGGCGGGGCACGCGGCCCGGTTCCGTGGCGGTCGTCAACTCCATCCGGTCATCCTCGCCCGGCGGGGCGGGCCGGATCGTCCGCCCGGGAGCCGATTCGCTCCTACGCCGAGCCGCGTACGCGGCCGGGCGGGCGGCGGTCCGTTGGTAGGGTCGACGCGGCAGCCGCCCGGGCGCCGCAGGACCCACCGTGAGGGGAGCCAGATGGCCCACGAGATCGAGATGCCGGAGTTCGTCCGCGCGCAGGAGGCGGGCCACCTCACCGTGGACGTCCGCGAGCCGGAGGAGTACACCGCCGGGCACGTTCCCGGAGCGCGGCTGATCCCGCTGGGCACCCTCCCCCAGCACACCGCGAGCCTGCCGAAGGACCAGCCGATCTACGTGATCTGCGCGAGCGGGCACCGCAGCCTGGCCGGCGCCGACGTCCTCACCCGGGCCGGGCTGGAGGCGCACTCCGTCGCCGGCGGCACCCTCGGATGGATGCGTGCGGGCAATCCCGTGGTGACCGGGGACTCACCGACCTGACCCGACCGGTTTCCGCGGCCCCGACAGGGGGATCGAGAAGCCCGCGACGATGATCCGGCGGATGACGATCGTGGCCACCGCCAGCAGGATCGCCGCCCAGGTGTGGGCGAGGGACAGCCGCAGCAGCCCCGCCGCCACCAGGAACTCCAGCAGCACCGACAGCGCCGTCCTGATCCCGGCGCCGAACACCAGCGCGGCCGATGCGGCCACCAGGCCGAGGACGACGACCAGGATGACCGCGCCGCGGATGATCTCCGCGTACGTGTCAGCCATCCCCGGCGGGTCCCTGGCCTCCCGGGCCGCCCAGGGCGCCGGGCCCCGGCCCGAGCCCGGGTCGCCGCCCCGACTCCGCGAGCGCCGCCCGCTCCCGTTCGATCTCCTTGCCGAGGATGTAGTTCAGGCCGGTACGGATGGCCGCGATCGCCGCCAGCTGGCCGATCTGGGCGAACGTCGGTGAGACAGCCGTACGCAGCACGTCGCCGGCGAGCTGGAACTCCAGCCCCAGCGTGAGGTAGCGGCCCAGGAACAGCCGTACCGCGTTGAAGTCCTCCTCGCCGCGCCGGCGAAGGGCGGTGGTGACGAACCGGACGAACGCGAACGCCGCGCCGACGAAGATGATCAGAGCTCCCGCCGCCTCGACGAGCCGCACCAGAAGGCTGACGACCTCCCGGAGAAACTCCTCCGACAGCAGATCGAACATGCCCTGGGTGTTACCCGGCCGAATCGGCGCTCATCCGCGGGCCCGGTCCGAGCCGATCCGCGATGAGTTCTCACCGAACGGGAAGTCTGTACGACGGAAAGGCCGGCTCTGCGAGGAAGGCATCGACGTGACACCAGTGGCCGACGTACAGCAGCAGGTCCAGCGAGCCGTCGACGAGGCGGTCCGGTCGGGCAGGGAACAGGGCGTGCAGGTCGCGGCGTACCTGCACGGTGAGCAGATCGTCGACGCGGTGGCCGGCCTGGCCGACCCGGCGACCGGGCGGCCGGTCACCTCCGGGACCGTCTTCTACGCCTACTCCGCCGGCAAGGGCGCCACCGCGACCGTCGCCCACGTGCTTGCCGAGCAGGGCGTGCTCGACTACGACCTGCGGCTGGCCGACGTGTGGCCGGAGTTCGGCGTACACGGGAAGGACGGCGCGACCCTGCGGCACGTCCTCACCCACACCGTGGGGGTTCCCGCCATCCCGTCCGACACCACGCCGGAGGACGTGTGCGACTGGGACCGGATGTGCGCCCGGATCGCGGCCGCCGAGCCCTGGTGGGAGCCGGGAGCGAAGACCGCCTACCACGCCTACACGTTCGGCTACCTGGTCGGCGAGGTCGTGCGCCGGGTCACCGGCCGGCCGATCTCGCGGGTGCTCGCGGAGGACGTGGCCGGGCCGCTCGGCGTGGCCGGCGAGCTGTACTTCGGGATGCCGGTGTCCGAGCACGGCCGGCTCGCCCGGCTGGAGGACGCCGAGGGCAGTGCGGAGTTCATGGCCGCGCTGCCGGACGACTCGCCGTTCTTCGCGCTGTCGCCCCGCGACCTGACGCCGACCGCGGAGTTCGGCAACCGCACCGACATCCTGGCCGCCGACATTCCGGCCGGGGCGAAGCTGACGGCGCGCGCGACGGCCCGGATGTACGCCGCGCTGCTCGGGCCGGTGGACGGCGTCCGCCTGGTGTCACCGGAGCGGCTGAAGGAGCTGTCCGCGGTCTCCTTCACCGGCGACGACCAGGTGATGGGAATGCCGTCGCGCTGGGCGCTGGGCTACTCGGTCGGCCGGATCGGCGCCGATCAGGAGCAGACGTCCGGCACGTTCGGCATGGGCGGCGCTGGCGGCACGTACGCGTTCGGCGACACCTCGACGGGGCTGGCGTTCGCCCTCACCAAGAACCGCCTGACGTCGGACTTCGACACCGCCGAGCGCATCGCCACCCTCGTCGCCGACGCGGTGTAGATCGGCGCCGTCAGTTCCCGCGGCGCTCGCGGGCAAGTGCCAGCACCGCGCGTTCCCACTCCTCCGCGCACACGGTCAGCGCGCAGTCGTACGGGCAACTCCGGGTCGGTACGTCCACCACCGACGTGGAGGGCATGGACGGCGTGGACGGTGACGTCGGCCGGAGCGGCTCGCGGCACACCGGGCACACGTCCGCCCCTTCGGGCGTCGGCGTGGACCCGGCGGGTGCCGGTCCGGAGCTCATGCGGCCAGGATAGGCCCGGCCGCGCGACGCCAGCACGGCCGCGACCCGTGGCGACCTGCTGGCGATGGCGAACGTCGGCCCGGCCGTGGTGGGTTACCTCGCCCGGCTGGGGATCACCGAACCCGGGCAGCTCGTCGGCAGGGACCCGTTCGAGCTGTACGACACGTTGTGCGTACGCGACGGCAGGCGGTACGACCCGTGCCTGCTGGACACGTTCATGTCCGTCGTCGACCAGGCCGGCGGCGGCCCGCGCCGGCCGTGGTGGGAGTACACCGCCGAACGCAAACGCGCCCTCGGCTGAGTCACCCGCGCTCACGCCCGGGTGACGGGCCCGTCGTCGGGCGCGGTCGGGTCGGCTTTCAGGGCGAGGTCCACGGCCGCCCGCACGTGGATGCGGGTCGAGTCGAACACCGGCACCGGGCTGTCGGAATCGTCGACCAGCAAGGTGATCTCGGTGCAGCCCAGGATCAGCGCCTGCGCACCGCGTTCGGCCAGCCCGGCCATCACCTTCTGGTACGCCACCCGCGACGCCGGCTCGATTCTGTTCTGGGTCAGCTCCTGGTAGATGACGTCGTGCACGAGTGTGCGCTCCGGCTCGTCCGGCACGATCACCTCGATCCCGTGGCGGCGCATCCGTTCGCTGTAGAAGGGGTGTTCCATGGTGTAGCGGGTCGCGAGCAACCCCACCGTGCGGAGTCCCGCCGCGGCGATCCGGTCGGCGGTGGCGTCCACGATGTGCAGGAACGGCACCCCGATCGCCGCGGTGATCCGGTCCGCCACGAGGTGCATCGTGTTCGTGCACAGCACCACGACGTCCGCACCCGCCCGCTCCAGGGTGACCGCGGCCTGTGCCAGCCGGGCGCCGGCGGCGTCCCACGCCCCGGCACGTTGCATGGCCTCGATCTCGGCGAAGTCGACGGTGAGCAGCAGACTCGGCGCGCAGTGGTGCCCGCCGAGCCGGGCCCGGGTCTCCTCGTTGAGCAGCCGGTAGTACTCCGCCGAACTCTCCCAGCTCATGCCGCCGATCAGCCCTATGGTGCGCATCAACGCCCCTTCCTCCGACTGGTGATCCTGGAGCTTTTGGTGTGCGTGGTGTTCCTGGTGTTCACAGTGTTTCTGGTGTCCACAGTGACGTAGCGGGCGAGGTGGTCGTCGACGATGCCGGTCGCGGTCTTCGCCGGCATGCCAGCGGGGTCGGTGAGCAGGTGCAGCAGGAGGCCGTCCACCATCACCGTGGTCGCCGCCGCGGCACGGGCGGGTACGAGACCGGCGTGGGCCTGACCCCGGTCGACGGCCAGCTGGAACGCCGCCGCACACATCGCCCGCAGGTCCGCCATCATCGTCTGCTGCACCTGGGCGAGGTCGGGAGAGACGGCCGCCCTGGCGGCGAACGCGAGATAGACCCTCGCCTCGGCCCGGCGGCGGTCGTCCAGCGGCAGGAACTCCAGCAGTGCGCGGCGCAGGACAGGACCGACCTGGCGGTCGCCCTGCCCGGCACCGCGGGTCCGGTCGGGCCCGCCGGCCGCGCCCGGCCCGGAACCCTCGATCTGCCGGATCCGGCCCAGTATCTGCTCGCAGACGTGCTCGAACGCCATCTGCAGCATCTCGTCCTTGCTCCGGCAGTAGTACTGCACCGTGCCGATGGACACCCCCGCGCCGGCCGCGACCTCGCGGATCGTCGCCTGGTCCAGCCCACGCTCGGCGATGATCTCCATCAGCGCGGCCAGCACCCGGGGGCGCGCGCCACCGCGGTCCCGGGTGCCGGCGGCATCGCGGCCACTCGTCGGCGTCATGAAATCCATGGTACATCCGTATAGTACGAGCGTATGGTGGAGGCATGCCGAGCGCCAAGCCGACCGACACCGACCGGACGCCCGCACCCCGGCGGCCGCACTCCGCACCACCCCGGAGCCTGGACCCCTCACCTCCACCGCCCGTGCCGCCGACGAGTCGCGACACCTTGCCGGCCGTGGTCGCGGGCCTGGTCTGCTGGATCGTCGTCAACGCGAACCTGCTCGCCCTCGCGGGCCGGCACCTTCCGCTCCGCGCGTCCAGCCTCGCCGACCCACCCACCGTCGCCACCATCCTGCGTACCAACGCGATGTACGTGGAGATCCTCGTCTTGATGGTGGTCGTCCGGCTGCTCACCAGGCACCGGCACGGAGCCGAACTGGTGGCGAGCCGGGCACCCACACGCGAGGTGGCGAAGCGCGAGACCCAACTGGTGCTGACGTACGGCGTCGCGGCGATGGTCGGCGGCTACCTGCTCGGCAGGGCGTTCGGCTGGCACGCGTTCGGCTTCCACCTCGACGGCATGGTGATCCGCACCGGTCAGCCGGTGACGCCCGCCGAGGCGGTCGTCTGGGCGGCGTACAACCTGCTGGCGTACGCCGTGCTGCCGTTGGCGTTCTTCCGCCGGCGCTACTCCGCCGAGCGGCTGAACCTGCGGTCGGTCGACCGGCGCGGCGACCTGCTGGTGGTCGTGGTCGTGCTCCTGCTCGAGTCCGCGGTGCAGTTGCTGGTCACCCCGGACTCCATCCTCGGACTGGCACCCCGGCAGGCACTGCTCGGTGCGCCGCTGACGTTCGCGCTGTCGTTCGCCGGAACGGTGCTGCCCACCATGGTGTTCGTCTTCTGCGTCCTGACGCCGCGCTACCTCAGGTTGACAGGCTCGATCCCGGCAACGGTGCTGCTCGGCGGACTGACGTACGCCCTGCTGCACTTCTTCGACGGGTGGACGACCTTCGCCTCCCCAGCGGACGCGTTGATCTCGGTGTTCTACCTGGTGCTCTTCTACACCGGGCCGGGGATGTTCAAGACCTACCTCACCCTGCGGACCGCGAACGCCTGGACCCACGTGTGGGCTTACCACGCGATCGCGCCGCACACACTGGTGGACACCCCGATGTTCGTCCGGATCTTCGGTATCCGCGGCTGAGCGGCATTCGCCCGCGCCGGGTTGCCTCGCTCGCTCGAAGTAGTTTATGGTTCCTAAAGTACTTCGAGCTGGAGGAGACCCATGACCGAGCACAGCTCCACCCCTGGCCCCAGCCCGTCCGACGCCCACTCGGCCCTGGCCGACGCGTCCCGGGCAGGCAGCCGGACCCGTGCGGCGGGGCGCTGGTGGCCGGGATATCTGTTACTGGTGGGCGTTTTGGCGTTCGCGCTGATCGTGGCGATCGAAGCGCTCTTCCCGGACGGCTTCGCGCGGTACGTCGCGTCCGGGGCATGGGCGGTCGCGATGGGCCTGCTGGCCTGGTGGGCGGACTCCCACGACGTCCAGCCACGCGGAGCGGGCCGCCGGCTGCTGGTGGCCACCGCGATCTGGTTCGGGGGTTACCTGTTCGTGCTCGGCCCGATCGTGCGCTGGCGGGCCGACGACTCACTGGGCTGGTGGGCCCTGGCCGCCCTCGTCCTGGCGGTGCCGTTCCCGGCTCTCGCGGCCCTCGAGCGGAGGCGCTCGTGAGCCACCCGCGTCACCAACTGGACGCCGTCATTCACAACCCGACGCGGTTCTCGATCATGGCGGCGCTGCTGCCCGCGGACAGGGTGGAGTTCCGCTTCGTCCGCGACACGGTGGAGATCACCGACTCCGTCCTCTCCCAGCACGTGACGACGCTGGAGGAGGCCGGCTACGTCAAGGTCACCAAGGGACAGGTCGGCCGGCGGCCGCGAACCTGGTTGGCGGCGACCAGGGCAGGGCGAACGGCGTTCGCCAAACACCTGGACGTGCTCAACCAACTGGCCGCCGGACCGTCAACCGGAGATTGACAGCACACCCGGCAGCGCCGACAGCACCCGGGACTCAACCATCTGTGCGGTTCTGGTTTCGGCGCGCGCCCACCACGCCGGGCGGGTAAGGGTCGTCCCTGGTCGCCTCGGCGTGCTCGGCTTCGGCGTCGATGAGGAGTTTGCTGGAGTCGTCGAGGGGTTCGTAGCCGAGTTCGGTACGCGCGTTCTCCAGGTCGTACCGCATGGGAGTGTTGGCCGAGACGCCGTAGTAGATGCCGAAGCGTACGTCGGCGGTCAGCGTGGCGTTGATCAGCCGGCCGAGGTCCGGGATGCTCAGCCACATCCGCAGCCAGCCCTCGTTGTCGAGCATCTGGTGCTCACCGGTGAACCAACCGATCCGCAGGCAGATCACCGACAGGTCGGTGTTCTCGGCGTAGTAGCGGCCCATCGCCTCGCCGAGGGCCTTGGTCACGCCGTACAACGAGTCCGGCGCGATCGGGCCCTGCGGACCCACCGGCCACTCGCCCCGCTCGTCGAGCATCCCCGTCACGTGGTTGGTGCTGGCGAACACGAGGCGGCGCACACCGGCCTGCCGGGACGCCTCGAAGACGTTGTAGAGGCCGTCGACGTTCGGCGCCTTGAGGTCCCACCAGGTGGCCGACGGGGAGGGGTTGCCACCGAGGTGGATCACCGCGTCGCACCTCTCGACCGCCTGCCGCATCGCGGCGAAGTCGGCGAGGTCTGCCTCGAGGATCTCCTCGTTCGGCTTCGGCTCGCACGCGCTCAGATCGCGGTCGGTCAGCCGGAGGCGGTACTGCGACAGCGCCGAGCGCAACGTCGTGCCGATCCGTCCGGCCGCGCCGGTGATGAGCACCAGGGGAGCCTCGGTCATGGGGTACGCCTTCCGTCTTCGCCGTCGGTATGCCGTGCCGATGCTAGTGGGCGGCCGGGGCAGTCGCCCGACGCGACCGAGCGCGGCACCCCCCAGCGGTGCCGCGCTCGGTCAGCAGACCGATGATCAGCGGCTCAGCGCTGGCCGCCCTGGCGCAGGTGCTCCCACGGCCCGGTGATCGCGAGCACGTGCCCCGGCGACTGGATGTTGGCGAACAGCACCCGCCCGTCGGGCGAGAAGTTCGGCCCGGTGAACTCGCTGCCGTTCAGGTCGTTGCGTGCCAGCGGGTACGAACGGCCCGACCTGGTGACGCCGACCAGGTGCTGGATCCCCTCGCCGTCCTCGGCCAGGATCACCCCGCCGTACGGCGAGACCGTGATGTTGTCCGGACCGTCGTAGTTGCCGTCGGTGTCCGGGTCGGGGTTGACGCCGAAGATCACCTTCAGCGTCACGGTCTGGGACTCGGGGTCGTAGAACCACACCTGACCGTCGTGCGGCCTGACGCTCCCGTCCTCGGTGCGGGCGAAGCTGGCCACGAAGTAGGCGCCACCCTTGTCCCACCAGGCGCCTTCCAGCTTGTGGCTGCGGGTCACCTGGTCGTCGGTGAACTGCTTGCGTACGGAGGTGGTGCGGGCGTCACGGTCGGGCACCTCGACCCACCGCACCTTGTACGTCGTGCCCGGTCGGGTCGCCTCGGACAGGTCGGCCACGTGCCGCCCGCCGTAGTAGCAGTTCATCGCCTCCAGCGTCCCGGCGGTGTCGCCGCCGTCGGCGAGCGCCAGTTTCCGCAGCGCGCCCTTGCCGCCCTTGAACCCCTTCGGCGGGGTCCAGCGGTAGTACAGGCCGTTCGGGCCGCCGGCGTCCTCGGTCTCGTAGATGGCGGACGTGTGCGGGTCCACCGCCACCGCCTCGTGGGCGTACCGGCCGAGGAACTTCAACGGCACCGGGTCCATGTTGGCCTGCTGGTCGAACGCGTCGACCTCGAAGACGTACCCGTGGTCCTTCTGCAGGGCGCCGCCCGCCCGCGCCTCGGTCTCCTCACAGGTCAGCCAGGTGTTCCACGGCGTGAGGCCGCCGGCGCAGTTGTTGTGCGTGCCGGCCACGCTGACGTACTCACGCAGCCGGTTGCCGTCGTGGTCGACCTCGATGTTGGTGGTGCCGCCGCCGGCTCCGGGGTCGTAGGTGAGACCGGGCAGCGCGGGGACGCGGAACGGTTCGGACCCGCCGACCTCGTGGTTGTTGACCAGCGTGGCGCCGGTCGGGCTGCGGAAGTTCGCCGTGCCGTCGGGGTCGCTCGGCGTCGGCTCGCCGGTCACCAGCGTCGTCTTGCCGGTCTCCGCGACGATCTTGTAGCTGAAGCCCTTGGGCAGCGCGAGGATGCCGGCAGGGTCGGGAACGAGCGGCCCGTAGCCGACCTGCGATCCGGCGTCGGCCAGTGCCGCACGCGGACCGGCAACCGTGTCGATGCTGCCGGCGAACGCGAGGCCCATCGCCGTCACACCGCTGCGGGCCAGGAGGTCACGTCGAGAAAGCGAGGTCATGCACATCACCCTTCGAATCAGGCCTTCGGGATCGACCTGTACGTACGAACGAACCGATGAACAGGTCCACCGAAGCGCGTACGTACGAGCACGTGGACAGGAACTGATGGCCGGCGGGCGAACGACGGGCGAACATCCGCCGGTGCACACCCGTTCGGCAACTGGCCAACGGGTCAACGGTTGGCAAGGTCGGGTCAGTGGGATGGTTCGAGCTGGGAGTCCCGGCAGGTCCTCGGCGCGTTGACCGGGTTGCACCTCACCGGAACAGCTCCGGGCAGTTGGGCCACGTAGTCGCTGTCGTAGCGGGCGGCCATGCCGACCGCCGGGAAGTCGGTGGAGATGACCTGGGCCCCGCTGGGAAGCGCCGCCTCGATCAGGCTGAAGTCCTCCTCGCGTACGGTCGTCAACGAGTAGTCGGAGCGCGTACGAACGAAGTAGCCGCGGCGCACCAGGTCCTGGATCTCGTCGAAAAGCTGGATCACCTCGTCCCGGCCGCGGTAGGCGGCGTTCGGCTGACCGGGGGAGGCATTGACGAACGCGATCCGGCCCTCCAGGTTGGGGTGGCCGTTGTCGGTGTAGGGCGAGGTGTTGCCGACGTTGTTGAAGACGAACATCACCTGGCCGCGCGCCTGCTCGAGAGTGGGCCAGCCGACCGTCGTGACCGACTCGTTCAGCGTCATGCCGGGCCGGCGTACGTCGTCGGGGGTGACCATGTCGTCCTCGCCGAACACCGACCGGATCTCGCCGTCCATCGCGTCCAGGGCGGTCGCGTCCCACGGCGGCACCACCACGCCGCCGCGCTCGGCGAACACGCGGTCGCTTCCCTTCAGCTCCAGCATGATCGTGATGGGTACGTGTTCGGGGTGCGCGTCCGACCACGCCTTCACCTGCCGCAGGCAGCTGACGAACCGCACGCAGGTGGTGTTGTAGTCGCCGTCGGCGATGTGGAACACCTTGATGCCGGGCTCGGACCAGGCGGGATCGGTCAGCGGTCCGAGGCCCGCGTCGCGCCGCACCATCGGGTAGCGGTAGAGCCCGCCGTCGGGGTCGGGGCGCAGGTCGAGCTCGATACCTCGGACGTTCTGCTGCTCGAACTGGTCGGCCAGGGACGCGTGGCTGTAGCCGATGCCGTTCTGGTAGGCGCCCGGGGTGCCGACGATCGCGTCGTAGGCCGCCTGCTCGGCCGGGCTGGTCTCCCGCTTGTAGGAGTTGTGCGTGTTGATGGTCTGGATCTCGTTCAGGTTCACCCGGTTGTCGGCGGGTCCGCGTGCGGTCTGTGCGGCCTCCCGCGGCTGCGCACCCGCGGGTGTCACCGCCGCGGACAGCACGCACGCCGCCGCGGTCATCATCGTCGCCGCGGTCGCGGCACGTTTCCATCGGCCGGCCCTGCCCACGTCGGGTCCTCTCGCTCGGACGGCCTCACCGTCTCGGCCCGGAACTCCCCTGCTGCTTGGCAGGTGAGTCTGCGACCAAGATCATTACTTGGCAAGGCGTAGGGCAAGAAAACGCCAAGTCTCCGGCGTGCGTACGGCAGACGGCGACCGGATCAGGCCTCGGGCGGGACCTTGGGCAGGACCTTGGGTGGGGCCTCGACGAAGACGAGCTGCTCCGGCGGCACGGTCAGCGTCAGCCGCTGACGGCGAGACTCCACAAGTGCGGCGAAGGAGGTCGCCTGACCGGCGGGGACGGTGAAGAGCTTGTCGTCCTGGGCTTTCAGGAAGGTCGCGAACCCGGCGAGGTCGACTCCGCTCGTATCCTCGGAAAGGAAGTAGTCGACCAACCGCCGGAACAACTTCGGCAGGATGACCAGCTGGTTCTGCAGTTGGTCCTGCGACTTCAGCTCGAATCCCGTCAGGGCGGAGTCGTGCTCCCACACGCCCTTCTTGGCGGCACGCGCGGCGACGGAGACGGTGGCGAGTTCCTCCCGCAGGTCTGCGTACAGCTTCGAGTAGAACGTGGGGTACGCCCAGCCCGCGCCGAGCAGCTGATGGTTGACCGACCGGCGGAGTTCGGGAACCTCCAGGTAGACCGGGTCCTTCGTTCCCCCTGCGCGCATGCCCGCGAACGCGAACGACACCGCCCGGCCGTACTTGTCGACGAAGCCGGTGAGGATGTAGCCGGGCCGGGTCTTCGGCGTCGCGGCGCTCACACGGTGGCGTTCGTCCCACTGGACGTCGGTGAACCCGAGCAGGTCGAGAAGCGCGTTCGCCGCACCGTCGCCGAGTTCGGGTTGCTGGTGCCACGAATGCGGCTTGTAGTGGGTCTCCAGCGCGTCGATCGCGTCCAGGCGCAGGTGGATGGCGCCGACAGGAGTCACCCTGGGCCTGAGGCCGGCGGCCGCGAACGCGCCCGGGTCGTCGGGGACGAAGCAAACGGTGTCGCCGTCGGGCGAGAACCCGACGATCTGGTACGTGCCGGAAATGGCGGTCAGCGGCATGATCAGAACCTCCTGCCTCGGGACGGGCGGGGGGCTCTGCTTCCTTGATAGCAGGCCGGTGGCGGCTCGGGCGAACGCTCGCCGCCGGGATCCAGCTGATCGGATCAGGCCTCGAGGAAGACGATCTGCTCGGGGGCCTCGGTCAGCGTCAGCCGCTGCCGCCGCCGCTCCACCAGGGTGGCGAACGACGTCGCCTGACCGGCCGGAACGGTGAAGATCCGGTCGTCCCGCGCTTCGAGGAACGCCGGGAAGCCCGCGAGGTCGACGCTGTTCGGCTCGTCCAGGGTGAGGTAGTCGGCCAACCGGCGGAACAGCTTCGGCATGATGACGAGCTGGTTCTGCAGCTGGTCACGTGACTTCAGCCCGAAGCCGGTCAGGGTGGAGTCGTGCCGCCACACGCCCTTTCTCGCGGCGCGGGCGGCGACGGAAACCTCCGCGAGCTCCTCGCGCAGGTCGACGTACAGCAGCGAGTAGAAGGTGGGATACACCCAACCCGCGCTGAGCAGCTGGTGGTTGACCGACCGGCGAAGCTCGGGGACCTCCAGGTAGACCGAGCCGCTCGCGCCTCCGCGCCGCCTGCCCGCGTAGGCGAACGACACCGCCCGGCCGTACTTGTCGGCGAACCGGCTGAGGATGTAGCCGGGCCGGGTCTCCGGCGTCGCGGCGGTCACGATGCCGCGGTCGTTCCGCTGGACGTCGCTGAAGCCGAGCAGGTCCAGCAGGGCGGTCGCCGCGCCGTCACCGAGGTTGGCCGGCTGGCGCCACGGATGCGGCGCGCTCCGCGGGGTGTAGTGGGTCTCCAGGGCGTCGATCGCGTCCAGGCGCAGTTGGGCTGCGCCGGAGGAGTTCGTACGAGCCTTGATCCCGGCGTTGGCGAACGCGTCCGGGTCGTCGGGGCGGAAGCGCACGGAGTCACCGTCCGGGGATGCCCCGATCACCTGGAACGTTCCGGGAATGGCGGCGAGTGGCATCGTCGGACCCTCCTGGTTTCACGGTTGCCGGCGGGTTCTTCCTTGATAGCAGCAGCGACGCCCGCCCGGGCGGACAATCGCCTGATCCGCGGAAGCTAACGTACGAACGTGGTCCCGGCCCCGCGACGTCACCTGTGCGTCCTTCTTCCCGCCCCCGCCGCGAAACCGGTGGAGGTGCTCCGCCGGCGATGGGACCCGCTGATGGCCGCCCGCGCGCCCGCCCACGTGACGGTCACCTATCCGGAGGAGACCGGCGACGACGAACTGCTGCTGCGGCGAGCCGCGCGGGTCGCCGCGGACACACCCCGCTTCCGGCTGGGACTGGCCGCCGTGTTCGCCGAGGACGGCGGGCACGGCGGGGTGTTCCTCTCCGTCGAGGACGTCGACGGCGGCTGGGCTCGGCTACGGCGCCACCTGCTGGCACCGCCGTTCCGGCCCGTCGGCTTCCCGCCGCACGTCACCGTCGCGCATCCGCGGACCGCCCCGGACGGTCCGGCGTGCCTGGCCGCACTGGCCGGCCGGCGGCGCGGCGACGGCCTGGGCGTCGGCGTCGGCGTACGCGAGTTCGACGTGGCCGAGGTCTGCCACACCGAGACGACCGCCACGTCGTTCACCCTGCTGCGACGGTTCCCGCTCGGCGGCCGACCGTAGGCATCGGGCTCAGGGCGTGTCCTAGGGTGGCGCGCATGATCGATGCGGAACACCTCGGTACGGCCTTCGGCCACCTGGGCCTGCGCCCCGGACACCACGTACTGGTGCACTCGTCGCTGTCGTCGATGGGCCACGTCGACGGTGGGGCCGCGACGGTCGTACGCGCGCTGCTCGACACGGTGGGTCCGGAAGGGACGGTGCTGGCGCCGACGCTCACCGGGAGCGAGCACGTCGGCCCGCATGCGGAGGTGGTGTTCGACCTCGCGGGGACGCCGTCGTCGACCGGGGTGATCCCCGAGACCGTACGCACCTGGGACGGCGCCGTCCGGTCCGCGCACCCGACGCATTCGGTGGCGGCCATCGGCGCGGCGGCCCGGCGGCTGACCGAGGGCCACGAGGACTGCGTCACCCCGTGCGGACCGGGTTCGCCGTACGCGCGACTCGCGGCCGACCCGGCCGGAATGATCCTGCTGCTCGGCTGCGACCACGAGTCCAACACGACGCTGCACCACGTGGAGGAGGTCGCCGGGTCCGACTACCACCTGCAGCCGGCGCCGGTCCGCGCGGTGCTGACGCTGCCGGGCCGCACCGAGCGGCGGGACTACTGGGTCCACCGGTACGGCACCCCCCGGAACTTCGGCGCGATCGAACCCCTGCTGGTGCAGCGCGGTCTCCAGTCGACCGGTCCCGTCGGCGCGGCGACCGCCCGGCTGATGCCCGCGAGCGGCCTGGTGTCGCTCGGCGTCGAGGTGCTCCGCGCCGCACCGCGCTACTTCGTCCGGACGGCTGCGGGCAGCTAGGGCTCCAGGATCTGGGGTACTGTCGGGGCTCGGAGTCGACGACATCCACTTCGAGGTGCCTACCGCGCCTGTCGCCAAGGGGCCGGATGTCGTATCTGTCCGGCAGTGTTCCGGCGAAGATCACGTTCACCGTGCATGTCCGCAGACGCACGCACCCCTCGGGGGGATCCGGTGCGGTCGGCGATCCGACAAGGATCAGATCCGATCCGCGATCCGGTAAGGCGCCCCATCCGTCCCAGGTCAGGAAGTGCGCGCATGTCGTCCGAGTATGCGAACCTCACCCGCCGGGTCCGCGAGGCCGGCCTACTCGCTCCGCGTTCGCGCCACTACGCCGTCCGCATCACGGCGGCGGCGCTGATGCTCGCCGCGTCCGGTGCCGCGTTCGTCTGGCTGGGTGACTCCTGGTGGCAGATCCTGCTGGCGGCCGTGGTCGCCGTGATCTTCGCCCAGGTCGCGTTCGTCACCCACGACATCGGGCACCGGCAGGTGTTCACCTCCAAGCGGGCCGCACGCCGTGCCGGAATCCTGCTCGGCAACCTCGGTGTCGGGCTGAGCTACGGCTGGTGGATCGGCAAGCACACCCGCCACCATGCCAACCCCAACCACGTCGACGAGGACCCCGACGTCAGCGTCGGCGGGATCGCGTGGAGTCCCGAACAGGCCGCCGAACGACGCGGCTTCCTCGCCCGGACCCTCACCGGCTGGCAGGCGTACCTCTTCTTCCCCATGCTCCTGCTGGAAGGCCTTGGCCTGTACGTGTCCGGGGTCCGTGCGCTGTGGCGTCGCGACGTCAAGGAGCGTGCCCTGGAAAGCGTCCTGCTCGCCGTGCACACCGTCGCCTGCATGTCGGCGCTCTTCCTCGTTCTCTCGCCGGGCAAGGCGCTGGTCTTCCTCGCGGTCAACCAAGGACTGTTCGGTTTTTACATGGGCTGCTCGTTCGCCCCCAACCACAAGGGCATGCCGCTGGTGGAGGAGAAGAAGCTCGACTTCCTCCGCAAGCAGGTGCTCACGTCCCGAAACGTCCACGGAGGATGGTTCGTCGACCGCGCCCTGGGCGGGCTGAACTACCAGATCGAGCACCACCTGTTCCCGACCATGCCGATGACGAACCTGTCCCGTGCGCAACCGCTGGTCCAGGCGTTCTGCGAGGAGCACGGCATTCGCTACCACAAGACGGGACTGATCCGCTCCTACGGCGAGGCGCTGGCCTACCTCCACAGTGTCGGGGCCGGACTCCGGGGCTCCCGGCGCGCGGCGGTGCCCGCCCGGGTGTCCCGGCAGCCCAACTGACCGGCCACCGGAAGGGGTCGGTGCGGCATTGGTTCCCCTTCCGGTAGTTCCCGCCTGATCGCGTCAGACTCCGCGCAGGACGTGCAGGAGGTACTCCTTGCGGTTGAGCGGGTTCAGGTCCGTGCGGGGCCGGATGGGGACGGTGCCCCGAACCGGCTCGTGGTGGTCGAACGCCGACTCCAGCACGCCTTCCCCGCGGGTTGCTGCCGGCAGGTTCTGCTGCAACTCGTGCACCATGGCGGCCGGCACGTCGCCTTCCAGTACGCCGGACGAGCCGCGGACCAGCGGCGCGCCCGGAACCGCGCGCAGCCGTCCCAGCAGGGGAAGCACGGCACCCAGGGTGTCCGCCGGGAACTCCAGCCGGAAACGATGCACCGGCTCGCAGACCTCCGTCCCCGCCTGACCGAGCGCGCTCATCAGCACCAGCGGGACCAGCTTGCGAACGTCGCCCGCGGTGGTCTCCGGCGAGACGTAGCCGGAGTCGGTGAGCGTGACCACGCAGTCGGTGACCTGCCAGCCGTGCAGCCCCTGCCGGAGTGTGTCCACGACGGTGTTCCGCACCGCCTGCCGGAACTCCTCGACGGACTTGAAGACGTAGAGCGGAATCAACTCCAGCTTGACATCCAGCTCGACTCGCACGCCGGCGCCGACCGGGGCCGGTTCGACGCGAAGCCCGACCGTGGAGAGGAACGGATTGCCGTCCTTGCCGAGGACTTCCACGGCTGTACCTGTGCCGACCGGGCGCTCGACGCAGATGGGGGTGGTTTCGCGGAAGGTGACGTCGATGCCGTACTCCAGGGCGAGGGTGGCCTCGATGACCTCCTTCTGCACCTCGCCGTACAACGAGACGTACAGCTCCTGGGCGACGTCGTCCTGACGCAGGTTGATCAGCGGGTCCTGCTCGGCCAGCTGCGTCAACGCCACATGCAACCGTCCCTTGTCGGCGGCGTCGATCGGCACCACCACCGTCTCCAACGTCGGCGGCGCGAAGTGATGGTCGCCGGTCGTTCCCGAGACACCGATCGTGTCGCCGATCCGTACGTCGGAAAGCCCCCACACCTTCGCGATCCGGCCCGCCGTGACCGACGTACGCTGAACGGCCGCACCGTGGTCGAACACCCGGATCGCGGTGATCTTCGCGCTCTCGCCCCGGTTGAAACCGACCTGCTCCCTGGCGTGCAGGGAACCGGAGAACATCCGCAGGTAGGCGACCTTCTCCCCCGCCGGCCCGCGCTCGACCTTGAACACCGTCCCGGCAGGTGGTGCGTCCGGGTCACCCTCCCTGCCGGGCAGCAGCTCGGTGATGCCGGCGACCAGCGCGTCCACCCCGGCACCGGTGACCGCCGAGCCGAAGAACACCGGGTGCACCAGCGCCTGCCGGGTCTGCGCGCCGAGCTCACCGCGGAGCCGCTGGTAGGAGAGCGCCGCCTCGTCCTCGACGTACGCGGCCAGCAGGTCCTCGTCGTGGCCGGTGAGGAGGTCGGTGAGGCCCGCCCGGAAGCCGGTGCCGTCGGCGCCGTCGGTGTCGTCGTACGGCTCGAACCGGGCCGCCTTGGTACCGGCATCGTGGGACGCCCCCATCGCGATGACGGCCGGCGTCAGCGTGTCCGCGATCGCGGCCAGCACGCGGTCGGGATCCGCGCCGCCGCGGTCGAGCTTGTTCACGAAGATCAGCGTGGGTATGCGAAGTCGCCGCAGCGTCCGCATCAGCACCCGGGTCTGCGCCTGCACACCCTCCACCGCCGACACCACCAGCACCGCACCGTCCAGCACCCCCAGCACCCGCTCCACCTCGGCGATGAAATCCGGGTGCCCCGGAGTGTCGATCAGATTGACCGTGACACCGTCCAGCACGAACGACACCACCGCCGACCGGATCGTGATCCCCCGGCGACGCTCCAACTCCAAGGTGTCGGTCTGCGTGCTGCCCGCATCCACACTCCCCACCTGCGCGATCACCCCCGCCAGGTGGAGCAACCGCTCCGTCAGACTCGTCTTACCCGCATCGACATGGGCCACGATCCCAAGGTTCAACGTCCGCGCCACGCGTCATGTCCTCTACGTAGATGAAGATCCCTTCTCGGATGGACATGAACGCCGCTCGCATCGGTGTCTCCTCCTGGCTGGCCCCGGTGGGCTCGGCTGCTCGACGGCCGGATCGGCCTGGTCGGCTGGCCGGAGTGAAGCACCCTCGCCGCCGGTCCGGCAACCGGTTTTCCGCCGCGGCACGGACGGAAGCGTGGCCGGTCAGCTCGGCCGGTCGGCCTCGGGGACGTGGCCCCCCCGGATGTCAACCGTGAGTTGTACCGACCCGTCCGGGCGTACGTACAGCTCGTAGCCGCCGGCGGGCACCTCGAAGAAGACCGCCGACGGGGTGCCGCCCGATAACCGATTGCCGGACCACCGCGGTGCTCACCATGCTGATCGGCGGAGGCAGCGCGAACGAGGTGAGGCGAGGATGGTGCGGGTTCCTTCGGTGACGGCACAGATGACGGCGCACGCGACGGGACAGGCGACGGTGACGGCTGTGCTGGCGACGTCGGCGGCACTGTTGACGACGCTCGCGGATCCGGACGCGGTGCGGGTGCTCGGCTGGATGCTGGAACGCGAACCCGGCGAGCGCGCCGCGGTCAGCCGTTGCGGGCAGGCACTGGGACTCGACGCGCGAAACACCGCGAGGTTGTACGGACGGCTCACCGCGGTCGGCCTGATCGCCGCCGACGGACCCCGCATCGAGGTGCGGGCGGACCTGTTGCGAGACACCGCGCACGAACTCGACGGGATCAATCCGGTCGTACGCCGGCTGGAGGACTTCCCGCATCTGCGGCCGATGTTCTCCCACGGCCGGCTCACCAGCTTCCCGGTCGAGGACGCGCACCTGGACGACCTGGCGTACTTCCTGGCGAGCTACTTCGACCGCGGCGTCTCCTACACCGAGGCCGAGGTCAACGAGATCGTCCGGGAGGTCGACGACGACGTCGCCACGCTGCGCCGGCTGATGGTCGACGTGGGCGTGATGACCCGCGACCGGGACAGCGTGTACGCACTGGCCGACAAGGCGGCCGACCTGCTCGAGCTCTAGTCGGGCAGCAACGGGACCGAGATGCCCTCGTCGCGGCCGAGGAGCGCGGCCCGGGTCACCGCCCCGGAGTCGAAGCGCCGGCGCACCTTGTCGACCGCCTCGTCGAGCGCGTCGTGTTGTCTGCGGTCGAACGGCAACGCCAACTGGACCGCGCTGTCGTCGTCGAGGTTGCCGACGGCCACGCCGACGAGAGTCAGCCCGCGGCGTTCGATCGTCGGCGCTGCGGCGGCCCGCAACCCGCGTACCGCCTGGAGAATCTCGTGGGTCTGCGCGGTCGGATGGGACAGCGTGTGCGACCGCGTCACCTGGGAGAAGTCCGCGAACCGCAACCGGAGCACGACGGTGCGGCCGGTGCGCCCCGCCGAACGCATCCGCCGGGTCACCCGGTCGACCAGTTCGATGAGGATCGCGTCGACCTCCTCCGCGGATCTCGGCCGCGAGCCGAGCGCGCGCTGCGCACCGACCGAACCCCGGCGCTGCCCCACCCGCACCGGCCGCGGGTCGCGGTTGTGGGCGAGTGCGTGCAGGTGCCGGCCGGCCGCCTGGCCGAGCATGGCGACCAGCGCCGACTGCGGAAGCTCGGCGACGTGGCCGACGGTGGTGATGCCCCGGTCGTGCAGCTTCTTGGCGGTCACCTCGCCGACTCCCCACAGCCGGCCGACCTTCAGCGGATGCAGGAAGTCCAGCTCGCCGTCGGGCGGCACCACGAGCAGCCCGTCGGGTTTGGCCACGCCACTGGCCACCTTGGCGAGGAACTTGGTCCGGGCCACCCCGACCGTGATGGGCAGGCCCACCTGGTCGAGCACGTCGCGCCGCAGCTTCGCCGCGATGTCGGCCGGCGTGCCGGAGATCCGCCGGAGCCCGGCGACGTCGAGGAACGCCTCGTCGATCGACAGCCCCTCCACCAGCGGGGTGGTCTGCTCGAACACCTCGAACACCGCCGCGCTCGCGTCGGAGTAGGCCGACATCCGGGGTGGTACGACGATCGCCTGAGGACACAGCTGCCGGGCCTGTGCCCCACCCATCGCGGTGCGTACGCCATGGGCCTTGGCCTCGTAGCTCGCGGCCAGCACCACACCGCCGCCGACGATGACGGGGCGACCACGCAGGCCGGGATCGTCACGCTGCTCGACCGAGGCGTAGAACGCGTCGAGGTCGGCGTGCAGGATGGTCGCGTCCGCCGTCACGAACGTATGTTCGCATAACTCAGCGCTCGGGCGCGAGGTCACGACCGAATCCGCCACCCACCATGCCGGGCCGGTCTCGGCAGAGGACGAGATCGGCTGGCGCGGCCTGCCGGCGTACGGCACGATTCATCCGGCGGCCCGATCCTCGCGCGCGCCTGGGCGGGGAGGACGGTGGCGGCGTGGGTGGCTGGGTGGACGACCCGATCATGCAGCTGGTCGCCGCGCATCGCAGCGACTGGGCCACCGGCGCCGCCCGGGCCCTGATGTGGGTCGCGAACAGCCTCACCGCGCTGGCGGTCGTCGTACTCCTCGCTGTCGTGGTCGTCGTGGCCAGGCGCGCCTACCGCCAGGCCGCCGCGGTCGCCCTGGCGGTCGTGACCGCCGGTGCCGTGGCGAGGCTGCTCAAGGAGCTCTTCGGCCGGTCCCGGCCGCCGGCGGATCTCGCTCTCGTCCACCTCGCCGGCGCGTCGATGCCCTCCACCCACGCTGCTCTCACCTCCGCCGCCGCGACCGCCGTCCTGGTGGCGACGACCTGGACCTCCTCGCGGGCGCGACTTCTGTGGACGCTTGTCCTGGCCGCCGGCACGGCCTTCGTCGGGGTCTGCATGGTCTACCTCGGCGGGCACTGGCCCACCGACGTGCTGGCCGGATGGGCGCTGGGGATCGCGCTCGGCGCCGGCGCGGGCCTGCTGTGCCGGCGCGCCCAGGGGGCCGACCGGCGTGACGACCGACGGCCCGACCCGCGGGACGAGCAGCCGCAGGGCAGTTGATCACCGGGTCAACCGGGTCGATCGGACCAATCCCACAGGACCACGGGGGGACCGGGACCGCGGGTCCCGCCGATCTCCACGGGTACGCAGCGGTGGGGACCGTCTGTCCGGTGTTGCCGGAACGACGGTTCGCATGCCACCTCTCCTGCACGTCTGGACATCCGGGGGACTCACGTGAGTGCCGCAGAGAACGTCGTACACAAGAGCGCGCACAGCGCCGCACGGACCGCCGCGCGGACGGTCGTACGGGGAACGATGCCGCGCGCGTACTCCGTCCTCGCCATCGCGGCCCTGGTCGGTGTCGCCGCCCTCCTCGCGGGCTGCGGCGGGGGCACCGGAACCCCGGCGAAACCGGCCGGCGTGACAGCTCCGGCCGGCAAGCACAACGCCCAGGACGTGGAGTTCACCGAGGAGATGGTCGAGCACC
The DNA here is from genome assembly GCF_013408535.1 of Actinopolymorpha cephalotaxi. Lineage (NCBI taxonomy): Bacteria > Bacillati > Actinomycetota > Actinomycetes > Propionibacteriales > Actinopolymorphaceae > Actinopolymorpha > Actinopolymorpha cephalotaxi. Next base: position 5,073,623 of record NZ_JACBZA010000001.1, read on the forward strand.
ACCAGGAAGTGGTGGCGATGAGCGCCCTGGCCGCCAGGAAGGCGACCAACGCTCAGGTCAAGGCGCTCGCGGTGAAGGCCAAGTCCGAGCACGCACCGAGGATCGCCGAGCTGAGCGCCTGGCTGAAGGCGTGGGGAGAGCCCGTGCCCACCATGGGCGTGACGCCGCACGCGACGCGTTCGCCCAGCCCCGGAAAGGCAATGGCGAGCCCCAGCCCCGGGGCGGCGGACGAGCACGAGCTGTCCGATCTGCGGCACGCGTCCGGCAAGGAGTTCGACAAGATGTACCTCGACGCGATGATCCACCAGTACTCCGAAGCGGTGGACGAGTCGAAGATCGAGAAGGCCAAGGGCCTGTACCCGCCCGCCAAGAAGCTGGCGACGGACATCGTGGCCCACCACCCGGCCGAGATCGCGAAGATGCAGGCTCTGTCCGGGAAGCTGTGAACCACCCAGGTGACTGAGCCGGCGTCCGGGGTCGGCCGGGACAGGTACCTCGACCTGCTCCGGGCGCTGGCCCTCGTCCGCATCGTCACCTACCACGCGTTCGGCTGGCCCTGGCTGACCCTGCTCTTCCCCTCCCTCGGGGTCATGTTCGCCCTCGCCGGATCGCTGATGGCCTCCTCGCTGGAACGCCGTTCGGCGCCATCCGTGGTCGGCACCCGGATGCGCCGGCTGCTGGTGCCGTTCGGCGTCTTCGCCGCCCTCGTCGTACCAGCGATGTTCCTGCACGGCTGGGGACCTCCCGACCCGTCCCAGGCCTCCGGGTGGTGGGCACGGCTGTTGCTGTGGGTCGTACCACTGGACGACCCGCCGTTCAGCCAGTGGGCGTGGCAGGTGAACGAGCCGCTGTGGTACGTCCGGGCGTACCTGTGGTTCGTCCTGCTCGCCCCGCTGGTGCTGCCCGTCTTCCGGCGGCTGCCGGTGCCGTTGATCGCCGCGACTTTGCTGGCGGTCACCCTGCTGGAGTTCGGGGTGCTGGACACCGGCGACTCCGCGGCACTGGGCAGGATCGTCACCGACCTGACCGTGTTCGGCGCGTGCTGGCTGCTGGGTTTCGCCCACCACAGCGGGCAGATCGCACGTCTGTCACCTCGCACGGTCGGCGTGCTCGCCGTGCCCGCGATGGCCTTCGGCGGTTGGTACGCCCTCACCCACCAGACCCGGCAGGCCTACGACCTGGGTCCGATCCCGCTCGCCCAGGCGTACTGGTCGTTCGGGTTCGTCCTTCTCCTGTTGCGTTTCCGGCCACGCGACCTCGGCTGGCTCCGCCGGGTGTGGACGGTGGACAGGTTGGTGTACGTGTTCAACGCACGCGCCGTCACCATCTACCTGTGGCACGAGCTCGCGCTGATCGCCGCGGTCCTGGTGATCGACTGGATGTGGAGCGTGCCGTCGCTGGCGAACGCCCTTCCCCTGCGGACGAACTGGTGGAAGTTCGTGCTCACCTGGCCGCTGCTGGTGGTGGCGGTGCTGGTCTTCGGCTGGGTCGAGGACCTCGCCGCGAGGCGGCGGCCCCAGCTGTGGCCGAGGGGCCGAACAGACCGAACGGACGGGTGAACCCCGTCGGTGTCAACCTCCGCTTGCGCGGCCACGCTGACGTGCCTGGTGCTCGCGTTGGTCGGGGATCTCGGTGTGCTCGTCGGCTTCGTGTTCGCGTTCGCGTTCGTCGGCTGCCTCTTCGCGTTCGTCGGCGTTCCGGTCCCGGGTGTCGGCGTCATGGTCGCGCTCGTCGGCACCGTGCTCGCGGTCGTCCGACATCCGGTCCCGCAGGTCCGCTTCGTGGTTGCGCAGGTCGGCGGACCGGTCGCGTTGGTCGGCGGCCTGCTCCCGCTGATCGGCGTCACGGTCACGAACGTCGGCCTCACGGTCGCGCTGGTCGGCGAGCTGGTCGCGTTCGTTGGCGGCGCGCATGCGTTCGGTGGCCTGGATGTAGCGCAGCTCCTCCAGCCGGCGGCGCGCGTCGGCCGCGACACCGCGCAGATGCGACACCCGGCTGCGATCCTTGCCCGCGCGTTCGCGTTCGGCCGACGCCCGAGCACGGTCCTCGGCGGCCCGCTTACGGCGCATGGACGCCTCGCCGGCATGCGCGGCGAGGAGCTTGCGGCGCTCGGAGGCCCCTCTGCGCAACCTCGCGGCGAGCGCGCGTGTCTCGGCCGCACGCTGACGAAATGCCAGGGCGATTCGCTGCGTACGAGTGGTTCGGGCCGGTTCGTACTGCCGACCGCCGTCGCCGGTAGGCATGCCAGCGAGTTTACGTCGCCCCCGGACGGCAGGCCGATGCGCCGGACGGCTGCCCTAGGGTGTGGCCCGGTTTGATCACGCGGGTGTCGAATGCGGTTTCTGGGAGGTGCCCTGTGTCGGCGACGACCTTCGACGACAGCGAACGAACGATCTGGGCCGGCCGGGCCGGCGCGTATGCCGACACGTTCGCCCGGCTGTGCGCGCATGCGGTCCCGGACCTGCTCGACGCGGCCGAGGTGGGTCCCGGCGTTCGGCTCCTGGACGTGGGAACCGGCCCCGGTACGGTCGCCGCCGCCGCGTACGCCAGAGGCGCGACGGTGACCGCCGTCGACGCCGAGCCCTCGATGGTCGAGCTCGCCCGTGCGGCGGTCCCCGCCGCCGACTGCCGGGTCGCCGTCCTTCCCGACCTGCCGTTCGGCGACGGGGAGTTCGACGCCGTCGTGGGCAACTTCGTACTCAACCATGTCGGGCAGCCGCGGTCCGCCGTTGCCGAACTGCGCCGCGTGGTGCGCCCCGGCGGGTGGGTCGCGCTGACGATCTGGCCGACGCCGCCCGCGCCGGGACAGTCGCTGATCGGCCGCGCGATCCAGGCCGCGGGGGCGCGACGGCCGCCGCACCTTCCGCCGCTGCAGGCCGAGGAGGACTTCGCCCGCACCGCGGAGGGGCTGACCTCGTTGCTGGCGGCGGCAGGACTGCGGGAGGTGTCCTGCGAAACGCTGCACTGGAACCACCGGGTCGGCGCCGAGGAGTGGTGGGCGGGACCGGCCGCGGGGGTGGCGTTCACCGGGCAGCTGATCCAGAGCCAGCCGCCCGCGGTCCGGGCAGACATCAAGGCCTTCTTCGACGAGTTCAGCGCGGAGTTCGCGGACACCGACGGTCTGCTGACCCTCCCCCACGCCGCGTTGCTGGCCCGGGCGCGGAGCTGATCGAGGCAAGGCCCGAACGGGGCGTGGTGGCCTCCATACGTTCTCGCGTCCCACGACTCGCCGGCCACCGAAAAGGACGTGAGGACCGGCCCGCCTCGGGCATAGCCTTCGGGCCGTGAGTGACGAGGCGAACGACAACGGCCCTTCCGCTGACGCGCGGAACGACGACCCTGCCGACGGCTGGTTCCCGGAGAGCGTGGCCGCGAGCTACGACGACCCTGGCGGCGCCGCCAACGCACCCGAGGTGGTCACGCCGGCGGTGGACGTGCTGGAGGACCTGGCCGACGGCGGTCCCGTCCTCGAGTTCGCCGTCGGGACCGGCCGGATCGCGGCCCCGCTGGCCACCCGCGGCGTCCCGGTCAGCGGCATCGAGCTCAGCGAGGCGATGGCCGCGCGGATCGGCTCCAAACCGGGCGGCGACGCGGTCGCGCTGACCATGGGCGACATGACGAGCACGCGGGTGGACGGCGCCGGCGAGTTCTCGCTGGTCTACCTGGTGTTCAACACGATCAGCAACGTGACCACCCAGGACGGGCAGGTCGACGTCTTCGGCAACGCGGCCGCGCACCTGCGTCCGGGCGGGCTGTTCCTGATCGAGGTGGGCGTACCGGATCTGCGCCGGCTGCCGCCGGGGCAGGACACCGTTCCGTTCACGGTGGCACCGGACGGACACCGCGGTGGGTACGTGGGATTCGACCAGTACGACGTGGTGACGCAGGAGTTCAGCTCCAACCACGTCACCGTGAGCCCGGACGGCAAGGGTCGCTTCTACCGGATCCCGTTCAGGTACGCCTGGCCGGCCGAGATGGACCTGATGGCACGCATCGCGGGCATGCGACTGAAGCACCGCTGGGCCGGCTGGGACCGCTCGGAGTTCACCGCCGACAGCACCACGCACGTGTCCGTCTGGGAGAAGGTCTGAGCTCGTCGCGCTCAGGTGAGGACGGCCGCGACTCGCTCGGCGAGCGCGGCCGTCCCCTCCGGGTCCGAGGCGTTGCGCGCCCAGCAGGCGTGTAGAAGTGAGTGCGCCTGCGCCCAGCGAATCACCCGCTCCCGTTCGAGTTCGGCGGCGTCGGCGAAGATCGCCAGCCGTCGCCGCAGCTGTCTGCAGAGGTCGTCAACGGCCACTTGACGCTGGGCGCTGCCGACCACCACGCTGAACGCGTCGTTCGCCGGGTCGCCCGCGAAGCCCTTGGGGTCGATCACCAGCCAGGGTTCACGGTTCGCGCGTACGACATTGGTGTAGTGCAGGTCTCCGTGGACCAGCGTCTCCGGCTGCTCGCGCCCGAGCTCGCGGATGGTGGCCAGGGCCGCGTCGACGACCCGGCGCGGCACGTGGCTGATCAACGTCTGCGACGCGGTGCTGAGTTCGCGTTCCTGTTCCTCCGCGCGGTCACTCAGCCGGCGTAGGCCCGGCGGGGCCGGCACCGCCAGCAGCCGGGTGAGCCGCCCGCACACGGCGGCGGCCTCGTCGTCGTCCTCGATCTCGACCAGCGTGGTCTGCTCGACGCGCTCCAGCAGCATGGCGAACCGCGCGTCGTCCCGCTCGTACAGGCACACCGCCCCGCGGCCCGCCCACGCGGCGTAGGCGGTCGGCTCGTCGACATTGCCCGGATGCGGGAACGAGACCTTCAGTACGGCGGGGGATCCGTCGTGCCGGCGTACGGGAACGACGACGCCGACCTTGCCGTGCATCACCGGCCCGGTCGGTGTACAGGCCCACTTCTCGAGCAGCTCCTCGACAAGCCCAGGCAGGGTGGCGATCCAGCGCTCGCCGGTGTCGCCCTCGCGACGCACGGTCTCGCGTACGAACAGTTCGGGCACGTCGATCATCCGTGCACCCTAAGGCACGTGTCCCCGACGATCACCGTGCTGCCCGGGCCTGCTCCGATGGCGGATCTGGCACTCTTCACGCTTCCCACGGCCGAGGCGGCGCGGCGCAACGGCGCGGGTAACTGGCAGGACTCCTCCCGGCCGACAGGGCTAAGGTGCCCGGGTGCACGATGTCCGGCTGGTGTTGCGGGGGATGTGGTTCCGGCGGGGAGTTTCCCTGGCGGTGCTGGTGATCGCCTCGCTCGTGGTGGGTGCGGCGGTGACCGGGCCGCTGTTCCTGCGGTCGGCCGGGGAGTCGGTGCTGCGGGACACGCTGTCCCAGGCGTTGCCCATCGGCCGGATCGTGACCGACCACCTGAACGGCACGGTCCGCACCCGCCGGCTGGAGGAGGTGGTCCGGCGCAGCGACCACCGGCTGCGGTCCGTGCCGACCCTGAACCGCCTGCTGGTGTCACCGGTGGAGTCGCTGCAGGTACGAGCCATCGCGGGCACACCGGGTACGACGGGCAACCCCGCGCCGCTGGTCTACCGCGCCGGGGTCTGCTCGCACGTGACCATCCAGAAGGGCCGGTGCGCGACCCGGGCCGGCTCGGTGATCGTCAGCGCGAGCGCAGCCGCCTCCCAGCACTGGCGCGTCGGCGGCGTGCTGGAGGTGAACGGCCGCCGGGTCACGGTGGCCGGGGTGTACGCACCACTGGAGCCGACCGGCGACTACTGGGCCGGCCGGCCGTACTTCGCGGCGTACTCCGGCTCGGGTGTGGCCGGCGACCAGGGCGGCACCCTGGACGCGATCTTCGCACCACGGGCAACCGTCGAGGACCAGCCCGGCGACACCGACTCGGTCGGCGCGGTGGACCGCTATCTCGACCTCGACCGGATCCGGCTGACCGACCTGCCCGCGCTGCGGAAGGACCTGGGCACCTACGGCCAGGGCTCGGAGCAGCTCACCGCCGACGGCACCTCGAGTGACACGGCCGCGATGGTGGCGGTGCTGATGGAGGCCGACGAGATCAGGGACAAGCTCACGTTGCCTGTCTGGGTGGTCGAGATCCAGCTGCTGGTGCTGTGCTGGCTGATCCTGTTCCTGGTGGTTTCCAACGCGTCGGAGGCGCGGGGGCCGGAGGTGGCGCTGGCCAAGCTGCGCGGAGTGCCGCCGGGCCGGACGGTGGCGTTCGGCCTGCTGGACACACTGGTGCTGGTGGTGCTGGCCGTCCCGATCGGGTTCGCGCTCGCGGTGGGCTGGGTGTCCGGCATCGCCTCGCTGAGCCTCGCGCCGAGCACCCCCGTCGTGATCACCGGAGCCGCCGGACTCGCCGCGTTCGGCGCGGGCCTCGGCGCCGCGGTGGCGGCGGTGCTCGCCGGTTCCCGTACGCTCCGGCGCCCGGTGGTCGAGCAGTGGCGGCGGGCCTCCCGGCGCGCCAAGGCCCGGCCCTGGGCGGTCGACGTCGTGGTCGGCCTGGCGTCGGTCGCGGGACTTGTGGTGCTCGCCCGCCGCGGCGCGGTCGGCACCGAAGCCGGCTCCCCCAGCGTGCTCGCACTGCTGGCGCCCGGTCTCGTCGTACTCGCCGCTGCCCTGATCGGCTCACGCGTCCTGCCGGGGCTGTGCCGGGCCGGGTTCGGCCGGACCCGGCGGCGGCGAGCGGGTCTCGGAGGGTTCCTCGCGGTACGCCAACTCGGTCGGCGCCCGAGCACGCTCCGGCTGGCCCTGGTGCTGTCGGTGGCGTTCGGGCTGGTGGCGTTCGCGATCGACGCCTGGGCCGTTGCCCGGACGAACGCGCACGACCGGGCCTGGACCGAGGTCGGCGCCGCGGAGGTGCTCACCGTCAGCCCGCCGCCGGGCCAGGACCTGGCCGCGATCGTGAACCGGCTCGACCCGTCGGGACGGCAGGCGACCGCGGTCAGCACGGCCACCGAGTTCCGCGGCTCGGACCAGGTGCAGCTGCTCGCCGTACAGCCCGACCGGTTCGCGCGGATCGCCTTCTGGCGTACGGACTTCGGCCCGGCCTCACTCCCCCGGTTGACCGGCCGGCTGACCACCACGGCGGCGCCACCGGTGATGCTGTCCGGAGAACAGCTCCGGGTGAACGTGCGGGCGGGGCGGCTGCCCGGCGCCCGGGAACCCCTGCTGGTCGCCGAGGTCGCCCAGCGCGAGGGCGGGCTGACCCCGATCACCCTCGGCCCGTTGCACGAGGGCGTGAACACGCTGACCGCCGACCTGCCCTGCCTGACCGGCGGGTGCCGGCTGGCGGGCGTACACCTGGATCGTCCGGCCGGCGCCTTCTACCCGATCGGCGGCAGCCTGACACTGACCGGCGTGTCCACCCGGACCGGCGCCGGCTGGCGGACCGTCGACGCCCACCTGTCCGACGCGCACGGCGCGCGGGGAGCGCATGCCTGGCGGCCGGCCGGTGGGGGTGCGACCGCGGTCACCCCGACCGGTTCGGGGCTCACGCTGACGACGCACGCCAACGCCGCGGACACCCCGACCTGGCGGATCGCCGACACCCCGGCTGCCCTGCCCGCGCTGGCGACCGGGCCGCCCACCGGTCCGGTGCGCATCACCGGGCTGACGGGACAGGCCCTTGCCGTGCACGCGCTGTCGACCGGGCCGGCGCTGCCCGGCGCCGGCACGCACGGAGTCGTCGTGGACCGTGCCTACGCCCAGCGCGCCCTGCACGGGTTCAACACCGTGACCAGTGAGACGGTCTGGCTGGCGCCGAGCGCGGTCGACACCTTCCCGCATCGGCTCGAACGCGCCGGAGTGGCCATCCTGGACACGAGTTCGGCGGCGCACCAGACCGCGATCTACGAACGACAGGGACCCGCACTGGCCATCCTGCTGTTCCTCGCCGGCGCCTTGCTGGGCGCGGTGCTGGCCGCCGGCGGAGCGGTGCTGCACCTGCACCTGACCGGGCGCCGGCGCACGTACGAGCTCGCCGCCATGTCCGCGCTCGGGGTGCGCCGCGGCACGTTGTTCACCGCGTTGTACGCCGAGCAGAGTCTGCTGATCCTGTTCGGCATCGCCATCGGCGTCGCCGCCGGGATCGTGGGCGCGGTGCTGACGGTGCCCGTCGTACCCGAGTTCGCCGACCTGCCGACCACCCCGCCGATGCTGTACGGCCTGCACGCGGTTCCGGTGCTGCTCACAGTGGCCGCCGTGGTGGCGGTGCTCGCCGTGGTCGTCGCCGCCAGCTCGATCAACCTGATGCGTACGTCGAGATTCGACCAGCTGCGGGAGGCGCCGGCATGACCGTGGACACCCCCGCCGTGCTGTGTGAGCGGCTCACCCACGTCTACCGCGACGACGAGGGCACCGAGGTCACCGCGCTGAACGAGGTCGAACTGCGAGTAAGGCAAGGGGAAGCGGTCGCGCTGGTCGGCCCGTCAGGGGCAGGCAAGTCGACGTTGCTGACGCTGCTCGCCGGACTCGTGCGCCCGACGTCGGGCCGGATCGCGGTGGACGGGGAAAACGTCGTCGCCCTGTCGGAGCGAGGGTTGCTGCGGCTGCGGGCCCGCAAGCTGGGCATGGTGCTGCAGACGCCCGGCCGCAACGTACTGCCGTACGCCACCGCCCGGCAGAACGTCGCGTTCGCCCAGCGGTCCGGGACGTCGAGCCGGGCCGAGCGCCGTGCGGAGGCGGGCGAGCTGCTGGAGTCGGTCGGCCTGGACGAGTACGCCGACCGGCCGGCCCGGCTGCTGTCCGGCGGGCAGCAACAGCGGCTTGCGCTGGCCGTCGCGCTGGCCGGACGCCCGGCCCTGCTGCTGGCCGACGAACCCACCAGCCAGCTGGACCGCGGCACCGGCGACGCGGTGATCGCGCTGATGCTGGCCGCCCGGGAGCGGCGGGGCACCGCGCTGGTGGTCGTCACCCACGACCGGCACGTCAGCGACGCGCTGGACACCGAGTACGCCATCCACGACGGGCGGCTGGAGCCGGGTGCGGGTGCGTGGCTGCGGTCGGGCTCGCAGGGCCGGCCCGGACTGGAAGGAGACCGATCGTGACCGGGGTGGATCCGAGCGGGGTCGAGCAGACCGGGGTGGAGCTGGCCGGGGTGGAGCTGGTCGGGGTGGAGCTGGTCGGCCGTGGGCTGCGGTTCGCCCGCGGCGGGCAGGAGATCCTCCGCGGCATCGACCTCGCCGTCCGCGGCGGGGAGCGGGTCGCCCTGACCGGCCCGTCCGGCTCCGGGAAGAGCACCCTGATGGCGGTGCTCGCCGGGCTGTCCGCCCCCACCGCGGGCACCGTCACCCTCGACGGCCGGCCGCTGGACCGGCACGGAGCCCGGCCGCACCGCCGGGTGCACATGGTGTTCCAGGGGTACGCCCTGGTGGCGTTGCTGACCGCCGCGGAGAACATCGAGTTGGCCCTGCGCGCCACCGGCGTACCAGCCGAGGAGGCCGGAACCCGGGCCGCCGAGGCGCTGCGCGTGGTCGGGCTGAGCGACCGGTCCGAGCATCTCGTCGAGGAGCTCTCCGGCGGTCAGCAGCAGCGGGTCGCGGTGGCCCAGGCGCTGGCCACCCGGCCCGCCGTACTCCTCGCCGACGAGCCGACCGCCGAGCAGGACCCGGCCCACCGCGACCTCGCCCTGGACGCCATCCTCGGAGCCGCCGACCACGGCGCCGCCGTGCTGCTGGCCACCCACGACGCCGACGTCGCCCGGCGCTGCGACCGCCGCCTGCACATCGTCGACGGGCAGCTCACCGAGGTCGAGGCACTCGCCTGACCTGGGTCGAGTTTCAGTGAGCCATCCGATCCACGACCGCCGCAACGATCAGGGCGTGAGGACGTAACGACCGCGTACGCCGCCCTTGGCGACCGCCCGGTGGGCGTCGGCAACCTGGTCCAGCGGCAGGACCGCGTGCACCCGGGCCGGCAGCTCACCGGACGCGGTGCGGGTGAGCAGCTCGCCGAGCCGGGCACCGTCGGGGTGCACCTCCACGGCCTGCGACGTGATCCCGCGCTCCGCGGGCGGTGCGGCGCCCGGCCGGACTCCGACGAAGATCCCGCCGTCGGCGACCAGGGCAAGACCCTTCTCCTGCAGGACCGCGGCGTCGGCCACAGCGTCCCAGCGCGGCTCGGCCTGGGTGGCGAAGTCGGCGCCGAGGCCGCGTACGAACTCCTCGTCCTCGGCCCGGGCCAGGCCCGTGAGCTGCCAGCCGCGGTCCTGCGCGAGCACCGCGAGGTATCCCCCGACCGCCCCGGCGGCCCCGGTCACCAGCAGCCGGCTGCCTCCGCTGGGCGCGGGCGCGTCGCCGATCAGGTCCAGGATCTGGGCGGCGGTCAGCCCGTTGAGCGGTACCGTCGACGCCACGGTCAGGTCCAGCCGGTCGGGTACGAGCGCGATGTCTGCAGCGGGTACGACCAGCTGTTCGGCGTAGGTGCCGAAGTCGCGGTCGAAACCCGCCACCAGTCCGGCGACCCGGGCACCGAAGAGCAGGTCCACCCCCGGTCCGGTGGCCGCGACGGTGCCGGCGAACTCCCAGCCCAGACCCGTGTGCTCAGGCTGGTCGATCAGGCCCATCGAGTGGAAGAAGCCGCCCGCGACCCCGAGGTCGACCGGGTTGACGGCCGTGGCGGCGACCCGGACCCTGACCTCGCCCGGGCCGGGTTCGACGACGGGAACGTCGATGATCTCGATCGAGTCGGGTCCGCTTGGTTCGCGGACGACGGCGGTACGGAAGGTTGCGGTGTTCAGGTCGGTGCTCATGGCGTACTCCCTCGTGGCGTTGCGTTCGATCGCTTCTGCCACCACTATGGAGAGATAACTCTCTATCGGGAAGTACACACCTGGAAGTGCGTAACTCTCCTGTCAGCGAAAAGGAGGGCTCGATGCCGACGAAGACGGCGGCCCAGAAGAGGGCACAGGCGAAGGTGGAGTACGACGCTTTCCTGGCGGAGTGTCCCAGCCGCCAGCTGCTGGACCGGATCTCCGACAAGTGGGTCGCGCTGATCCTGGCTGCGCTCGGCAGCGACGGCCCACACCGGACCAGGGGCGAGCGCGCGGGAGGGCCGCGGGCGATGCGCTACTCCGAGCTGTCCCGGCGGCTGGCCGGAGTGAGCCAGAAGATGCTCACCCAGACACTGCGTTCGCTCGAACGCGACGGCCTGGTCACCCGCTCGGTGACCCCGACCGTGCCGATCACTGTCACCTACGAATTGACAGAGCTCGGGCTGTCGCTCCACCAGGTGATGCGCGACATCAAGAAGTGGGCCGAGGCGCACATGAACGAGGTGCTCGCCAACCGGGAGGAGTACGACGCGTCTCTCCCCTGAGCGTCAACCCACGGTTGCAGCGGTCCGGTCGTCCTTGACGCCGACGGGCAGCAGGAAAGGCGCCACGAGCAGGAGCACTCCGGCGAAGCCCAGCGCCCACCGCGGGCTGGTGGCGGTGGCGAGGACTCCCCACACCGCGATGAGGACGGCCCTGGCCGCGGTGCTGGTCACCGACCAGGCGGCCAGTACGCGGGAAACGCGGTCGTGGTCGACGGCCTGCAGCCGGTAGGTAGCCATCACCGGGTTGAAGATGCTGCAGCAGACGATCAGCACCAGTTCGACCGCGATCACGACGAGCAGGCCCGGCAGCCCGGGACCGACCAGGACGAGCCCGAGCGGCCACACGCACCGCAGTGCCCCGAAGACGCGCAGGACGGTGGCGCTGCCGAAGCGCGCGCTGAGCGGACGGGCCAGCCGGGAGCCGACCAGGCCGCCGACGCAGGGGACGGCGAACGCGAGTCCGTACTGCCAGGCGGGGAACCCCAGCTCGCCGAGCATGAGCACCGCCAGCGGCGCCTCGCCGGCCATGATCAGGCCGTTGACCACCACCGAGTTCAGGAACAGCCGGCGCAGTGGGCGATGGCGCAGGATGTGGCGCCAGCCCTCGGCAAGTCCGGCCAGGCTCGGGCGGGCCGACGGTCCGGCCGGAGCGGGTTCCGGGCCGCCGATCGATGTGACGCCAAGGGCCGAGAGCAGGTAGCTGACCGCATCGGCGGCGATCGTCACCACCGGCCCGAAGAGCCCGATCGCCGCCCCGCCGACGGTCGGGCAAACCACGCTGGCCGACCACGTTGTGGACTCGAACCGCGCGTTGGCGGTCAGCAGGTCGCCCGGTGCGACCAGTGACTTCAGGAACGCACCGCTTGCGGCGGTGAAGGCGATGTTGGCGGCCGCCAGCACGATCGAGACGCAGACCAGCTGAGCCATGCTCAGGACGCCGAACGCGTAGCCGACCGGGATCGACACCAGCGCACCGAACCGCACCAGATCCATCGTGATCATCACCGGACGCTTGCGGCGGAACTCCACCCACGGGCCGACCGGCACAGCCGCCAGCGCACCGACCGCCAGCCCGGCCGCCGACATCGCGGCCACCTCGGCGGCACTCGCGTGCAGCACCCGGATCGCGATGAACGAGAACGCGCCGAACCCCAGCCACGTCCCGTACGCACTGACCGCGTACGCCGCCCACAACCAGCCGAACCGCCTGCCCAGACTCCCGAACGACCGCAACCAGCACTCCCCCGTCGCCACCTGTCGCGGACAGCGGCGCGCTGCCCGACCGGTAGCCAACCGGACCGCGGCCGGGCAGCCAAACAACCGACACGCCGATCGGGCACAACCGGCCGTTGTGCGGAGTTGTTCGGGGGTGCGGAGGTGTTCAGGGTGCTGAGCCCGAGGAGATAGGTTCGGCCGGTGGACCTCGACGCCGTGCGTACGTTCGTGGCCGTCGCCGACACCGGCCGGTTCCAGGCCGCCGGGGACGAGCTGGCCCTCACCCAGCAGGCCGTGTCGAAGAGGGTCGCGGCACTCGAACGCGATCTGGGGGTACGCCTGTTCGTGCGCGGCCCGAAGGGTGTGCGCCTCAGCGTCGACGGCCAGGCGTTCCTCCCGCACGCGCGGGAACTCCTCCGCGTGGAGAACCGCGCCGTCGCGTCCGTCCTGCCGGCCAGCCGGGCGTTGCGTGTGGACGTGGTGAACCGGCGCATCGCCCCCGCCGTACTGCTGCAGGCGTTCCACCGGCAACACCCCGAGATCGACCTGGACGTCGTGACGTTGCCGCTCCTCGAAGGCGACGAGGCGCTGGCCGCCCTCGCCGACGGGACCGTCGACCTCACCTTCCGCGCGCTGGCCGCGACCGCCGGCCGCGCTCCTGCGGGGCTTCGCGCCGGGCCCGCGCTGTACGACCGGCACGAACTCCTCGTCGGTCCCCGCCACCCGCTCGCGGACCGCCGTCAACTTGAGCTTGCCGACCTGGTCGACCACCCGATCTGGATGTTCCCGATGCCGCCCGCCAGCGAACCCGGCGCCTACTACCGCGAGCTTGCTGCCAACTTCGGCTTGACGATCGACTCGGTCGCCCCGAACTTCGGCAACGAGGCGCTCCTCGCCGAACTCGCCGGCTCACCACGCCTTGCCACCCTCGTCGGCCGGGGCAGCCGCTACCTGTGGCCGGCGACGTACGACCTGCGCCGGATTCCCGTCGTGGCACCCACGCCGGTGTATCCGCTCTACCCGCTCTGGTCCGCACACAGCGCGCACGAAGCCCTGCCGACGCTGCTCGCCTTCCTCCGCAGCCGGTCCCAGCCGGACGAGGCCGGCGATCTCTGGCTGCCCACCTGGTCCTCCTTCACCGCGCCGACTATCGTCCGGCCATGACCGAAGCGAACGGCTGGGGTGCGGTGGGGCTCGGCGTCCTGCGGGCCGCCGCTGCCGAGGCGCCTCGCCATCCAGGGGTCTACCTCTTCCTCGACGACAACGAGGAGGTCATCTACGTCGGGAAGGCGACGAACCTCCGGCAGCGGCTGAGCCAGCACGCGGCGACGAAGGTGCCCCGGTCGCGACTGGACCAGCGCTACGACCTCGTACGCCGGGTCGCCTGGGAGCCCGCCGCCGACGAACAGGCCGCGTTCTGGCGGGAGGAGGAGTTGATGTTCGCCCTCCGGCCGCTGTTCAACGCCGACCCTGACCTGCGCTCTCCGAACCCGATCACGAAGGAACCGCTGGTCCCGTACATCGTCGTGACGGAGACGCCGGAAGGGATGCACAGCTTCACGCTGGAACCCGTCGTACCCAAGGGTGGGCGCGCCTACGGCTGTTTTCCTCACCTGGGCAAGGGAATGGGCTCACGCCTCGGGGTCACCTGCAGCGACGGCTACACCGCCTTTCTGCGTCTGCTGTGGGCGGCTTCCGGTGACGGGTTGCACGTGCCGGCCTCGATCACCAGGTCGGCGCCTGTGTCGTTCACGGTTGCGGCGCCGGCGGGCATCCACGACGACCTGCACCGCTTCCTGTCCGGGACGAGTCCCCGACTGACGGACGGACTGCTGCAGGCGGCCTCCCGCCGGCCGGCGTACATGCAACCGGCGCTGCGCCGCGACCGTGACGCCGCACTCGGGTTCTTCGACTCCGGACCGCGGTCGGTGCGTGCCCGTCGCCTTCGTCATCGCGTACGTGCGAGGGTCTTGGATGTCGACACGTACCGGCGGCTTGTCCGTACGGAGATCAGCCCGGTGATCGATCCGGCGAGAACAGGGTCGCCGTCATGAATGCCCGGCAAGCGCCGCGAGAGTACGTACGCCAGGCCTGTGCCCGCTACGGATCGGCGGACGTCGTTCGGCGTTGCGCGGCCCTGCTGCGCGGCGCGGATCCCGCGGGCGAGGAGGAGTTCCTGCGGACGCTGGGCTTTCGTGGCGAGCTGTCCTGGCTGCTGAAGGAGCCGAACCCCTACTGGGCTCGGGTCTGGGCCGCACGGGCCCTGCGCTACTGCTGGGACGACACGGCCGCGGCCGCCGTGCTCCATGGCCTGTACGACGAGGCGTGGCGGGTCGTCGAGCACTGCGCGGTCATCGCCGGTGACCGCGAACTTGCCGACGCCGTGCCCACCCTCGTGACCCTTACCGAGGACCCCGGGCCCCGCGTCCGAGCCGCCGCTGCCCGGGCAATGGCGAGCGTCGCCGAGCGAGAGCACCTCCCCACGCTGCTCCGGCTGACCGACGACCCGGAGCGCATCGTTCGGGTGGCCACCGAGAAGGCCCTCGCGGCCCTACGTGACCGCCTCGACCTCAACCCCGAAGAACTCACCCACCACGACCACTGACGTCGGGATCGCGATCTTGGTCGGCGCTTCGCGGGATCGTCAGTCAACCTGTGGGTCATACTCGGCGTGTGCTCTACCGAACTCCGCCGCCGGTCTCCATCGACCGAGAGGTCCTCGTCGAGGTCGCCGCCATGCGGCACGAGTTGCGCGAGGTCGTGCAACGAGTTCCCGTGAGGTTGGTCGACAACATCCGGCGTTCCTTGACTGCTTCGGCGATCGCTGCGTCGAACACCATCGAGGGATACCGCGTCGATCCGGTGGATGTGGCTGACCTGCTCGACGGAGAGCGAGAAGCCGTCGATACCAGCGATAGGAACAAGAAGGAGACGCTCGCCTTTCAACAGACGATGACCTATATCCAGTCACTGTGGGACGTCGATGATTTCGAGTACTCAGGGTCTTCTCAACGCACTGCACTGGATGCTGCAGGGCCATCACCATCCTCACTATCCGGCCGGCCGGTGGCGGAAGAAGCCCATCTTCATCACGACGGCGGGCGACCCGCACGCCACCGAATACGAAGGACCGGACGAGGCGGACGTCCCTCATCTGATGGACGAGCTGGTCTCCTGGCTCAATCAAGGTGATCTCGAGGCGGATCCGTTGGTGCGCGCGGCGATGGCTCATCTCAACCTGGTGAAGATCCACCCGTGGATCGACGGCAACGGCCGGATGTCGCGCAGCCTGCAGACCCTGCTGATCGCCCGAGCAGGCGTGGTGGCCCCCGAGTTCTCCTCGATCGAGGAATGGCTCGGCCTTCCCGGCAACACGTGGGAGTACTACAGCGTGCTGCGGGAAGTGGGCGGGCCGGTGTATTCACCCAAGCGGGAGACTCTTCCCTGGGTCCGCTTCAACCTGCGCGCGTATCACGAACAGTCCCAGCGGGTCCGGCACCGCGTACAACGCTCGACCGACTGTTGGATCGCGTTGGCCGACCACGCCGATCGGCTCCACCTCGCCGAACGCCAGATCACCGCACTGCACGACGTCGCGATCTCCGGCCGCGTACGCCGTTCGCGCTATGAGAAGGCCGAGGCTCTCAGCAACCAACAGGCCGTCCGCGACATCCAGGCCCTGACCAGAGCGGGGTTGCTCACTCCGGTCGGCAACACCAAGGCCCGCTACTACGTTGCCGGTCCTCAGTTTCCTTCCGACGTACTCGACGTCGCGCACCGCCGCCACACCATCAGCGACCCTTACAAGTCCCCACGAGGCTGAGACCGGATGCGTGGGGGCTGGGTATCGCCTGGAAGGTGACCCGCATAATCGGGGAATGGCGTCCTGAACGCTGGGAGATCGGAGGGGCTGGTGGACGGCACGGAGCCAAGCTTCCGGCTCGCGGCATACGCCGTGTGCGTCGAGGACGGCCGGGTGCTCCTGGCCCGACTCGTTTCGGCGGTGGTCGAGAGCACCTGGACCCTTCCGGGTGGCAGGGTCGAGCACGCGGAGGATCCGTACGACGCGGTGATCCGGGAGGTCGCCGAGGAGACCGGCTACGAGGCAGTCGTCGAGCGCCTGCTGGGCGTGGACTCCCGGGTGATTCCCGCAACCGAGGCACGCAGAGGGATCAAGCACCAGAACGTCGGGATCTTCTACCAGGTTCGCATCACCGGCGGCGAGCTGCGGCCCGAGCCGGACGGCGACGTCGTCGAATCCGTGTGGACCCCGATTCCCGACGTCGCCCGGCTACCTCGTTCGTCGCTGGTCGACGTCGGGCTCACCCTGGCGCGGTTGACACCGGCCACAGGCCACGTCGATCCCGTCCCGGTCGGCGGCCTCATCCAGCACTGAGTGCCTGTGGCGTGTCCTGGACATCGCTCGGAAGTGATCCGCCGGAGGTCCGGCCGAAATGGGGTTGCCGGTCCGCACGGCGGCTCGGCACGATCGTGGCCGTGACCGGAGAAGACCTGCAGGACTGCGTGATCGTGTCGGGGATGCCCGGGGCGGGGAAGTCGACGGTGACCGGACTGGCCGCCCGGCTGTTGCCTCGCGCCGCTCGGATCAAGGCCGACGACGTGAACGAGATGGTTCTCAGCGGCCGCGTCTGGCGGCTGGGCGAACCAGTGGACGAAGCCAGGCGGCAGGGCGAGCTCTGTGACCGGAACCTGGCCGGTCTGGCGAACAACTACATCGACTTCGGCTTCACCGTGCTGCTCGACCAGCTCGTGACAGATCTTGCGGAGCTCGACTTCCTCGTCGGCCTGATGGCGCCGCGGCCGGTTCATCTCGTCACCCTCGCCCCAACCGTCGACGTCTGCCGGCAGCGGAACGCGACGCGTGAGCTGAGTGAGCGATGGGAGTTCGACGGCTACCACCGGCTCGAGGCCGGGTTGCGACGGGACTTCGGCGACGTCGGCTGGTGGCTCGACACTTCTGGCCTCACCCCCGGCGCGACCGCCGAACTGATCGTCAGGGAAGCGGCACACCGCGCCCGGCTGAAGTAGTTCCCTCGGCTGCTCGTCCCCGACCTACGCCGCGGACATGGCTGTCGGTCCGGTACCTGGGTCGCGAAACCCTGCACCACAAGGCCCTGCGCTTTGCCGAGGAGGTGCTGATGTGGTGGTTGGTGGGGCCTTGGCAGCGGCGAGACGAAGGGGATGATCGCGATGCGCAGGCTGGTGAAACGAGCAGCGTTGCTCACGGCGGGTGCGGGGCTTGCGGGTGTCGCGTACACCCAGGTGTACGACCGCCTGCGTGCACAGGGCCTGACCAAGAAGTACGTAGCGTTTCGGGCGCAGCAGCAGGCCGCACACGATCGCGTCGATGCCGACTTCAACCACCAGGACCGGGTTGTGAACGGCCTGAACTGGCACTACGTGGACGAAGGCGCGCGTGACGGCGAGGTCATCCTCTTCCTGCACGGACTACCCGAAAGCTGGTACTCCTGGCGCCACGTTCTCCCGCTGGTTGATCACGACTACCGGCTGATCGCCGTCGACATGAAGGGGTACGGCCGATCCGACCACGAGGACCGCAACTACGACTGGCACACGGTCGCCCGGCAGACCCTGGACTTCATGGACGACCTTGGCATCAAGAAGTTCTACGTCGTCTCACACGACTGGGGCACGGTCATCGGCAGCATCCTCGTCGGCAACTACCCGGAGCGGATCCTCGGGTACGTGCGGATGGAGGTCGACCTGGCCAGCCCGAAGTCGCTGAGGGACTGGATCACCTTCTACCGGCTCAAGCCGCAGTGGCTGTTCTGCCGCAGTTACTGGTTCGGCCGGCACAAGATGCAGGACCCGGGAAAGCTCATCGACAAGGTCTATCCGCCGCGGATGACGACGCGACTGCGGCCGGAGGATCGTGACTACCTCGTGTACGAGTTCTCCCGGCCGGGGGTCGCAGAGGCGGTCGCGCACTACTACCTTGCCCGCAACTGGGACCTGCCCGCCGCCACGGACCGGATCGCCGAGGACAGCTTTCCGTTCCCGATCCTGCAACTGCAGGCGACCGAGGACGATTCGCAGCCGCAGTGGTTGTTCCACGATGCCGCGAGCAGGTTCCCGAACGTGAAGCTGGAATGGGTGACCGGCGCCAGCCACTTCGACAACCTCGACCAACCCGCCCAGGTGGCCGAGGCGATCAACCGCTTCGTACACGAGACCAGCGCACCGCAGCGCGTCGCGTCACCCGCGTGAGCCGGTTCAGCGGAGCTCGCCCCAGCCGGTGAGGCGAAGGGCCTCCTCGGCGATCTGGGTCGGCGTACGTTCACCGACGTGGATCACGTGGTCGGCGATGTCTTCGGGTACGACTCTTTCCGCCACCTGTACCGAGGTCTCCATGAACCAGCTCGGGTCCTCGGCCTCTCGTGACCTGATTCGGGCCAGCACCTGATCGGTGGGAGCCGCCAGCCAGACCACGATCGGACGGGCTCCCGGAACCGCGTCGGTAAGCCGGTCCAGCACGGCGTTCGCCTCCACGATGCGGCAGAACACAAGTCGCTCGGCGCCGGCGTCCCGGTAGTTCTGCCACACGGCCGAGATGTTTCTGTGCAGCGTCTCCTCGTTCTGCTCGAGGTCCTTCCGCTGCGTCCAGAACGTCTCGAACCAGTCGAGGTCGATCAGCGCGTGCGGAACCTGCCGTTGGCTCAGAAGGTATGAGATGGCTCGCCCCACGCTGGTCTTCCCGACCCCGACGGTGCCGCTGAGTACCAGCACCGGCACTTCCGGCCGTTCGTGAGACCACTCGGGCCGAGTCACGGGTTCATCAGGGCAGCCGCGGAGGCAGTACGCAGAACTCGCGGCCGTCGGGGTCGGCCATGACCACCCAGCTGACGTCGCCCTGACCGATGTCGATGCGCGTCGCACCGAGGGAGACGAGCCGGTCGACCTCCGCCTGCTGGTCGCCGTCCGCGGGTGGGGCGAGGTCGAAGTGCAGGCGTTCCTTGCCGGTCTTCGGTTCCACGGGCGGTCCGCCCCAGGTGATCTTCGTACCGCCGTGGGGCGACTGGATCGCGGTCTCCTCGTCCTGGTCCCAGACCAGCGGCCAGCCCAGTGCCGCGCTCCAGAAGTAGCCGACCTCCTGCGAGCCGTCGCCCGCGAGCGCGCCGATGAACCCGGTGCCGGCGAGGAAGTTGTTGCCCGGCTCGATCACGCAGAACTCGTTGCCCTCCGGGTCCGCCAGCACGACGTGACGGGCGTCCGGCCCCTGACCGATGTCGAGGTGCCGGCCACCGAGTTCGAGCGCCCTCGCCACCGTGGCCTGCTGGTCTTCCAGGGACGTACTGGTCAGGTCGAAGTGGGTCCAGTTCTGACCCGTCTTCTGCGCCTGGGACGGCAGGAAGCGAAGCCTGAAACCGATGTCGTCACTCGGCAGCAGCGCAACCCCGGCTTGCGGATCGTCGACCAGCTCCCGGCCGAGGACTCCGGCCCAGAATCGGGCCAGCAGAGAAGGGTTGTTCGTGTCGAAGCAGAGCGCGTCGAGCTGACAGGTCATTCGGCTCCGCACCTCCCGATCCTCTGAGTCGAAGGCCGCGCGGAGTGGCACGTCCGCCGGGCCACAGTTGGTGGAGCGAACGCTAGGCGCCGGCCCTCCACCGTGCAACGTGATTGTTCGTGCTCCATCGCCACCGCACGTCCGTCGCTAGGGACGATGCCAAGGTCACCCGGCATGGGTAACAGGATCTGTCAACTCTCACCACCGGCAACGGTCATCGGAGTAGGAGGATTGCCGCATGAACGCGCGCACCTGGCTCCGTCTCGGCCTGGCCTTCCTCGCCGGCACACAGTTCGTCGTGGGTTGCTGGGCGCTGATGTCTCCCCGCTCGTTCTTCGACATTCCGTGGGTCGGGATGCACATGCCGTACAACGCGCACCTGATGATGGACTACGGCGCGATGAGCCTGGCGACGTCGGTGGTGCTGGCAGTGAGCGTCGTCATCACGGGGCGGAGCATGGTGCGCACCGCGCTTGCCGTGTATCTGGTGTTCGCCGTGCCGCACCTGCTGATTCACGTTCGCCTGCTGCACCACCTCACGCCAGGGCAACGCCCACCACTGCTGATCGGGTTGTCGGCGGCGGTTGTGATCGCGCTGGTGTTGTTGGCGCTCACGCGGTCGCTCCCCTCGACGCCCTCTCCGACCCGCTAACCGCGCCAGTACTCTTCCGGCGGCTGCAGTACGCAGAACTCGTTGCCGTCCGGGTCTGCCAGGACGTGCCAGCCCCATCCTTCCTCGACGACGGGCTCCTCGGTCAGCAGCGCGGCTCCAAGCGACCGGGCGCGCTCGACCTCGGCGTCGAGGTCCCTCGTTCGCAGGTCGAGGTGAACGCGGTTCTTCGTACGCTTGGCGTCCGGCACCTGCTGCAGCAGCAGTTCGCAGCCACCGCCGGGAGGCACCAGGCTCTGGTAGGGCTCCACCGCCGCGCCGGCGCGTTCGTATCCCAGCAGGCCGGTCCAGAACCTCGCGGAACGTTCGAGATCCGAGCAGTCGATCACGACGACGAGGTCACCATGGGGGTACCGCTGCGGAGATCGAGTCACGACGCCAACCATGGCAGGTCCGCTTGCCGGTTCTCAAGATAGGTTGGCCGTCATGGCTGACGCGGTGGTGGTTCCCGGTGGAGCGTTCGGGCCGGCGGCAGGCCTGCTGATGTACGCGTCCCTGGTCGCCGAACGCCGGGGCGCGACGGTACACCGCCACTCGTGGTCGCCCAACCGGCCGGATCCGTTCGAGCCGCCCGTCCAGGCCTGGGTGCGTGGAGAGCTCACACCGCTGCTTGAAGAAGTCGGCGGCACACCCCTGCTGATCGGCTGGCCGGCCCGAGCGGAAACCTGAGTTTCCACCGGGCCAGTCACCTCAGCTGAGGATTTTCTCCTTGGCCCGTTGGTATTCAGCCTCGGAGATGTCACCGTGGTCCCGAAGTTGGGCGAGCTTGCTGAGTTCGTCCGCCTGGTTCGGAATGCGGGCGGTCGTACGCACGTACTCCTGAACCTCCCGCTCCTGCCTGGCCGCCGCCGCCATCTCTCGCTCGGCCATCGACGGCCCACGCACACCGAGGTACGTCAGGACCCCGATGGCAGGGAAGATCACGATGAACAGCAACCAACCCGCCTTGCCCCATCCGCCCACATCCTGGCTGCGGAACAGATCGGTGATGACCTTGAACAGCAGGAAGATCCACAAGATACAGAGGAACAGAGCGGCCATGGTGACCAATATCTGCCAGAGGGGATACTGCATGGTTCCTCCCCGATTCGGACTGTGCGGGCACGCCGCTACCCAGCCTCGCGCCGTCGTGCGGTGGCGCATCACCCGCATGGGGCGGTCTTCAGGACGCGAGAGCTTGAACCTCACGTGGCGTCAGGTCCTACGGTTGCCGACGTGACCGGGAAGGACGCCACCGGACGTCGGTGGAGCATCGGCGAGCTGGCCGCCGCCAGCGGCGTGACCGTGCGGACGCTGCACCACTACGACGAGATCGGCCTGCTGCGGGCAGGCGGGCGTACGACCTCCGGCCATCGCCGCTACACCGAGGCAGACCTGCACCGGCTGTACCGGATTCGGGCACTGCAGTCGCTCGGGATGTCGTTGCAGGACATCGGGGACGTGGTGGCCGGATCGCCGGACGACCTGGTGTCGATGCGCACTCTGCTGCAAGCCCAGTTGAGCGATCTTCGGTCCCGAGGGCAACGGATCGCGCGGCTGACCCTGCAGGTCGACGGGTTGCTCCGGCAGCTCGACGGGCCGTCAGTTCCCGCTTCGGGCCATTTCATGACCACCTTGGAGATGATCTCGGTGCTGGACAACTACTTCACCCACGAACAGCAGGAGCAACTGGCGCAGCGCCGGGTCGAGATCGGCGCCGACTCGGTGGACGCCGCACGACGCGAGTGGGTCGGTCTCGTCGAGGACCTGCTCGCGCATGTTCGGGCCGACACCGCGACGGACGACCAACGGGTTCAGGAACTCGTCCGCCGCTGGGACGAGCTCGGCGACGCCTTCCATTCCGAGGGGGAGCAGACGAAGGAGGCGGCTCGGCGCATGTGGACCGAGCACACCGACGAGCTCAGCCGGCGGCTGCCCTGGAGCGCTGACCAGCTGTCCGCTCTGGTCGGCTACATCGAGCGGGTACGGCAGGCACGCTGACCGGACGCGCGTGCCGAGGCCGACGCCGACGCCGGCGAGCGGATGGCGCGCGTCCTTACTCCTCCTGCCGGCGCACCATCTCGTTGATCCAGATGGGCGCGTACGGGGACGTGCAGTTAGGCGGTGTCGGGTAGTTCTTGAGCACCCCCAGTCGCTCGCCGATGTCGAGCGCACGGGCGCGGTGCTCGGCATGGTCGATCCCGATCTGCGCCAGGCACGCGTTCATCGCCCACTGCAGACGATCGGGGGCATGCTTCATCTCCGCCTCGATGATGTCCAGCAGCCCTTCGAGGTCGAGGGCCCTCGGCTTCTTCGTCACGCGCTCGGTGGTGAGGGCCCAGCCGGCGCTCGCGACCACCGGGTCCTCGTCCGCGAACCATCGCAGGCGAAGCTCATCGGCGTACGGACTCTTCTTCACCACGTAGCTCACGAGCCAGTCGTGCACCTTGGGTGTACGCGCCTCACGCAGCATCAGGTCCAGTTCGTCAAGCTCGAACTCCTTCGGGCGGCAGATCAGCAACGCCAGCAGTCTCGCCGCGGTGTCTCCGGTCTGCCAGAGCCGGCACGCGAGCTCCTGCTGGGTCTTCAGCCGCTTCGCGACCGCGCGCAGCTTGCCGAGGTTGACCCCGTGATCGTCACCGTGCCTCTCGTTGACCTCGCGCACCTTGGGGTCCTCGAGCGCGGCCAGCTCGGCCATCACTTCGGCCACCGTCACATCGGTCAGTGTCTTCTCGGCCACCTCAGCCTCCTGTTTGTGCCGTATCGGCTTCACACTACGACGGGCGTCGCTGGGATCGACCCACGTCCAGCTCGGTGTCGCCGATCAGAAGCCCAACTCCGTAACGGGCATGCGCGGAGAGATCGAGCCCACCGGCGGCATCACGAGTGAACCAGCGAGCGTCGTCGGTGGTGTCGTCCCGCTCTGCGCGTGCCGCCACACCATAGCCACGCAAACCTTTTGAGAGCACCAGGCGTAACCGCTAGCGTCCTGCGACATGGCTGAGTACACCGAACGCCTGCGGCTTGAGCCGGTCGGCCCGGCCAACGCCGACGACCTGTGGCTTGTTCATGGCGACGACGAGGCGTGGCCCTCGTACGGCAACGAGAAGCCGGACCGACTGCAGGTCGAGCGGTGGGCCGCGTCGATGGGCGAGTCGTGGCGCTCGCACGGCGCCGCCAAGTGGATCGCGTACAACCGGGTGAGTGGTGAGGTCGTCGGTCGCGGTGGCCTGGGACGCACACCGGTAGACGACGACTGGGGGCGGGTCTACGATTTCCTGCCGGCAGAGCCGTGGGTGGACGTCGTGCACGAGAACCGCCACCCGTCCGTGGTGCACGCGAACTGGCTGGAGATCGGATGGGCGCTACGGCACGAGTTCTGGGGCCGCGGCTATGCGGCCGAGGTCGGACGTGCCGGGCTGGCGTACGCGTTCGACGTCCTCGGGATGGAAGCCGTGATGTCGTGCACAGATCACCACAACGTACGTTCGCGTGCTGTCATGGAACGGATCGGCATGCGATACGCCGGTGACCTGTGGAGCGAGGAGTTCGAAGGAGCCCTTGGCAACCCACCATTGACAGTCTGCGTGCTGCTGCGGAAGAACTACCAACGTTCGCCCACGACGCCTGCGGACTGAGTCATCGCCACAGCCAGCGAAGGGCGTCGGGCAGCAGGACTCCACCGTGGTTCGGACTGTGGTCACCGTCGCCGAGCACGAGACGGAAGTCGTAGTCCGCTTCGGCGAGCGCGGCCGCGACGCGCAGGTTGGCCGCCAGCCAGTTCCCCTTGGGCTCGTTCCAGCCCAGGTCACGGTGACCCGCCTGCAGGAAGATGCGCAGCGGTTTGTTGGGGACACTGGGAATGAGTTCCGGGTAGGGGTTGCCTCCCGGCATCTGAACGAAGCTGGACAGGTAGCCGATGACTCGCCGGAACTTGTCCGGACGCATCCACGCGGCTGTCAAGGCACAGTTGCCCCCGCTGCTGCCACCGCAGATACCCCACCGGTCCGGGTCATCGGTGATCGAGTACCGGTCGGTGACCTGGGGGATGATCTCCGTCAGGAGGAAGTTGACGTAGCGGTCGTCGAACGCGTCGTACTCGGCATTGCGGTTCTTCGGGTTCTCGGCACCGACGAAGACACCGGGGTCGACGAACACACCGATGGTCACCGGGATCTCGCCGCGATGGATCAGGTTGTCCAGAACGATTCCACCGCGCACCTCTCCGTCCGGGTCGAGGTACCACTGCCCGTCCTGGAACACCATCAGCGACGCCGGCTCGGAGGGGTCGTACTTCACGGGCACGTGAACCCAGAACTTCCGTGACGTGCCTGGGTAGATCGCGCTGTCATTCCATTCGAACTCGACGGTCTCACCGGCGGGAACACCCGGCCGAAGCTCCGAGTCGGGTCCGTGGACGTAACGAACGTCCGACTGATCGACAGGAATCGGCTGGTAGGGCACCTCGACAATCACGGCCGGCACGCTACGGGAGGCCGGACGGAAGCCACAAGAGGTTTCCGTAGACCGACGCGCTCAGCCGAAGCTGCCGGCTGAACGACCGGAAGGGCGCCGGCGTACTTCCCGGCGATCAGGCCGTGTCCGGTGCAGGTGGCGGAGCCGACCCTGCTGGTCGCGCCACGTGGGTGCGTATGGCGGGCGACAGCAGGATCGCCACGTGGGCACCCAGGACCGGGAACAGCGGGAAGTTGTACGCGGTGACATCGCTGCTGACGACGATCACGAACAACGTCAGGACGCTCAGCGTAACGAGAACACACCACGCAAGGCGGATCCGGCACCACACGAGCCAGGCCAGCCCGACGGAGATCAACACCGGCACCGGCGCCACTCCGAGCGGAGAGTAGGCACCCATCACGGCGCTCAGGATTTCTGTGTAGCCGAGCAGCAGCAGGAGAAGCAGCGCATAGCTAACCAGCAACCACCCCGGCAAGGAACGCCAGATCCGGCCCATGTCCACTATCGGAGCTCCTCTCCGGCAGCGACGTGGAAGTGGAGATGCTTCGAGTCCTGGTAGCGGCCGAGGTTCGTCAGGACGCGGCATGCGCCGTGCTCGGTCTCGACCCGTCCGGCCACCTGACGGACCACGGCCAGGACGCTGTGGAGGAGACCCTCATCAGCGCCGCCGAGGTCTGTCAGCGACGGGATGTGCCGCTTCGGCACCACGACAATGTGTACTGGCCAGAAGGGTCTGGTGTGGTGGAACGCCAGAGCCTCCTCGGTCTCGGCAACGACCTCGACCGGCGTTCGGCCACTCAACGCCTCATCGCAGTAGAAGTCCTCACTCACAACTGCCCCTCATCCCCGGTCCTTGTCGCGTCGGCGCCCACGACGTCGGCCCGAGTCGCTGATCGTAGCGGGCCGTCTGCCTACTCGTGAGCCGTTCCGACTGTGAACTCACCGGCACCCGAGGACCGGAATCCGAGGCGCGGCAGGACCGGATCGTCGATGAAGGTGACCACCCGTAGCGCGCCGCCCCCGGCCGCCTCAACAATCATGTGGCGCGCCAGGGCATGGCGAACTTCCGAGGGAACCCCGGGGAGCGTGTACAGCACCTCGACGCGGGCGGTAGTGCGTTCGTCGTCCTCCCACGACGCCGCGGCCTGGCCGACGAATACTCCTCCGTGCTCGGAGTACGTCCGGACCCAACAGGCAAGACGCCCAGCCGCGAGCAACCGCCTGGGGATGGTGTCGTCCATCGCAGGCTCGGTCAGCCAGAGCTCGGGCGCGGATTCGCCCGCCGGCTCCGGCGGAACGGTGAGCGACACGCCGTACAGCCTGCGCCGGAAGAGGCAGTTCCATGCAACCCAGAAGGTGTTCGTGACCTCCTGCCGGAGCTGCCCGAACCGTCGCCGTCCAGGTGACCGTCCGCGGTGATCGTCATCGTCGAACTGGACCGAGTCGATGTGGAATCCGGGCGGACCGACGTCAGGTGCATTGTCGACGTCCAACAGGACACGGCCGTCTCGGAGGGTCCGGCGGGCACGGTGTACCAGTCCGGTTCCCAGTTCCTCGCTCAGATGCCATCCCAGGTGCTGCGCCCATTCATCGGCCGACTCCGCGGGCTCACCTGTCATCGGGCTCTCGGGCGACCTCGGGTAGTCGACCTCGATCGCGTACACGTTCGGGTCACGCCGCCAACGGAAGACCAGGAGCATGGTCTCGGCCCGCGCGATCACCTCGACCCCGGCGTACCCGTCGGTCACCGCACCAGCCTGGAGCAAGTGGGTGCGGATCGCTGCGAGCACTTCCGTCCGTGACCAGTCAACTGCCACTTGTCACCCCCTTCGTTTCGTCGCCGGCACCGATCACGAGGACAGCCTGGGCAGACAGTACTGCGGCGCACGTACGCCTGGGTGTGCAATCGGTCGGCGATCAGGCGTGGACGCACACGGGTCGCCGACTAACGTGGCCGTATGCCCGAACTGATCCTGCCGACCACCCAGTTGCACGCGGCGTTCCTGGAGTGCCGGGACGACTGGGGACCTGGTTTGCACGAGGACGGCTTCGGCCTGTCCGCCGATGACGACCTGGACTCAGCAGACGGCTTCGCGGCCTGGGTTCACCAGCGGACGCGCCTGACTCATCCGCCCGAGGACCCCTGTCCGGACGAACGCCACGGCTCACCCCGGTGGATCGTCGAGGATGGCCATGTGCTCGGGGGAATCGCCCTGCGGCACTGGTTCAGCGACGACATCGGCCACATCGGCTACGGCATCCGTCCCTCCGCACGCCGTCGCGGACTCGCGAGTTGGGCGCTGCGCGAAATGCTCGGCGAGGCGCGTGCTCTGGGCCTGGACCGAGTTCTCGTTCCCTGCTTGGAGGACAACGTCGCTTCGGCCCGCACGATCGAACGCAACGGCGGAGTGCTCGAAGGTGTTCGCGACAGCGACCATGGCCCGGTGAGGCGTTACTGGATCGATCTGCATCGGTGAAGCCGCGCGGCCTGACAAACCAGCCTCCGTGAGGCGTCAGGGGGCGTCGGTGTGCCGGCGGGCATAGGGGACGTCCAGCTCGCCGGTGGCTGGTTCCTTCTCGTCGGAAGCCTTCTCCCGGTCGTCCGCGGCTTGCTCGCGCTGGTTGGCTTCACTGTCACGTTGATCAGCTTCGTGGTCGCGCTGGTCGGCGTCGCGTTCACGATCATCGGCAACTCGCTCCCGATGGTGAGCTTCGCGGTCCCGCTGGTCGGCCCTACGTTCCCGTTCGTCGGCGATCCGTTCCCGCTCGTCGCCTTCGAGGTCACGTTCGTCGGCCTCGTGGTTGCGCTGGTTGCCGAGACGATCGCGTTCGTCGGCGCTACGCGAACGCTCGTCGGCCTCGATGAACCGGAGTTCCTGAAGCCGGCGGCGAGCTTCGGCCTCCATGTTCCGGATGTAGGTCTTGCGCCGTCGTTCCTTGCTGGCCTTGTCGCGCTCTTCGGTCGCCGCGGCGCGTTCACCGGTGGCTCGATGGCGACCGGAGGCGGCTTCACCCTCCCGCGCCGCGAGGAGCCTTCTGCGTTCCGACGCTCCCTTGCGCAGCCGCGCGGCGAGCGCACGGGCCTCCGCGGCTCGCTGCCGAAAGCTCAGCGCGATCCGTTGCCTTCGTGGGATTTCGATCGGTTCGTACTGCCGACCGTCGTCGGCTGTGGGCACACGTCCAACGTAGCGCGGCCGGCCGTCGGTCTCACGCTCACATCGGGTGGGTTTGGGCCACTTCGTACCAGCAATTGCTTTGTTTGTAAGGGATGGCCCCTCGATCGGCGGCCCGCGAGGTGCCTAGACTCCAAGATATGGGCACGGACCTGCCCCCCGATGGCGGTCCTGAGTACGACGAAACTGTTCGTCAGCTGCGGGAGCGGGAGGCCAGGTTGCGCCAGTTCGCTGCCGAGCTTCGCGATCGGTCGGCGCAGGAGTTCGACCGGTGCATCCAGGAGTGGCATTCCCCCGACCTGTGGCGTGATCGTGCCGCGGCATTGCGGAGGCGGCTGCGGGAAGATCGTGCCGTCGCGGGACGCGAACGCGAAGCGGCCGGGACACTTCGCGCCCAGGCGGCGCAGGAGCGGATCCGGATCGGAGACGCACTTCCTGTCGAACTCGGGGCACGGGAACTCGCCGCGAAGGAGCGTCAGCGGGTGGCCGACGACCGCGAAGCAGTCGCCGACGAACGAGAACGTGTCGCCGACCGCCGAGAGACCGCCGCTAACGAGCGAGAAGCAGCACTGGATCAACGAGAAGCAGCCCTGGACCGGCGCGACGACGACCGCACCGAGCAGACGGATCCAGGCCAGCCCCACCCATGACCCAGAGCGGCGCCGGTCGAGTCCGCCGAACCGGACGATGATCATCACGTTATGCGTTCGTACTGCAACCGCTTTGCCAAAAGTGCGGCTAGTGTAGCCTCGAAGGCTACTAGAGCCGAAGATTCGTTGTTCGGAGCCAGTATGAGCGCTCGACACCCCGGATTGCCGTTCGACGTCGCTCGCGCGCCGCTGCGCACCGTCCGCCCGCGCGATGCCGCGTACTCCAACCCTCGCAAGGAGTTGGCGCGGTTGGAGACGCAGGGCCTACTGCACCGCGTTGCCGAGGGTTTCTACACGGTGGTCCCACAAAATCGCGTGGGTAGCGAGTGGCTGCCTACCCTGGAGGGGGCGGCCGCTGGCATCGGCGCAGCGGAGTTCGGCACGGGCAACTACGCCTTGATGAGCCTGACCGCCGCCCGACTGCACAATGCGATCCCCAGGGCGATCGCCACCGCAACGATCGCTGCGCCACGACGCCGGCAGTCTCTGCGCCTGACCGATCGCGAAGCCACGGT
This sequence comes from Actinopolymorpha cephalotaxi, assembly GCF_013408535.1. Classification (NCBI taxonomy): domain Bacteria; kingdom Bacillati; phylum Actinomycetota; class Actinomycetes; order Propionibacteriales; family Actinopolymorphaceae; genus Actinopolymorpha; species Actinopolymorpha cephalotaxi. Next base: position 5,103,123 of record NZ_JACBZA010000001.1, read on the forward strand.
GCGTTTCCTTGTCCGCGACATCGCCGTCCTGCAGGTGGAGTTGATGCAGACCGATCTAGGCGATTGCCTGGTCACCACGCCTGAGCAGACCGTGCTCGACCTCGCGCACCTCCCTGGAATCGGTGCAGCCGAAGGCGAAGCCATGGCAGCCATCCAGACACTGATGCCGCGCTGTGATTGGGACCAGATGGCCGAAATTGCCTCCACGCAAAGACTTGGCCGAGCACTCGAGCGGGTCCGCAGGATGGCATCGTGACGGCAGGCTTCGGACTCTCCCAGGAAGACCTGGACCGCGAGATCGCACGTTTCGGTGTCGCGGACGAGCAGGTCCGTCGCGATCACGCTATTTCTCACATCCTCGCCGCAATCTCCGACAGCCTGTGCAACGAGGTCGTCTTCTTCGGTGGGACGGCGCTCAGCCGGACTCACCTGATCCACGCGAGACTCTCCGAGGACATCGACCTGATTGCCCTCGGCAATCGTGCCGAGATCGCCGAGCGATTCGTGCGTTCGATCGATACAGCCTTACGGCGAAGCCACGGCAGGCTCTCGTGGTCTCCGCCGTTCACCACCCGCGATGTGGATCCTGCTGTCATACACACCACGAGTGGAACGTCCATACGGGTGCAGCTACTTGATGGGCGAAACTATGAGTCCTGGCCGACGGAGCTGCACGACATCGAGCAGCGGTATCACGATGCACGTCCCGCAGCTCTGCACGTGCCGACCGTTGCCTCCTTTGCCGGATCGAAAACCGCAGCTTGGGCCGAACGCGGCGCATCTCGCGACCTCTACGACCTGTGGGCCCTGGCCGAAGCCAGGTCGATCACCGCCGTGGCAGCCACCCTGTTCGCCAGGTTCGGACCTACCGGCACACCTCCGCGCGAGTTCATGTTCTCCACTCCGCCGAGCGAGCCGGTATGGCATGCCGCCCTGGCCGAGCAGACCCGCCTCCGGGTCACTGCAGCTGAGGCGCTCGGCATCGTACGCACGGCGTGGGCCGACGCCGTGAACGAGCGCTGGGGATGATCAATCGACGGTCAGCGACATTGAGCCGCCACACCGGGGACACCCAACCAGACACGACATAATGGCGGGTTCGCATCGTTCGATCCAGTTAATGTCGACGCATGAAGTACGTGGTGCGTTACTCGACCGTCCAAGAGCGCGCGGCCGACCTGATGACGGTGTACCCCCTTCACAAGGCGTACATCGACGCGTTCGAGCCGGCCACCGACATCGTCGGCATCGGAGCCTTCGAGGACCCTCTCACCAACGGATCGATGGCGATCTTCGCCTCGCTTGATTCCGCGCATCGATTCGTCGCCGGGGATCCGTTCGTCACCAAGGGCCTGGTGAAGCCGAGTGAACCGCTGCCCTGGGACGCCTGACCGCGACACGTCCTGACGCCAAGCGTGGCGAACCCGTCGACGGGCGTGCGGGCGACCTGGGCGGATACTGGCCGGATGCAGCACCCCACACGCGATGAGGTCGCCGCGTTCCTCACCCGACACTCCGGTAGCCCTCCCAGTGACCTTGAGCCTCTCACCGGCGGCGCGTGGTCGTCGGCGTGGGCCTACCGAGCGGGCGACGAAGAGCTGGTGATCCGCTTCGGCCGTGAACGTTCGTGGTACGAAACCGACCGGATGGCGATGGCATTCGGCGGACCGGAGCTGCCGGTGCCGGAGGTCAGGGAGATTGGGACCACCCCGGACGGACTGGCGTACGCCATCTCGGTACGCCATCACGGGCAGTTCCTGGAGGACACCCCGGTCGAGCACGCCGACGCTGTGGCCCCCACCCTCACCCGCCTGCTCGTCGCGCTCCAGCAGGTACCCGCGGCCCCCGACATCCCGGTGATGTGGCACCCGGCGGGCACACCGGCCCGCAGTTGGCGGGAGCTCGTCCTCGGCAGACTGGTGGACGACCCGGGGAGCCGGGCACACGGCTGGCGCGCCGACCTGGCCGCCGACCCGAAGCTCGCGGCCCTGTCGACGGCGGTCAGCGACCGGGTGGGGACGCTGATCGAGGCCTGCCCCGAACGCCGCGACCTCATCCACGGCGATCTCCTGCACGGCAACGTGCTGGTAAGCCCGGACTACCGCCGGGTTCAGGCGGTCATCTCCTGGAAGTGCTCGCTGCGCGGGGATTTCCTGTACGACGCCGCCTGGTGCAGTGCCTGGGGGCCGGTGTTCTACCCCGGGATCGCGGCCATCGACCCGCTGTCCGGACTGCTCGAGGACCCGATCCTGCGAGCCGACGAGACCGCGCTCGTCGATGCTGCCATACGCCATCACTGCTACGAGCTGCAGCTCGGCCTCACCCACTTAGGGTGGAGCCTGCGGACCTGGCAACCCGAACATGTCGACGCAACGGTCAGGCTCCTCGCCGAACTCCTCGAACGCGGCCCCCTCCCCTAGGGTCTCAGCGCAGCCAACGGACCTGGTTCAGGTCGTCGGTGAGCCGGACGGTCTTCCACGCGGCGACGTCCCAGTGAGCTTTGCTCACGGCGTAGATGGCAACTCGGCTGTGCCGGTAGTGCCGCTGCAGGTGCCGGGAGTCGGCCGTGGACGGGCACAGTTCGTTCTTCAGGTCGGTCAACTGGACGCACATGATGACGATGGGCAGGTCCGCCTGCGCACCACCCCTGGCCGGGTAGAAGACGACGGAGCGGGAGTCTGCGCGATCATGGCCGGACACCGTTGTCTGGTCGTCGGCGATCTGCGCGGTCGCGTAGTGGTACGCCGTCGGGTAGTCGTACCCCGCGGGCAGGTTGACCGGCAGGACGATCTTCACGCCGCGGACGATCTTCAGTTGCGCTCGTACGTACTCCCGAGTGGAAGGCCCGGGCAGCTCGGGTGGAGCCGGTGGGGGGACCGGCGTGGTGGCGTGCCAGAAGACGAGGACCACGGCCAGCAGGCCGAGCGCCACCGCCGATGGCATCCACCTGGGAGCCGACTTCATGGCGGGATCATGACAGAGCCACTGCCGTCGCAGCACCTGCGCGACGACAATGCTTACGTCTTCGGCCTCAGCGATCCGGTTGGTCGAGGGTAGGTAGGTCGTACTCGGCGATGATGCGTTCAGCCGTCTCGGCGGCTCCGAGGAGGCCGGTGTCGAGCTGCAGACTTTCGCGCCAGGGGATCGGCGTGAAGAGGTCGTGTTCGGCCATGGCCCGGTGCAGACCGTCGACCGTGGCGAGCTTTCCCGCCGTCTTCCGCTGCGCGTCCACCACGCGGGTCGCCAGGATCCCCGCCGAGCAGGTGAACTTCACCAGGCACACTCGCCCGCCGTTGCCCTCCACGGCCTCGAACCGGCGTACGGTCTGCGGATCGCTGTCCGGATGGCTGTAGACCGTCGTGGAGATCAGGTCCCGGCCCGCCCGCGCGGCCTCCGCCAGGATGCCTTCACGGATCGCGTGCACCTGGCGCCAGAACGGATCACTTCCGAACTCGAAGACCGGCCGTACGCAGTCGATGGCCAGGTGATTGTGGAACACCCGGTAGCCCGTGCGAGCGGCGAGCTCTCTCGCGACGGTCAGCTTCCCGACGGCCGGCGGCCCGTAGAGGTAGACCAGGTCCATCGCGAGGACGATACGGGCAGCACTGCCGGCGGTCCAGCCTTTGCCGGAGGCCCGTAAACACCGGTGCGGGACAGGAGCCAACCTGGTAGCGTCCCGCGGCAGGTCGTAGTGACTTTGGAGGTGGTCGCCGTGTCGGGTTCGACATCCGCGGTGCCGCCTCGCAACTCCCGATAGTTCACTCGACCGTTCGAGGCCCCACCGCATCAGCTTTCTCGCTCCCCCTTCGTGGATGAGGTCACTGATGCTGACTGTTCTTGCGTACGCATACCGCGTCGCCCCCGCTCGTTTGCTACTGGCTCTGGGCTGCGCCGTGCTGAGTTCGCTCACGTGGGTGGCGATGCTCCCGCTCGCGGGCCTGGTGATCGGGTCCGGCGGGCGGTTCGCCTCCGGTAGCGACGACACGGCCACCCAGTTCGTCGTTCTGGTGTCTCTGCTTGTCGCGGCGTTTCTGGCGAGTTCTGCACTGCCGCTGGTGATGGAGCATCTGAAGGCCGAGCTGACTACCCGGTCCGAGGCGGCGGTGGAGGACGCACGGTTGACGCCGTTCGTCCGGCCACGTGGTGTCGCCCACCTCGACGACCCTGTCGTTCACAACCTGCACTCGGCCTCGGCGGGTGTGGGATGGACGTCGATCAGCTCTGCTGTCGGGTCCCAGATCGGCCTGGCCGCCGTCCACACTTCCTTACTGGGAACGTGTGCGGTGATCGGATCGATCCTCGGCTGGTGGTACGCGGGCCTGCTGGTCGCGATCACTTTGTCGGTGGAGGTGTGGCTCGCTCGTCTGCGCAGGATCGAGAGCGCAGTGTGGGCGAGTGACACCGAGGGGCAGCGCCGGGCCGAGTACTTCTTCGACCTCGCGATGGGCCGCTCGGCGAAGGAGTTGCGGGTGTTCGGCCTGTCGTCGTGGCTGACGGATCGTTACGTGACGCTGTGGAAGTCGACGATGGAGTCGGTCTGGAGAGCTCGCCGACGTACGGCTGCGATCACCACCGCTGCGATCGCGTTCTACGCCGTCGTCCTGCTGGCCGGGATCGCGTACGCCCTCGACGCTGCCCGGCGGGGAGACCTGAATGTCACGCAGGTCAGCACCGTCATCCCCGCCCTTGTCGTCGTACCGCAGACCCTTGGCGCACTGATGTGGTGGAACTCGGGGCTGGGCAGCGGGCAGACCGGACGGCAGGCGCTCCGTGCGCTGGCAGAGTTGGAAGCCAGGGTGGGCGAACCGGGCCACCCGTCAGCTGCTAGCGCGGCGCCGCACACCGCGGCGCCGGCCCTATGGGACAGCGCGAGCGAGATCGTCTTCGAGGACGTCAGCTTCGGATACCCCGGCCACGACCGTGACGTCCTGTGCGGGCTCTCGGTCCGGATCGCTCCGGGCGAACGACTGGCCCTGGTCGGAGTCAACGGCGCCGGGAAGTCCACCCTCGTCAAACTGCTCACCGGCGTCTACCGACCGACGGGCGGCCGGGTGCTGGCGAACGGCATCGACCTGGCGACCCTGAACGCCACCGAACTCACGCGATGGCAGGGGCAGGTCGCCGCGATCGTGCAGGACTTCGTCCGCCTCCCGATGTCGGTCACCGAGAACGTCTTACTGGGTTCGGCGCCCGCGGACCAGACGGAGCGTTTCCGAGCTGCCTCAGCGGCCCGCCGTGCAGATGCCGACGAGCTCGTTCAGCGACTCCCGGGTGGATGGGACACGTTGCTGTCGGCGGAGTTCGAAGGCGGCGTCGACCTCTCCGCCGGACAGTGGCAGCGGCTGGCCCTCACGCGAGCCCTTGCGGCCATCGAGAACGGCGTTGGGATGCTGGTTCTGGACGAGCCGGCCGCCGCTCTCGACGTCCGCGCCGAGGCCTCCCTGGTCGACCAGTACCTCCAGCACACTGCGGGCGTCACCTCGCTGATCATCTCCCACCGTTTCTCCGTCGTACGCCCTGCCGATCGGATCGTGGTCCTCACCGAAGGCCTGATCGCGGAGTCCGGAACCCACGAGGACCTGATCGCCTCCGGTGGCCTGTATGCGCGCATGTTCAGACTGCAGGCCGACCGGTATGTAGCCGTTCCCGACGCCAGTGCTCCGCAGGCGGGAGGCCAGGATGTCTGAGGCTGAACGAGTTCACGGCCAGAAGCCGAGCCGTCTGCTGCCGCTGCGCCTGTGGCTGACCGCGGGGTTCGCGCCCAGCCCGAAACTGACCTGCGTCCAGCTCGTCCTGACAGCCGTCCGCGCGCTTGCCCCGTTGGCCGCGCTGGTCGGCGTGAAGCTGGTCATCGATGCCGTCACCGGCGGTGGCGCCGGCAGTCCTGCGTCCATGCACACAGGGGCTGCGCTTCTGATCGGCGGCTTCGCACTCACCGTGCTGATCTCCCCCGTGCTCGATCCCATCGAGGCGACGGTGAACGATCGCGGCCAGGTGTACATCCACCGGAAGCTGATGTCGTTGGTCTCGGGGATCCCCGGCGTCGCGCATCACGAGAATCCCGTCCAGGCCGACCGGGTGGCCTACCTACGCGGCCGAATCGGCAACCTTGGCCTCATCGGTACCGGCCTGGTAGCCGCCCTGGTCACCGGGTTGGAGGTGGCCGCCACCTTCGGCCTGCTGGCCGGCGTTCGCCCCGAGTTCTTCGCCCTCCCCGTGCTCGGACTCCTGCGGGTCTGGTCCGGCACCGTCGCCGGTAGATGGGAGCAGGACGCACGGCAACGGGTCGCCGTCCACCGCCGGATGCGTACGAGCCTGAAGGCGATCGCCACGGCTCCTCGCCACGGCGTGGAAGTTCGAACGTCCGGCCTGTCCGAGCTGCTCCCCGACCGTCACCGCCGGCTGCTGGCAGCCGAGCGTGAGGAGCTGATACAGGCCGGCTCCCGCGGGCTGGTCGTCGAACTGGCCGCCCGGTTGGCGTTCGGGCTCGGATACGCGGCGGCGATCGTCTACATCGTCCTGCTCGTACGCAACGGCCACGCGCCGGCCGGCGACATCGCCCTGATCGTGCTGCTGGCTACGCGCGTCGATCAGACCGCGGGCTCGGTCGCCGGTCAGGTCCGGGGAACCGCCAGGACGTGGCGGGACTTCAAGGCGTACGCAGACCTGGTCACCTACGCCAGACACAACCGCGACCGGGCCAACGGTGCTCAACCTCCCAGCACTCTGCAGACCGGTATCACGTTGTCCGGTGTCGGGTTCACCTATCCCCAGGCTGATGTCGCCGCGCTCAGCGACGTCAACCTGTACTTGCCCGCGGGGAAGAGCGTGGCTCTGGTCGGTGAGAACGGCGCCGGGAAATCGACACTGGTGAAGCTTCTCCTCCGCCTGTACGAGCCGACGGCCGGCTCCATCCGAATCGACACCGGCGAACTCGCCGACGTCGACACCGGCAAGTGGCGGGCCAGCACAAGTGCCGGTTTTCAGGACTTCGATCGGTTCGAGTTCCGCGCCTCCGACACGGTGGGCGTCGGCGATCTTCCACGCCTGCAGGACGTCGAGGCCATCCGTCATGCGCTGGCCCGCGGTGACGCCACCGATGTCGTCACCCATCTGCAAGCCGGACTTGACACCCAGCTCGGTGCTGCGTGGACAGACGGTGTCGACCTGTCCGTGGGCCAGTGGCAGCGCCTCGCGCTGGCTCGGTCCTTCATGCGGCGGACACCGCTGTTGCTGGTCCTCGACGAGCCGACCGCCGCCCTCGACGCGGAGGCTGAGCACGCGCTGCTCGAACGGTTCGCCCGCGCATCCGGTGCCGCGGGCGAGGTCGGCGGCATCACCGTGCTCGTCAGCCACAGGTTTTCCACCGTACGGATGGCCGATCTCATCGTCGTACTCGACAAGGGCCGCGTCGTCGAGGTCGGCGACCACGACCAGCTCATGACCGCCGAAGGGCTCTACGCGGAGCTGTTCGCCCTGCAGGCACGGGCCTACACCTGAGCAAAGGCCTGCCCGCCGAACCAGAGCTGACAAAGCTGTTGACCGGGGGCACGTCGGGGGCACGCGTCTTCAGCCGCACTCCACCTCGTTGGGGTCGTGGGCCATCCGGTAGAACACGCGCCTGGTCACCTGGATGTCGTGGCCGTTGTCTTCCTGGAGGAGCACGTGCCCGGGCTGGATAAGCCTTGTCGTAGCCAGTTGGAAGTCGACGTTGCCGGTCGACCAACTGTTGTCGTTGGTCCCCCCGAAGGCGGAGTACGTGATCTTCTCGCGGAACCGTGGCGGCTTGCCGTCCAGCTTCCACCCATCTCCGGGGGCGTCAACGCGGAACGACGCGAGACCTCCGCTCAGTTTCGGCGCGTCGTAGTCGGCGTCGCCGACCGATTGACCGGACTCGTCACTCCCCACGTCGTGGAAGATGACGGCTCCATCGGGGGCCGTGCGACCACACCAGGCGAGGACCACGATCAGGTGCCCTTGCTGATCGACGCTGATCCCGGTCAATCCGTTGACGGGCACTGTGCAACCGGCCAACAGGACGGCCAGGGACGCCACCCACGACACCGCCAGCCATCGCATGCGCACAGAGTAGGGCCACGACCGCGCCCGTGAGGTGAGTGGCGCCGAGATCGAGATCTGGGTTCGCTGCCGGGTCGGGCACAATCGTGCACGTGGTGCACGAGAGCTCGTCTCGGATCGAGCGATCTGACGGTGTGATCCGGCTGCGACGGCCCGGCACGGCCGCCTTCGTCGGTGTGCTCGCGCTGGGGATGATGGCGCTCGGAGTAGCAGCCATGGTCTCTCCTCCGGGCGAGAACTCTCTTGTGGACCGGCTGATTTCAGCGAGTCTCTGCGTCGCGCTCGCATGGGTGATCTGGCGAACGGGCGGCTATCCACGACTCGAAATCACCCCGAGTCACCTCATCGTCCGGAACCCGGTGTTCACCCACGAGATACCTTGGCGCGCCATCGACGACGTTGAGGCCGTTGACGGGCTGACCATCGTGATGCCCGACTACTACTACGTACGTGCGCTCGCGTTCGGCGGTTCGATCTTCCTCGACATCTTCGGAGACCGCACGCTTCGTCGCGCTCAGCGGCTCATCGCGGCCGCCCGGGACAGGCCGCTCGCAGGGCCGGACATGCCACCGCCCGAGCCACGCCGCCTGCTCCATGTGCAGTGGTGGCTGCTTCCCGTCGTTCTCATCCTGGTCGTCGTGGTCGCGTGGGGAACGTGGAAGCTCGACACGCCTGCGCTATGGCGGCCCAGGTAGCTGGTTGGTCCTCCTCCGCTGACCGTGCGTCAGCTCAGTTCGGCCGCGTTGGGGGCGCGACCCCGGTGCCTACGGGCGTTACGTCGCCAGTCTCGACGCCGGTCGCAGATCACCGCCCCAGTGAACACAGCAGCCACCCAGGGCAGCCAGAGGCCGGCCCTGGACCAGGCGGCCGTGTGCACGACACTGTTCTCGTCGTCCCCCATGAGGCCGCCCGGTTGGTAACTCGCCCGGACCGAGTGGCCAGGCTCGACGAAACCATCGAGTTCAACGACGTCCTTCGTGGTCTTTCTGTCGTCACTTACCCACCGGCCCGTGATCGTGCAGTTTCGCTCTTTCGTGACCGGGTCGCAGGTGGTCGAAGTCTCCGTGAAAGTGCCCCAGTAGATGGGACGGTCTCGTCCGACTACTTCGATGACTCCGATCACGATGAACGCCGCGCAGGCCATCCCCACAACTGCGTAGAAGATCGCATGTCCAGCAGTCCGTAAGCCGCTCCAGAGGACGTCCCACTTCACCTGGTGATGATCGCAGACGCGAACATTGGCCGGAACCAAACAGAGTGGATGGTTGCGGGCAGGAGTCAACGGTCGGCAGGTTCACTCCCATGAACGCAGTGCTTTACGCGCGTAGGGTGCGGTCATGTCACCGGAGTGGGGCGCTGCGGCCCCGGTGCGTCCAAGGCGAGTGCTCGTTCTTGGCGGTCCGGGGGGTGTCACGACTGACGTGGCGACCATGGTGGCTACGTCGCGTGGGATGCTGCCGCACCACGACTTGGATCGACTGGCTTACGAGCCACCCAGCCACCAGCCGAATGCCCCGTTCCGGGAGTGGGCGAGAGTTTCCGACGAGGCACGACGCGAACGGGCTGCCGCACTTGCCAGTAGTGCCCGCTGGGCGGCAGGCGGTCAGTACGCAGGCTGGACCGAAGCGCTGCGAGATGCTGCCGACATCATCCTGTGGCTCGACTACTCAGCGCCGGTGGCCATTGTGGGAGCGCTGCAGCACGCCGTTCTGTGGCGCCGACGTGGGAGTCGTGACTGGGACTTACGGTCCATGGTCAGAACCGCACGTGGCGCATGGGCCTACCCCTCACGGCCGCCGGCAACTGCCGAGGATCTACGAGAACGGGACGATGCCAACGGAGCCCGCACATTGAAGGTGTTCCTGTCACCGGTTTCCGGCAAGGTCATCCGCTGTCGTTCTCTCACCGACGTCTTTCAGACGATGGAGCGACTGAATGGGAGGTCCTGAGAAACGGGCGTGGCCATCCAGACGTACGTTCAATCTGCGAGGCCGGCCACACACTCGGCCCAGGTCACTGGTTGCCCCCAGAATCCGGCGAGGGTGTCGAGGAACTCGGACTTGCGTCGCTGGTCGCCGTCGTAGGTGTCGACGCCTTCGACCAGCACCGTGGCGGGGTAACCGCGCAGCCTGATCTCGATCAGGGTCGCCAGCACGCACACCTCCAACACCAATCCCGTGATCACGACTGGTCCGCCCTGGTCCGGCGGGCCGATCGTGGCGTCCAGCCAGGTCGTGAACCCCGCCGGATCGGGCCGCGCGGGTCCGGGGACGGCATCAGCCCGTCCGCCGCCGTCGCGCACCCAGGTCGGCGCGATGGATGCCTTCACCCACGGAATCGCGCGCTTGACGGCCGGAGGGATCGCGGACTCGTACCCCCACTGACCGGGCACGCAGGTGGCATCGGCGTCGTCGCCGCCCGGACTGCGGTAGTCGGAGACGATCTCGGCCACCGCGACACCGTGTGCGCGGGCGAACGGCACGACCGTGCCCGTGACGAAGTCGACGCAGGGCTGGCCCCGATAGTGCACCCCGCCAGGTGCCACGAAGTCGTGTTGGAAATCAACGCTGATCAATCGCATGCGGACAGTCCACCAGGAAGCACGGACAACGCAGGATGTCCCGCCCGGTGATGAGACCGCACCGGGCCAAGCTGAGGCCACTACTCGAGTGGCCGGCATGCCTCGATCAAGTCGATCAGTGACAGGTCGCGGAGGTTGAGGTCGGTCGCCGCCGACAGCGGTGCGGTCGCTGCACTGATGTACCCGGCCAGCCTGTTGCGCAGTGCTTCGGGTTCGACGTTGCGGGTGCTCGCGACCTCAATCCTGCCGTCTGTGGTCGCGTGGAACTGGAGCCTGCGGCCAGTGGCATCCCACAGTTGGTACTCGTCGTCCAGGACGGCGACCCACTCGACATATCCGGTGAACTCCGCCACTGAGTCGAAGACACCGACCCAGTTGCCGCGGTCGATGGCGACGAGTGGAAAGTTCAAGGCACTCACCTTCTACGGTGCGGACGACGGCTTGATGATGGCAACCGTGAGGGTGCCCTGGAGCTGAAACGGCACACGGTGGCGCTTCGGCGGTCTACGTTCAGTGCAGCCAGGTCACTTTGTCGAGGTCGGTGGTGTAGTCGGTGGCCTGCCAGGCTGCGCGGTCGTCGGCGGTTTTGTCGTCGAAGGTGAGCATCACGAGGAGTTCCCCGACGTGACGGATCATCGGCCGCGGGTAGTCCGCGTCGGTGGTGCCGGACCCCGGAGGGTCCTTCCTACTGTCTGGTCCTTCGCATCCGCGGTCGGCAACAGCGCTACTTCGCTCGACACACAAGACCACTGTCTTCAATCCGCTGGTACGTCCGCTTGGGGTGGGACCGAAGAAGATGTTCCGGGCGAGGACTTGGTTGTCGGGACCGGTGGTGAGGCCGTAGGTCCTGGGCGCCTGATAGCCGCGAGGCAGCTTCACCGGGAGAGCGATCGGGAAGTCGCCACCCTCGGCCATCTTGGCGCGTACCCAGTCCCGGTCCGCAGGACCAGAAGGCGTACCTCTTGCAGGCTGCTGGTTCGCGGACCATCCGATCCCCACAGCTGCGATCACTGCCGCCAGGCCGATCCAGATCCACAGTCTTGGCGGCCGCATGAGGTTCATGGCGGGATCTTGGCAGGCCAAGGAGCCAATCGGAAGCGGAATCGGGCAGTCCGAGGTCTAGCGCAGCCAGGTCACCTTGTTGAGGTCGGTGGTGAGTTCAACGTCGCGCCAGGCCGTCATGTCGCGCCTGCCACGGCTTACGCGCGAGATGAGAACGTCGTTCTGCCCAAGCTGCCTACGCAAGTGGGTCGCGTCGTTCTGCTCACCGCAGAGCACGTCTTTGATGCCGGGCTTCTGCACGCAGACGACGACGACAGGAAGGCCGTCCTCGCGAGGTCCATCCGTGGGGAAGAAGTAGACAGACCAGGAGGCCGCCGGCGCGGCGGTCATCTCGTCCACGAACTCCGAGTCGGCGTCATCGCTGCTGACCTCGTGCTCGTACCAGCGAGCGAAGTCGTACCCGCGCGGGAGCGTCACTGGCAGGGCAGGCCTGATGCCCTCGACGGGGCGGAGCTGTTCCTGGACCGCCCGGCGCTCGTGCATGTCAGGCGGCGATTCTGGCCTGTTCCGAGCGCTCCATGCGGCGGTGACGGCGACGATCAACGCGACGACACCGAAGATCACCCACGGCGGTATCAGTCGAGGCGAACTCACGCGGTGATCATGGCAGTTTGTGGGTCGCCGCGGACGCGTTTGGACGCAGGAGGGTCGGAGGGTTTGTTCGGCGTCCTGGCTGGTCCTGGAGAGCGGCGTGCGGTAACCGGGTTTCCGCGGGTCAGAGGCAAATTTGGGTGGAGCCGCCTGTGGGAATCGAACCCACGACCTACGCATTACGAGTGGGTTCTCGTGCGCCGGTCACCACCTCGTCTTGCTGCCCCTGAGCGTGGGTGGATGCTCGGCGAGGGTTGATCATCACCGGCTGGTGATGGCCGTTCGGGCGCACATCAGGGGCACGGCGTCACGCCGTTCGTGTCGGCGTCAGCCTCCCTGTCCTTCACCGTCAACGCACATTTCTGGCGTTGATCCGGTCGCAGTCCCTAGGGTCTGGTGGATGACCGATCCACACGACTGGAGCCGGCACTCGCCGTACTCCGATCCCGGCAAACACGCGGCGCTGCTGGGCATGGTGCCCACCGGCATACCGAACCTGTCAGCGGTGGCCCGCAACGTGATCGTGCACTATGGAGGGTTCGGGCTGGAGCTTCCCACATCCACCCGAGGCGACATCAACAGTCGCTGGCTCTCGATCATGCTCGAGGTAGACCAGCAGCGACATGCGAAACCACTTGCGGAGCCTCGCGAGCCCACCGAACGGATTCAGGGCTGCTGCCGCGATCACACCTTGTTCTGCGTCGGGGTCCTGCGTCAGCACGGAATCCCCGCCCGCTCATTGGTCGGTTTCGCGGGTTACCACAGACCTGACTACAAGAACGACCACGTGATCGTGCAGACGTACGACACGGAGACCCAGCGCTGGCTGCGGTTCGACCCAGAGATCGCCGAGCCGACCGAGCTCCTGCCGACGCCATACGACATTCCCGCTGATGCCGATGCTCCCTTCCGCACGGCGGCCGAGGTCTGGAAAGGTTGCCGCACCGGATCCCTGGACCCGAACACGTTCGGCGGCGGTCCGGAATCGGAGTTCGGCGGGCTGTGGTACATCCACAACTACGTCCTCATGCAACTTGCCCACCGCTACGCCGACGAACTGCTGCTGTGGGATGGCTGGGGTGCCATGACCTTGCCGGGCGGACCCGACGACGCCACCCTGAACCTCATCGACGACATAGCCGACCAGCTGATCGCAGTCGAGTCCGCCGTTCCACCTGCGGATGCGAGTTCGATGGACGCCCTGTTGCGCAAGCGGTACGACGATGACAACCGACTGCACCCCGGGACGTCCGTGACCCAGTACTCCCCATACGGCGACCCGCCACTCACCGTGCCAATCTCGCCAGGTCCAGCTCACGGACAATCGCCCGCCCCCGGCGACTGGGACACTTCACGAGACCGTCGGTCGAAGAGCTTGTCCGCACCCGGGGTTCTGCAGAGTCGATCATGGTAAAGGAGCGTCGGGCTTTGGTCGGTGTCCTGCATCGGGTCGCGGAGACCGGGGGGCCGTAAGCTTCCGCGGCTCGGGCGGGTCCTGGCCTGCCCGTTGTGCCCCGAGCCGGTCCCCCGGTCTTAGGGACCCGACCCGAAGGAGGTGGGTAATGCCTGACGGTCCGGCGACTACCTCAGCCACGGCTCCCTCACCGTCGTGCCGTCCGGTGAGCCCGAGGACGACGCGCCAGCGCCGCCCGCAGGGCGACCGGGCGCGGGTCGCGGCACATCCGGGCGTTTCGTGAACGTCGATCAGCCCAGGTGCGATGGACTAGGTATGAGCCTTGACACTCACGCCCTGAGTCCGCCCCTGGAGCGCGCGCTGTACACGAACGTGGACGACAACTCGCTGATCCGAGTGTCCGTTGAGCAGCCCGAGGCGTTTGGTGAGCTTTTCGAGCGGCATGCCCGCGAGCTACATCGGTTCCTGAGTCGGCGGCTGGGCGACTTGGCTGACGACCTTCTCGGCGAACTCTTCGTGACTGCGTTCGAGCGGCGAGCTTCGTACCGGGCTGAGCTAGCCGACGCGCGGCCATGGCTCTATGGAATCGCCGCCAACCTCGTACGCCGACATCACCGCGCCGAGGCGGCACGCTATCGAGCCCTCGCGCGAGTGCCGTTGGCGATCGTCACGGCGGACTCGTCGCCGGAGGCAATGGCGGCGGCCGATGCGGCGGCCGTAAGGCCACGGCTGGCCATGGCCCTGGGCGCGCTGAAGCCGGCCGACCGCGAGGTGCTTCTGATGCTGGCTTGGGGTCAGCTCGACCAAGCCGAGGTCGCTGCGGCGCTCGGTATTCCTGTCGGGACGGTGCGGTCCCGCCTCCATCGTGCGCGGCAGCAACTGCGCCCGGTCCTCAGCGATCTGCAGGGAGAACTGCGATGAACGACCTTGACCTTCTCGACCGCTTCGGCCCGAAGCCGACTCAACTCTCGGCCACCGCGCTGGCCGCCGCCCGTGCACGCCTTGACGCGGCGATGACGGACGCTGCTGGCAGCAGGACTCGTCCTCGCCGCCGGCTGCCCATCCTGGCCGCCGCGGCTGCTGCTGCGGTCGGCCTCGCGGTCACCCCGGCGCTCATCGGCTCGGGCGGCTCGGTTGCGCTCGCCACGGTTGACCCGATGACCTTCCCACTCACCCCGGCAGTGCTACCAAGCGGCTTGGGCGAGCCGGTGTTCGAACAGGACGCCAACTTCATGGCCGCCCGGTATGGGTCGGCGCTCAACAGCGTCAGCATCGTGACCGGTGTCGACGACGAGGACTTCTGGGCCGTGCCCGACAACGCGCCCACGACCGACATCGACGGCCACAAGGCGAGTGTCGTGCACCGCACCGTCCACAACGGGACACTTGACAGCGCTCCCGCAGTCACCGTCGTCTGGCGAGGCGACCACGACTGGACTGCCGTGACCGGGACGGGCAGCTACGCCGACGCCGGTCAGATCGAAACGATCGCCGAATCTATGAAAGACCAGCCGCAGCAAGTCGACCTCACCCTCAGCGTCGCCCCCAAGGGCTGGTCCGTCGTGGCCTACAAGGAGGACCGGATCCTGACCCTCGCGGCGCCCGATGACGGTGGCGCCAAGGAGCTGACGGTGTCCCTGGTCGACCGGTTGGACAGGGACCTGTCTGGCTACGCCGCCCACGACGTAGAGACCGTGACGATCAACGGAGCCCGGGCACAGCTCGGTCGCCAGGCAGCCGAAGGGGCCGACTCGGACTGGATCCTCGAAGCACGCACATCCAGTGGGCAGCCGTTCTCACTTCAGGCCCCGGCAGCTCTCACTCGTCACCAGGTCATTGAGGTAGCAGAAGGCGTCACGTACCGTCCCTGACCACGACAATGGGCGGGCGCAGGGACAAGCGTGCCCGCCCAGCGGCATGCGCAAGATCACCGGCATGATCCGGATGAGCGGACGTCCTCAATTCGGCAGATCCGTGCGTTGGCGGTTCGTCAGGCCGCCTGCAGGCTTTTAGGCCGTCGCACATCAGCTGACGGAAATGTGTCGCAGATCAACTGTCGGATCACAAGACTGCTGGGCCCTCTTCTCCGTTGGGTGATGCGCGACAGGTCTCTAGGGGTCGCACATCAGCGAGGCTTGCGCGAATTGGTGCTGGCTTACAACGCGCATGAAGTTGTTGTTCTCGTCGCGGTCTTGTTGTTCTAGGCTGCCGGTGGGTTCGGCCGCCGGTACCTCGCGGGTGGTGTCGTAGATGCGCACCTGTCCCGGCCTTATCGCTTGCAGGTCCTCGGTGGTGAAGGTGACGTAGCTGCTTGTCCCTGAGCCGTCCTCAGCTCCCGCTGAGAGGTTGTAGATGACACCTGGTTTCAGCTGCGGCGCGGGCCTTTTGGCGACCCAGCCGTGATCGGGCCGGTCGAACGACCACGACGTTGAGCCGGTTACCGCAGTCCGCGCGTCCCATGCGGCGACGCGCGGGGTGCTGTCTCTGAGGGGCTCGGCGTCCAAGCGGGCCAGGTCCATGTGTTCGCCGGGACACACGCGCAGGTAGGCGACGGGCCTTCCAGCGGCGTCTACCCCGACACCTATGGTTCCAGTCACTGGTGGGCCGCAGGCAGAGACCAGGACAGCGACCGTGACGGTTGCCGCACCGACGATGAGCGTGCGTGTACGGGACACGAGCGCAATGTACAGCCGACCGGTGCACGAGACTTGGGCCAGCGCCGAGCGGCTAGGACGTAACACCCTTGGTCAGGGTGTGAGGTGTTCTCCGTCGTGGCTGCGGATGGCGGGGCGGGGCTCGTCTGTGGGGAGGGCATCGAGAAGTCGGATGGAGTAGGCCTCTCTCTCGCGGTCGCGGACCTGGTCCCGGGTGAGCCAGGCGACGCGGTCGGTCTCGACGCTGGTCTGCTCGGTTCCGCCAGCGAGGTGGCAACGGAAGACGAGGGCGACGATTCCGCGGTTCATGTTCTTGTAGACGCCAGTGAGTGCGTCGGGCTCGACGTGGAGCCCGGTCTCCTCTTCGACCTCCCGGCGGAGGCCGTCGTAGATGGACTCGCCGAGCTCGAGGACGCCGCCGGGTGGTTCCCAGTGACTGTTGTCGCGGCGCCGGATGGCCAGGACCCGTCCTTGTGGGTCGAGGACGGCGGCCGCGACGCTGACGGAGTGGAGCGGGGCGGGTCCATCCCGCGGGAGGCCGTCAGCGCCGCCCCCGCACGGCCGACTTCGGTGCGGCGGACTTCTGAGTCGTGGTCCGCGCCTGGTCGTCGTCTTCGCGGTCGTCTGCTTGGCCGTGGTTCGTCGGCGGGACGGTCGAGGGGTCGGGATGGGTGCGCAGCTGGCGCACAGTGCGCCGGCCTGGTCGACCTCGACTGGAAGCGCTCGGTGGGCTGGCGCCGGGCAGCCGCATCAGTGGGTGCACCGACACTTCGGGTCCACGACCTGCGGCACACCGCGGCCTCGATCTGGCTGGCCCAGGGAGCCGATCCGAAGGTGGTCCAGCGGGTGCTGGGGCATACCACCGCGTCGATGACGATGGACCTGTACGGGCACCTGCTGGACGTCGACCTGTGGACCGCCGCCGGGAAGGTCGGGGGCATCTCAGGGGCATTTCCCGCGACTTCTGGCGGGGACGAAGAAGCCCCAGGGCAGTGATCATGGGGCTGGCCTGGGGCTTTGGTGGGAGCCGCCTGTGGGAATCGAACCCACGACCTACGCATTACGAGTGCGTCGCTCTGGCCGACTGAGCTAAGGCGGCAAGTGTCTCGAAGACACGAGGGATGAGCATACCGGGCGCCTCGGCCGGAGTCGTCACCCCTCCGGGCACTCGGTGCCCGAGCGCGGCGGCTTGCCGTCGATCAGGAACCGGTCGACCAGCCGGTCGATGCACGCGTTGCCCTGCATGTACCCGGTATGTCCGTCTCCGTCCCGGGTCAGCAACACTCCGGAGTCGAGCTGCTTGGCCAGCCGGACCGCCCAGTCGTACGGCGTCGCCGGGTCCCGGGTCGTGCCGACCACCAGGATCGGGGGCGCGCCCTTGGCGTGGATCGGCCCGGGCCGGCCGGTCGGCTTGAACGGCCACGCGGCGCAGCTCAGCGAGCCCCACAGGATGTAGCTGCCGAACCGCGGCGAGGCCTTCTCGAACGCCGGCTCCTCGGCCTTCGCCTGGGCCACGGACTTCAGGTCGGGCCGGTCGAGGCAGTTGACCGCGACGATCGCCTCGCCGGAGTTGTTCCGGTAGCTGCCGTCGGGGTTGCGCTCGACGTACTCGTCGGCCAGCGCGAGCAGCCTGCTGCCGTCGCCCGCCAGCGCGGACCGCATCGCCGTCCGCAGCCGCGGCCAGTACTCCTTCACGTACAGCGGCATGATGATCCCGGTGATCGCCAGCGACTGCGTGAGCTTGCGGGAGCCGTCGTTGGTCTTCAGCGGAGCCTTGTCGGTCTTGGCGAGGAAGTCGTCGATGGTGCGGTAGGCCTCGGACTCGGACGAGCCCAGCGGGCAGTCCT
Source organism: Actinopolymorpha cephalotaxi (assembly GCF_013408535.1). Classification (NCBI taxonomy): domain Bacteria; kingdom Bacillati; phylum Actinomycetota; class Actinomycetes; order Propionibacteriales; family Actinopolymorphaceae; genus Actinopolymorpha; species Actinopolymorpha cephalotaxi. Next base: position 5,121,351 of record NZ_JACBZA010000001.1, read on the forward strand.
TGCGGCTCACGCAGTCCTTGATGAAGGCGCGCAGCGCCACCTCGAAGCCCTTCGCCTGCTCCAGGCCGAGGGCGCGTGCGCTGAGCGTCGGGTCGATCGCTCCGTCGAGGACGAGCCGCCCGGCGCGCTGGGGGAACAGCCCGGCGTACGTCGCACCGAGGAAGGTGCCGTAGGACTTGCCGAGGTAGGTGAGTTTCTCGTCGCCGAGCGCGCTGCGCAGCACGTCCATGTCACGCGCGGCGTCCACGGTGGAAACATGCCCGAGCACCGCGCCGCTGCGCGCCTTGCAGCCGTTGGCGAAGAAGCGCGCCTCCTTCATCAGGTCGGTCTGCTCCGCGGCGCTGTCCGGCGATCCGTCGATGGCGAGGTAGCGGTCCATCTGCTTGTCGGTCAGGCAGTCGACCGGCGCGCTCTTGCCGACCCCGCGCGGGTCGAAGCCCACGATGTCGTAGCGGGCGATGACTGGCTTGCTCACCACCCAGGGCGCCGCGGCGGCGTACTCGACTCCGGACCCGCCCGGGCCGCCGGGGTTGATGACGAGTGAACCCAGCCGCTTCGCGCGGTCCCTCGCGGGCAGCCGCAACACCGCCAGCTCGATCGACTTCCCCTCGGGTTGGCGGTAGTCGAGCGGCACCCGAAGCGCAGCGCACTGGAACGACGCCCCGCTGGTGCACTTCACCCACTGCAGCTTCTGCTCGTAGTAGGGCCGCAGGCCGGCCGCCACGCCGGAAGGCATCGGCGCCGGCTCGCCGGGGGCGGCGGTGTCGGGCGAGGTCGCCGATCCGGAGCTGCTGCCGCGGTCCTGCGTCTGCCCGGCCGAGTCACTGGCGCGGGGCGCGAGCGCGCAGCCGGTCGCCACCATCAGCACCAGCACCGTCAGCGCCGCGAAGAGCTGCTTTGCGCTCTTTTGTCGCACCCGTCGTCCACCCTTCGGCGTTCGTTCCTCCGGCAACCCTACGAGATCCCGCCAGGCCGCCCGTCCCGTCTTCCACAGGTGGCCGTATGCCGGCCGGACGTCCGCCCGGCCCCGGCCGGCCGCCCCCCCGGGCCTCAGCCGGGGGTGTGCCACAGGGCGATGGTCATCGCCTCCGCGGCGAGCAGCGGCGCGACGTTGGCCGTGATCGCCTCCCGGCAGGCGAGGATCGCGTCGATCTGGCGGATGACCTGTTCGGGCCGGGTCGCGGCGGCGCGGCGTTCGATGTCGCCGCGCAACTCCTCGTTGACAAGCTCGGTCCGGGCACGGAGGGCTACCGCGAGCACGTCGCGGTAGTACGCCGTCAGGTCGAGCAGCGCGCGGTCGAGGGCGTCGCGTTGCAGCCGCTTGGCGCGGACCTTCTGCTGCTCGTCCAGGTCCTTCTGCGCCGTCTGCAGCTGCCGCGGACGAGGGCCGCGCCCACCACTGCCGCTGACGCCGTACGCGCGTTCCAGCTCGAGCTTCTCCGCACCGTCGAGGTCGGCGGTGGCCTCCTTCGCCTCGGTGGAGGCCAGCTCGACGAGTTGCGCGGCCGCGGTCAGGCAGCTGGTGAGGTCACGCAGGCTGCTCGGCACCGCGAGCACCTGCTGCCGCCGGGCGCGCACCTCCTCCTTCGTCGCCAGCGCCCGGGCCCGCCCGATGTGTCCCTGCGACGCGCGCGCCGCGAACATCGCCACCGCGGGCTCGACGTCGTAGCGCCGCTGCAGCACCTCGGCGACCGCTGACGTGGGGGGAGTACGCAGAACCAGCAGCCGGCAACGAGAACGGATCGTGGGTACGGCGTCCTCCACGGTCGGTGCACACAGCACCCAGACCGTACGCTCGGCCGGCTCCTCCAGGCTCTTCAACAACGCGTCGGCGGCCTGCTCGGTGAGCCGGTCGGCGTCCTCGACGACGAGAACCTGCCAGCGCCGGCCGACCGGCGACATCGCCGACTTGCGGACCAGCTCGCGGATCTCGTCGACCCGGAGACTGAGCTGTTCGGTGCGGACCAGGGTGACGTCGGGATGCGAACCGGTGAGCGCGGTCCGGCACGCCGAGCACTCCCCACAACCACCCCGTTCGCACTGCAGGGCGGCGGCGAACGCGCGGGCGGCGTTCGACCGTCCCGAACCCGGCGGCCCGGTGAGCAGCCAGGCATGGGTCATCGCCGACGGGGACCGATCGCCGGCCAGCCAGGCGGCGGCAGCTGTTGCCGCCTGCCGAAGGACGGCGACGGTCGGCTCCTGCCCCACCAGGTCGGCCCAGACCCCGGTCATGGGTACGTCGGCGGGAGCGAGCTCGGCGGGGCGGAGTTCGCCGGAGCCGCTGTCGGCCTGCTGCACCTGGGTCATGCCTGCGCCTCCTCGCTCGGACGCCGCGGCTGAACCGTCTGCGCGGGCCGGGACGGATCCCCCTGCCGGCCGTCGCCGGGGCCGTCACCGGGGCCGTTGCCGGCACCGAAGTCGTCGTCCGGCGGCGCGGAGTCGTCCCCGCTCCCCCGCGTGCCGTCGTACGGACGATCGGCTCCGCCGGCACCACCGGGGCCGCCGGCCTCGTCACCGACGCCGCCGCCGACACCGCCCAGCAACGGCCGGACAGCGTCCCGGATCTGGGCGGCGAGCTCGTCGACCGGCCGGGTCGCGTCCAGGACGGCGTACCGCTCCGGGTCGAGCGCAGCCAGGTCGAGGAACTGCTGGCGTACGCGGGTGTGGAACTCCAGCGGCTCGCGCTCGAGCCGGTCGGGGGTGCCGTCCCCCCGGGCCAGCCCGGCCTCCGGCGGCACGTCCAGCAGCACCGTCAGGTGGGGCCGCAGCCCGCCGGTCGCCCAGCGGGACAGGCGTACGAGGTCGGACTGGCTGAGGTCACGTCCGCCGCCCTGGTAGGCCAGCGCGGAGTCGACGTACCGGTCGGTGATCACGACCGCCCCCTGCGCGAGCACGGGCTTGATCATCGAGTCGACGTGCTCGGCCTTGTCCGCGGCGTACAGCAGTGCCTCCGTCCGCGGGGAGATGCCGCTCGCCCCGTGCAGCAGCAGCTGCCGCAGCTCCCGGCCGATGTCGGTGGCGCCCGGCTCGTGGGTGACGGTGACCGTGTGGCCCTGGTCCTCCAGCCACCCCGCCAGCCGCTTCGCCTGGGTGGACTTGCCGGCACCCTCGCCACCCTCGAACGCGATGAACAGCCCGGTGTCGGCGTAGAAGCCGCGGTCGTGGCCGCTGAACACCGCGCGCACGTCGCGCAGCACCGACACCCCGGGCCGGTCGTCCATCTGCCGGAACGACACCAGCCCGAACGCCGTCGCGGCGATTCCCGCGAGCAGGAAGGTGATCGACGCGCCGTTGTACGTCAAGGTGACCTTGCCCGGCAGCTCGACACCGTGCGCGCCGATCGAACCCGCGATGGCCGGTGCGGCCGCGAGCACCGCGGCCAGCGCGATCTTGGTCAGCGACTGGACGAACGCGAACGTGCGGCCGCGGATGGAGTCCTCGACCTCCAGCCCCAGCAGGGTGTAGCCGGTGATCCAGGTGATCCCGGCGAACGCGCCGAGCAGGACCGTGCAGAACGCCACCAGCACGAGATTCTGCACCAGCGCCACCGCGATCAGGGACACCCCGGCCGCGGTGAGCGTCAGCCCGAACATCCGCCGCCGGGACAGGCCGACCAGGAACCGCGGGCCGAGCGCCATGCCGATGGCCAGGCCGGTGAACAGCGCGCCGAACAGCACGCCATAACCTGCGGCGCCGCCGCCGAGGTCGGTGACGTACGTACGGCCGAGACCGATCACCACGCCACCGGCGGCGAACGCGCCGACGACCCCGATCACCAGTCCGCGGATGAGGCGGTTCTGCGCGACGAACCGCCAGCCCTCGATGACGGCCTTGAGGACATTGGTCTGTTCCTCGGTGATCTCACCCGAGGACGGCCGGCCGGAGACCTCGCGCAGCCGGGCGACGACGAGTGCGCCGACGAGGAACGTCAGCGCGTTGAAGTACAGCGCGAGGTCGACCGAGCCGCCGTTGAACCAGTTGAACGTGCGGACCAGCGAGCTGTTGATCAACGCGAGGAAGGTGAACAGCAGCGCCGCCGGGAGCGCCGAGCCGTAGGTCGTCACCATGGAGACCTGGTTGGCCACGGCGAGCCGGTCGCGAGGAACGAGGTTGGGGACGGCGGCGTCCTTGGACGGCAGCCAGATCAGGCTGACCGCCTCGATCAGCACGGTCGCGACGTACAGCCACCACAGCGTGCCGACGATCGGGATGGACGCGAACAGTACGAACCGCACGACGTCGCCGACCACCAGCGTCCACCGGCGGTCCAGCCGGTCGGCGATGTAGCCGCCGAGCGGGCCGACCACCACCGCGGGCAGCAGCCGCAGCAGCAGAACGCCGGCGATCGCGAAGTTCTCCGCGCGGTAGTTGCCGGCGGCGAGCTGGCCGGCCATCGCGGTGAGGGCGAGCAGGCCGAGCCAGTCCCCGAGGCTGGACAGGCCGAGCGCGATCCACAGCGTGCGGAACGGCTTGATCCGCAGGACGCCACGGATGTCGTTGGCGGGTACGGACATTCCGCCCTCGACCGTGCTGGTGGACCGCTCGTGCTCAGACACGCGGTCAGCCTAACCAAAGCCACCCCGGTTGCCCGTGGGGCCGACATGCGCCGCCCGGACGGCTAGGCAGCTCTTTTCGATACCGCCGTTGCGTAATAGCTGGCGGCGCCGTAGAGTCTTTTCCGATACCTGGGTTTCGTAATTGACCTGGAAGGCGGCGAGCCCGATGACCGACGCACGACCGGCCGACGCGGGATCCGCCGGCCTACGGCCGAGGCGGGGGCGGCCCCGGGACGCCGAGGTCGACCGCCGCATCCTGGCCGCGGCCCGGGAGACCGTCGCGGCCCACGGTTACGCCGGTCTGTCGATCGACGCCGTCGCCGAGCGGGCCGGAGTGGCCAAGACCACGCTCTACCGCCGATGGCCCACCAAGGCCCGACTGGTCGCCGACCTCGTCTCGCGGATGCAGGACGAGGTCACCCTGACCGAGACAGGCGACGTCGTCGCCGACCTGACCCGGCTGACGGCCGGGATCGCGGGCAGCCTGACCGCCGCGGGAGCGCCCCTGGTCGCGGACCTGATGGCGGCGATGGCGCACGACCCGGACTTCGGCGACACCATGCGCGGGCGCTGGGCGCAGTGGCGCCGCGCCGCGGTGGAGCTGCTCGGCCGGGCGGTCGAACGCGGCGCCCTCTCCCCCGGCTTCGACCCCGAGGTCGTCGTCGACCAACTCGCCGGACCGCTGTACTACCGGCTGCTGTTCACCGGCGACCCGCTCACCGCGGAGTACGCCGCCCACCTCGTCGAGGCCGCGCTCCGCGCGCACCTCCGCCCGAAAGGACCAACCTCGCCATGACCGTTGACCAGTCGGCTGTCAAGCCGGCCTTGCCCGCGCCTCGGGAGGCCGGTCGCCGACGGCGCCGCCGTTGGCCGTACGTACTCCTTGCCGTGCTGGCTCTGCTGGCCGGCGGCGTGGTGTGGCAACGTGCCCACCCCGTCGTCCTGCGTGCCGAGGTCGACATCGCCGCCAGTCCGGACCAGGTCTGGGCGGTGCTCACCGACCGGGCGGCCTACCCGGAGTGGAACCCGTTCATCGTGCGGGCGAGCGGGCCGCTGCGGGTCGGACAGCAGGTGACCAACGTGCACCGCATCGGCGGAAAGACGATGGTGTTCAAGCCGACCGTGCTCGCCGTCGAACCCGGGCACGAACTCCGCTGGATCGGGCGGCTGCCCGTCCCCGGCGTCTTCGACGGCGAACACTCCTTCACGCTGACGCAGACCGCGCCCGGCCGGACCCACGTGGTGCAGCAGGAGACCTTCACGGGCATCGCCGTGCCGTTCGCGACGGGCTGGCTGCACGGGGACACGCTGTCGGGGTTCAGGGCAATGAACTCCGCCCTGCGCGACCGGGTGGAGTCGCGTCACCCCTGACCCTGTGGCGGCGGCCCACAAAGGGTCAGTCCTCGACGGCCACCGCGGAGTCGAGCCGAACGGCGCCGGGCCGTTCGACGTCCGCGTGCACACCGAACACGATCTGGCCGCCGACCCGCCGGTCGGCGGCCAGCGCACGCAGCACTGTCGCGTCGCGACCGCCGGCCTCCGGGCGCCGGTCGACCAGGGCACAGCGTTCGAGCGGCCCGCGCACCCGCACAACGGCGTCTCCCAGCCGCAACGAGCGCCCGGTCCACTCGTCCTCGACGAAGGCCGGCGCGTCCCCGGTGTCGACCGCGAACGTCGCGCGAAACCGCCGGCCGTCCTCGCAGCTCTTTCCGCCTACGGAGTCCCGGCCGGTCCGCCGCGCGACCTCGGCCAGCGAGGAGGTGGTCACCACCGACACCGGACCGCCCCACACCACTCCGCCCGGCTGGCCGACCCGGCACAGGACGACCTGCTTGCCGAGGTACCGGCTCACCAGCGCCGACCACGGTCCGCGGACGACGGTGAGCTCGGTCGGCCGCCCCCAGTAGTCGGCGACCAGCCGATCCCCGGTCGGCTCCGCGTTCCCGGTGGCCTCACCGACGGGCGTGACGACGGTCAGCGCCGGCGGGTCCCACCGGGCCCGGCAGCCGAGCAGCGCGTCGTGGTCGACCGTACGGAGGATGCGGTCCGCCGCGACGTCGTAGAAGCAGAACGCACGGTCGCCGGGCGGGCCCGACGCCGGCAGGTAGAGCTCCGGCCGGAACTCGTGCGCCAGCCCCTTGACCGGCGTGAGGCCGATCCGTGCGACGTACATCCGCCGGACGTCAGCTCTTCTTCGCAGTACTCGACTTCTTCGCGGCGGTCTTCTTCGCGGTCGTCTTCTTGGCCGCGGCCTTCTTCGCACCCGAGGCGGCCGCCTTCGCCGCACCCGCGCCGGCCGTGGCCTTCTTGGCCGCCTTCTTCACGGTCTTCTTGGCGGCCTTCTTCGCCCGCTTCGGCGCCGGCCCCTTCGCCCGCTTCTCGGCAAGCAGGTCGGCGGCGCGGTCGAGCGAGATCGACTCCACCTCGTCCTCCTTGCGCAGGGTCGCGTTGGTCTCCCCGTCGGTGACGTACGGGCCGAACCGGCCGTCCTTCACCACCACCGGCTTGCCGGTCTCGGGGTCCTCGCCAAGCTCCCGCAGCGGTGCGGCGGCGGCCCGGCGGCCACGCGCCTTCGGCTGCTTGAACAGCTCGACCGCCTGCTCCAGGGTGACGGTGAACAGCTCCTCCTCCGACCCCAGCGATCGCGAGTCGGTGCCCTTCTTGACGTACGGGCCGTAGCGGCCGTTCAGCGCGACGATCTCCTCGCCGCCCTCCGGGTCGTCACCCAGCGAGCGGGGCAGCGACAGCAGCCGCAGCGCCTCCTCGAACGTCACCGTGTCGAGGTTCATCGACTTGAACAGCGAACCGGTGCGCGGCTTGGCGTTCTTCGGGGCGTCCTCGGGCAGCACCTCGGTGACGTACGGCCCGAACCGGCCCGCCTTCGCCACCACCGGGTGACCCGTCTCGGGGTCGGTGCCCAGCTCGCGCTCGAGCCCGGCCGGCTGCGTCAGCAGCTCCTTCGCCTTGTCCAGGGTCAGCTCGTCCGGCGGCAGGTCCTCGGGCACGTTGGCGCGGTTGCCCTCGGCGTCCTCGACGTACGGGCCGTAGCGGCCGACCCGGATCACGATCGGGCCGGTGCCGTTGTCACCGATCGGGAACGTCGAGATCTCCCGGGCGTCGATCTCCCCGAGCTCGGTGACCAGGGCCTTCAGCCCGTCGGCCTGCAGGACGCCGCCGTTGCCGCCGGCCAGAGTGCCGGACGGTCCGCCGGGAGCCTCGCCGCCGCCGTTGGCCGTACCCTCGCCGGGCGCGCCGAAGTAGAACCGCGCCAGCCAGGTCTGCATGTCCGACCCGCCGCGCGCGATCTCGTCGAGCGCGTCCTCCATGCTCGCGGTGAAGTTGTAGTCGACCAGGTGGGCGAAGTGCTCCTCCAGCAGCCGCACCACCGCGAACGCCACCCACGTCGGGACCAGCGCCTGGCCCTTCTTGTAGATGTAGCCGCGGCCGAGGATCGTCCCCAGGATCGAGGCGTACGTCGACGGCCTGCCGATCTCGCGCTCCTCGAGCTCGCGGACCAGCGTGGCCTCGGTGTAGCGGGCCGGCGGCTTCGTCTCGTGCCCGTCGGCGTCGATCCGGGTCGCCACCATCGTGTCGCCCTCCACCACGTCGGGCAGCCGGCGCTCGGCGGAGTCCAGATCGGTGGTCGCGTCGTCCACGCCCTCGACGTAGGCCTTGAGGAACCCGTGGAACGTGATGACCTTGCCGGACGCGGTGAACTCCGCGTCCCGTCCGTCGGCGGTCCTCGCACCCACCCGCAGGGTGACGCTGCGGCCCTCGGCGTCACGCATCTGCGAGGCGACCGTGCGCATCCAGATCAGCTCGTACAGCCGGAACTCGTCGCCCCGCAGGCCCGTCTCGGCCGGCGTGCGGAACCGGTCGCCGGAGGGCCGGATCGCCTCGTGCGCCTCCTGGGCGTTCTTGACCTTGCTCTGGTAGACGCGCGGCTTCTCCGGCAGGTAGTCCGCCCCGAACAGCTGCCGGACCTGCGTGCGCGCCGCAGTGACCGCCGTCTCCGACAGGGTGATGGAGTCGGTACGCATGTAGGTGATGTGGCCGTTCTCGTACAGCCGCTGGGCGACCTGCATGGTGCGCGCCGCGCCGTAGCCGAGCTTGCGCGCGGCCTCCTGCTGCAGTGTGGTCGTACGGAACGGCGCGTACGGCGAACGGCGGTAGGGCTTGGACTCAACGCCCCGCACGGCGAACGTCGACTCGGCCAGCCCGGACTTCAGCGCGTCGGCCTGCGCCTGGTCCAGGTGCACCACGGTGTCCCGCGCGGCCGGCTTCAGCGTCCCGTCGGAGGCGAAGTCGCGGCCCTGCGCGACCCGGCGCCCGTCGAGGTTGACCAGCCGGACCGTCACCGCGCGCGGGTCCTTGGTCTCGCCGGCGTCGAGCTCGGCGACCAGATCCCAGTACGTCGCGGTGCGGAACGCGATGCGCTCCCGCTCCCGGTCGACCACCATCCGGGTGGCCACGCTCTGCACCCGGCCCGCGGACAGGCGCGGCATGACCTTCTTCCACAGGACCGGCGAGACCTCGTAGCCGTACAGCCGGTCCAGGATCCGCCGGGTCTCCTGCGCGTCGACCAGGTTGTCGTTGATCTGGCGGGGGTTGCTCACCGCCTGGTTGATGGCCTCCGGCGTGATCTCGTGGAAGACCATCCGGTGCACCGGAACCTTCGGCTTCAGCTCGTCCAGCAGGTGCCAGGCGATGGCCTCGCCCTCACGGTCCTCGTCTGTCGCGAGGTAGACCGCGCCGGCGTCGGACATCAGGTCCTTCAGGCGCCGCAGGGTGGGCTTCTTGTCGGCGGGTACGACGTAGAGCGGGGCGAACCCCTCGTCCACGTTGACGCCGAGCCGGGCCCACGGCTCCTTCTTGTACTTGGCCGGCACCTCGGCGGCACCGCCGGGCAGGTCGCGGATGTGGCCCACGCTCGACTCCACGACGTAGCCGCGACCGAGATAGCCGGCGATCGTCTTCGCCTTGGCAGGCGACTCGACGATGACGAGCCGGGGACCCTCGCTCGGGGTGGAGGCCTTCTTGGCGGGCACTGTGTACCTCTCCTGCCTGTCCTTGTCTGTCTTTCTACTGGACGGTGCTGCGCTGCTGTGGGCTTGCCGACGTTCTGTTCTGGTCTGTTGTGGTCTGTCATGGTGTGCACCGGTCTGCCGGTGCTACGCCGTCCGCCCCGTCGTGCGGTGTTCCTGCGACGGCAGCGCGGTCCGGACCGGGCCGAGTCAGGCCGCGCAGGCGATCCGGCCCGCTAGACCGTAACCGTACGACGCCCCGAACTGTTTCGCGGGTGCCTCCCGAAGCGTTGCCCGGCGATGCCGGAACCGAGGACCGCGGGCTCTGGGCGGCTCGACCCGAAGAGTGAGAGTACGTGGTGAATGTCGCGTTGCAACCCCCGGTTTCTGGTTCGTGGCCGGTGTCGGGGCGCGGGACGTCACGTTTCGGCCCGGTTGGTACGGGTTCACGCCGAGCTCACGTCCGGGCTCGCGTCCTGGCCGGCCTCGGGGCTCGCGTCGTGCAGGTATCCCTCGGCGTACAACTCCCTGGCCCGCGGCAGCAGCCGGCCCCGCATCCGCGCCGGCTCCTCCCCGAGCAGGGTGGCCAGCGCGTCGCAGATCTGCCCGACCGTCAGCTCGCCGTCGCAGGCGCCGACGAACCCGCCCTCGGCGGTGTCCACCGCGACCGCCCGGCGCATGCCGCGCCGCTGCCGGAGTACGACGTGTTCGGGGTCGGCGGCGCCCGGCCGGCCGAGCTGTTCCTGGTCGACGTCGGGATCCACCCGCAGCCGGGCGCCGAGCAGAGCCGCGTCGTCCTCGTAGGCGTCCAGGCGTTGCACCGCGTCCAGCCACCGCCCGACCTCGGCCCCGAGCGGCTGCTCCACCGGGTGCGGCCACTCCTCCAGCACGGTCGCCGGACCACCGGGCCGCGATCCGGCGTTGCGGCGCAGGGTGATCCAGCCGAAGCCGACCCCCTCCGCGTCCTGCGCCTCGAACCACGCCAGCCAGTCGTCGTACCGTCGCGCGTACTCAGGCGTCCCGTGCACGCCCGCGTCCTTCAGCCACAGCTCGACGTACTCCGCCGGGTCGGACACCTCCCGCTGCAGCACCCACGCGTCGCAGTCCGCGCTGGACTCGGAGTTGGAGTCGAAGTCGGAGAGCCAGTCGCCCAGCCGGTCGCGCCAGTCCTCCCCGCGGACGTGCAGCCAGTTGGCCAGGAGCTGGCAGACCCCGCCGTCGGCGAGGAAGCCCGGCGCCTGGCTCACGATCCGCCGGCACACCTCGTCCCCGGCCAGCCCGCTGTCGCGGTAGGTCAGCCCGCCGCGCGGGGAGATCACGAACGGCGGGTTCGACACCACCAGGTCGAACTTCTCGCCCCGCACCGGCTCGAACAGGCTGCCCTCGCGCAGGTCCCAGTCCTGGCCGTTCAGCGCACCGGTGAGCCGGGCCATCGCCAGCGCCCGCGGGTTGACGTCGGTGCCGACGACCTGGCGTACGTGCCCGGCCAGGTGGAGGGCCTGGACGCCGCAGCCGGTGCCGAGGTCGAGTGCCCGCCCGGCCGGTCGGCGTACGGTCAACTGGGCCAGCGTGCTCGCCGCGCTGTTCACCCCGAGCACGTGGTCGGCGGTCACGGCGGGGCGGGCGCCGTCCAGGCCGGGCGTAAGGTCGGCGACCACCCACCAGTCCTCGTCGCCGCCCGGCCGGTCGCCGGCCGGCGAGTCGCCGGCCGGCTCGTCGCGGGTGGGCCCGCCGGTCGCGCCGTACGGACGGACGTCGACCAGCGCGCGCACCTCGTCGCCTTTCTCACCGTCGCCGCCCAGGATGCCGGCGCCCACGAGCGGTTCGAGGAGTCCGGGCAGGGCGCGCTCGGCCAGGCCCGCGGGCACCAGACGCTGCAGCAGCCACAGCCGGACCAGCGTGTCCAGCGGGTCGCCGCCCTCGGTCGCGCGCACCCCGGGCGTGGTCTCGTTGCGGTGCAGCGCCGCGTGCGCGACCGGGCCCAGCCGCTCGCGTACGCCGTCCACGGTGTAGCCGACGGCGGCCAGGTGGGAACGCAGCCGGGCGAGAACGTCCTCGGACAGTTCGAACATGCGTCCATCCTGCCGGGAGCCGGACCGGGCAACGGCAAGGGCCCCGCCACCGCGAGCGCGGTGACGGGGCCCTGACCTGACGAGCGTCGGCCGATCCGGAGATCGGTCAGGCGACGTTGGCGGTCTGGCGGTTGTCCTCCTGCTCCGCACCGATGGCGATCGGGCGGCGCTTGGAGATGGTGACCGCGACCACCACGACCACCACGGCGGCGACGGCGATGCCGATCCGGAGCGGGGTGTTGGCGCTGTCTCCGACCGACAGCTGGACCACGGCGGGTGCGATCAGGACGGCGACGAGGTTCATCACCTTGATCAGCGGGTTGATCGCCGGGCCCGCGGTGTCCTTGAACGGGTCACCCACGGTGTCACCGATGATGGTCGCCTCGTGCGCCTGCGACCCCTTGCCGCCGTGCGTGCCGTCCTCGACCAGCTTCTTGGCGTTGTCCCACGACCCACCGGAATTGGCCAGCAGGATCGCCATCAGCGTTCCGGCGGCGATCGCACCGGCGAGGTAACCCGCCAGCGGGCCGACGCCGAGGCCGAAGCCGACCGCGATCGGCGCCATCGCCGCGAGCAGACCCGGGGTGGCCAGCTCGTTCAGGGAGTCGCGGGTGCAGATGTCGACCACCCGGCCGTACTCCGGCTTGCCGGTGCCCTCCATGATCCCGGGGATCTCCCGGAACTGGCGGCGCACCTCGTACACCACCGCGCCGGCGGCCCGGCCGACCGCGCTCACCGCGAGGCCGGAGAAGAGGAACACCACCGACGCGCCGATGATCAGGCCGACCAGGACGTTCGGCGAGTCGACCGTACGCAGGAAGGCGGTGGTCGTCGCCGCCGCCTGCGAGCCGGCGGAGGCGAGCGCGTTGGTGACCGCGTCGTTGAACGAACCGAACAGCGCGGTCGCCGCCAGCACGGCGGTCGCGATCGCGATGCCCTTGGTGATCGCCTTGGTGGTGTTGCCCACCGCGTCCAGCTCGGTGAGGATCTTCGCGCCGTCGCCGTCGACGTCGCCGGACATCTCCGCGATGCCCTGCGCGTTGTCGCTGACCGGGCCGAAGGTGTCCATCGCGACGATCACGCCGACGGTGGTGAGCAGACCGCAGCCGGCCAGCGCGATCGCGAACAGCGAGACGATGACCGAGCCGCCGCCGATCAGGAACGCGGCGTAGACCGCGGCGCCGATCACCAGGGCGGTGTAGACCGCGGACTCCAGGCCCAGCGCGAAGCCGGACAGGATGACGGTGGCGGCACCTGTCAACGACGTCTTGCCGACGTCCTTGACCGGGCGGTGCTCGGTGCCGGTGAAGTAGCCGGTCAGCGACAGGATCACCGCGGCCAGCACGATGCCGAGGATCACCGCACCCGTGGCGACCAGCCGCGGGTCGCCGCCGTGCTTGGCGATGCTCGCCGACACGCCGGAAAGATCGGCGAACGACGACGGGAGATACATGAACGCCGCGATCGCACACAGCACCGCGGACAACGCGGCCGAGACGTAGAAGCTGCGGTTGATCGTGCTCAGGCCGTTCTCGCCGCCGCGCGGCTTGGTGATGTAGACGCCGACCACGGCGGTGAGCGCGCCGATCGCCGGGACGATCAGCGGGAAGACCAGGCCCTGGGAGCCGAACGCCGCCTTGCCGAGGATGAGCGCCGCGACGAGCATCACGGCGTACGACTCGAACAGGTCGGCCGCCATGCCGGCACAGTCACCGACGTTGTCGCCCACGTTGTCCGCGATCGTCGCGGCGTTGCGGGGGTCGTCCTCGGGGATGTTCTGCTCGACCTTGCCCACCAGGTCCGCGCCGACGTCGGCGGCCTTGGTGAAGATGCCACCGCCGACCCGCATGAACATCGCGAGCAGGGCGGCACCGAAGCCGAAGCCCTCCAGCACGCTCGGGGCGTCACCGCGGTAGATGAGCACCACCAGCGCGGCGCCGAACAGGCCGAGACCGACGGTGGCCATGCCGACCGTGCCGCCGGTACGGAACGCCACCCGCATCGCCGGGTCGCGACCCTCGTCGCGGGCGGCCGCGGCCACCCGCACGTTGGCCCGTACCGCGAGCCACATGCCCATGTAGCCGATCAACGCGGAGAAGACCGCGCCGACCAGGAAGAAGATGGAACGCCCGATTCGGACGTTCGCGTCGCCAGGGAGGACGAACAGCAACAAGAACACCAGGATGGCGAAGATGCCCAGCGTCCGGAACTGCCGGTTGAGGTAGGCGGAGGCACCCTCCTGGACACCTCTGGCGATGGTCTGCATGTTGGCGGTGCCTTCGCCGGCCGCGAGAACCTCACGGCGGAAGACCGCTGCCATCACGAGCGCGATCACGCCGATCCCCGCGACGATGGCGACGTACGTCAGGTTGCCGCCGGTGAGCGAGACAGGTTCCCCCTCGGCAGCGAGTAGGAACGCGGACATTCGTCCTCCTTGACAGGGGCTACGACGACCCCTCGATGTCGATCCCGTTGATGTGCGCCCCGACATCGGCGTGCGCGAGACGGGGCGTCAGGATCGGAAACCTGGCCATTTCCGGTCCGGTCCGGACTTCGCGCGCACGTGGGCGTGCGTACGAACACCGTTCCGGCCGGCCGTGGATTCGTTGTGGTCCCCGGTCCAGCGCTCCATCCGCACAACGGTGTCGGTACCGACCGGCATCGTCGACAGGCGCGCGGACAACTGGCGCCACCGGATGGAATCCGGGGCGCGCCGGAGTCTACAGTGCCCGCCCCCACCAGCGGCGACGCGACCCCCGCGAGTCGCGGGCCGGGGATGGCCCCGGTGCTCCCGAGGCGCTCCCGGGGTAGCCCCGGGGTGAGTCAGCCACGTGGCCGGGCGTTCCGGGGCTACCCGGTCGGGCTTCGCCCGACCCCCTACCGAACGCTCGGCATCACCGCCTCGGCGACGGCGTCATGGATCGGGAAGACCTTCGTCAACCCGGTGATTCGGAATATCTTCAGCAGGCGTTCCTGGGTGCACACGATCTGCAGGCTCCCCTCTTGGGAACGCACCCGCTTCAACCCGCCGACCAGCACCCCCAACCCGGTCGAGTCCAGGAAGTCGACGCCTTCCAGGTCGACGACCAGGTGATGGTGGCCGGCCTCGACAAGGTCGACCAGGTGTTCTCTGAGCCTGGGTGCGGTGTAGACGTCGATCTCACCGCCGACCTCGACCACGATGTGGTCACCTGCGGCGCGGTTCGAGAGGGATAGATCCACGAGCTCCTCCAGCACTACCATCCGACGGACCGGCCCCTGATGGGAATTCAATCACCTGATGTGACCGCACGACAGCACCGGGCTACCCCCCGCGCGAGTCGGCCCGCCCGTCACGGCGCGACCTACCGGTGTCCGGCCCCGTCATCCGCTGCCGCCGACGCTCCTCCGGGTGCTCGTTCCGGCACTGTCCCGGTGCTCGTCCCCGTGCTGCCCGGCGCTGTCCTGGTGCTGTCCTGGTGCTGTCCTGGTGCTGTCCTGGTGCTGTCCCCGTGCTGTCCCCGTGCTGTCCCCGTGCTGTCCCCGTCGCTCGTCCCCGTGCTGCCCCGGGCCGCCTGCTCGAAGCCTTGGGCCAGCCTTGTCGGTGGGACGGTGTGACACTGTCCCTCGTGTCCTTCAGCCGGCCGTCCCGTTCCCAGCCGTCCGACGCATCCGCCCAGGACCATCCCACTCAGGGCTTCCCCGCCCAGGAACATCCCGATGGGGAGCGTCTCGCGGGGGAACGTCCCCGTGAGGAACGCCCTGCTGGGGAACGCCCCGAGCGGGGGCGAGGTGCCAGTGCTGGCCGGGCCACCGACCCCGCCGCCCTGCTGGACCGGCTCACGCTCGGGTCCGGCCGCGCCGACCGCGTGACGCACGTCGAGCACGTGCCTGCCCGGCAGGGACGTACGGCCGAGTGGCCTTCCTGGGTGCCGCGTCAGGTCCTCGACCGGCTCTCCGCCAACGGCATCCAGCGTCCCTGGACGCACCAGGCGCTCGCCGCGCAGCTCGCCCGCGACGGTGAGCACGTCGTCCTGGCCACCGGGACCGCGTCCGGAAAGTCGCTCGGCTACCTGCTGCCGGTGCTCAGCGAGATCCTCGCCGGCCCGGACGGGGAGACCACCCGCCGCCGCACCGGCACCGCGTTGTACCTCTCCCCCACCAAGGCGCTGGCCGCCGACCAGTTCCGCGCGGTGGGCGAGCTGGCCGGGGAGGACTCGCTCGCGACCACCTGCGACGGCGACAGCGGGTGGGCCGAACGCGACTGGGCCCGCGACCACGCGGCGTACATCCTGACCAACCCCGACATGCTGCACCGGTCGATCCTGCCCGCCCACGCCCGGTGGGCGAGGTTCCTCGGGTCGCTGCGGTACGTCGTCGTCGACGAGTGCCACCACTACCGCGGCGTGTTCGGCTCGCACGTCGCGCAGGTGCTGCGCCGGCTGCGCCGGATCGTGGCGCACTACGGCGCCGACCCCACGTTCGTGCTGGCCTCGGCGACCGTGTCCGAACCGGCGGGTTCGGCCGCCCGGCTGACCGGTGTTCCGGTACGCGCGGTGGCCGAGGACGCCTCACCGCACGGCGGGCTGGCGTTCGCGCTGTGGGAGCCGCCGTTCACCCGGCTCACCGGAGAGGGAGGAGCGCCGGTCCGCCGCAGCGCGACCGCGGAGACGGCCGACCTGCTCGCCGACCTGGTGGCCGACGGCGTACGAACGGTGGCCTTCATCCGGTCGCGGCGCGGCGCGGAGGTGGTGGCGGTGCAGGCCCGCGAGCACCTCGCCGAGGTCGCCGCCGAGCTTCCCTCCCGGGTCGCGGCGTACCGCGCGGGCTACCTGCCGGAGGAGCGCCGCGCCCTCGAACGCGCCCTGCAGAACCGCAGGCTGCTCGGCGTCGCGGCGACCAACGCGCTCGAGCTCGGCGTGGACATCGCCGGGCTGGATGCGGTACTGGTCGCCGGTTACCCGGGCACCCGCGCCTCGCTGTGGCAGCAGGCGGGACGCGCCGGCCGCGACGGACAGGGCGCGCTCGCGGTCTTCGTCGCCCGGGACGACCCGCTGGACACCTACCTCGTCCAGCACCCGGACGCGGTGTTCGGCCCGCCGGTCGAGGCGACGGTGCTGGACCCCGACAATCCGTACGTCGTCAAACCACATGTCGCGGCGGCCGCCGCCGAACTCCCGATCACCGACGCCGACATCGACCGCTTCGGGCCTTCCGCGCCCGCCGCGCTGCAGGCCCTGGAGGCGGAGGGCATGGTGCGTCGCCGCCCGCACGGGTGGTTCTGGACCCGCCGCGGCCGCGCCAGCGACCTGGCCGACATCCGTTCGGTGGACGGGCAGCTCGTGCGCGTCGTCGAGGGGACGACCGGGCGGCTGCTCGGCACCGTGGACGCGGGTGCGGCGCACACGTCGGTGCACGACGGCGCGGTCTACCTCCATCAGGGCGCGACGTACGTGGTGGACCACCTCGACCTCGAAGCAGCCGTCGCCCTGGTCGAGCGCGCCGAGCCGGACTACTCGACGACCGCCCGGGAGATCACCGACATCGAGGTGCTGGAAAGCGAACGCGGCGACCGGTGGGGCGAGGCGACTCTCGACTTCGGCTCGGTGAAGGTGGAGAACCGCGTCGTGGCCTACCTGCGCAGGCGACTGGTCAGCGGGGAGGTCCTCGGCGAGGTGCCGCTGACCCTTCCTCCCCGCACGCTGCAGACCAGGGCCGTGTGGTGGACGGTGTCGGAGGACCAGCTCGTGGAGGCCGGGCTGGGTCGCGCGGACGTCGGGGGCGCCGCGCACGCCGCCGAGCACGCGGCCATCGGCCTGCTGCCGTTGTTCGCCACCTGCGACCGGTGGGACGTCGGCGGCGTCTCCACCGCGCTGCATCCGGACACCGGCCGGATGACGGTGTTCGTCTACGACGGCCACCCGGGCGGCGCGGGGTTCGCCGAGCGGGGCTTCACCGCCGCCGCCAGGTGGCTCGGGGCGACACGCGACGCGATCGCGGCTTGTCATTGTGCCGACGGCTGCCCATCATGCGTACACTCCCCGAAGTGCGGAAACGGCAACAACCCGCTCGACAAGTCCGGTGCTGTTCGGCTGCTGGATGTTCTGCTCAACGGGGCGCCCCCCGAGGCCCGGCCTGTCGAAGGAGATGACGGCACATGATCGTCGTCGGAGTAATTCTGGTGCTGGTGCTGATCGCCGCCGCGGTCGGAGTCGCGGTGGGCGGCGGGCAACCGGCCGCTGTCGAGCTCGGGCCACTGAGGATCGAGAGCTCCACCTCCACGTTCTTCTTCATCGGGGTCGGTGTCACCATCGCGGCCGCGTTCGGGGCCTGGTGCCTGGTGGTCGGCACCAAGCGGTGGCGCACCCGTCAGCGGGAGCTGAAGGAGCTGCGCCAGCGGCCGGCGGACGGCACCGGTGCGGTGGCCGGTGGCGGCTCCGCGGCCGGCGGCGAACTCGGATCGGAGGCGGGTGGCACGAGCCGGGCCGCGGGCGGACCCAACGCGCCACAGCAGTCCGCCGGCAGCGGGACGTCCCCGGGGCGCGGCGAGTCCGGCACCGCCGGCGCCGCCGGCGGACCGACCGAGCACGACACCCGCGACTACCCGCCCGGTGAGGCCGGCAGGCCGGGCAACGCCGGCGGACCCGAGGACACCGGACGCCACACCGGCCCGGGCGGCTACACCAACCGGGCCGCCTCGCCGGCCCACGAGCCCCGCCACGGCGTCCGCCAGGACCCCATGCCGTGACCACCTGACCGTGCCCAGGTGACCTTGCTCAGGTGACCTTGCTCAGGGCGGCTGGATGGTCGGGCCGGCACGTGCGCGGGCCCGCACGGCGAACAGCTCGCCTCCCGGCGCGGCCGGGTACGCCTCCACGGTGACGGCCACCTCGTTCCCTTCCACGGCACAGGCGACCAGCCGTGCCTGGTGTGCCACCACGATCCGGTCGGCCACGACACAGGCGGAGCCGAGCTGGTCCGGGCGAACCGCCGCGGCGGACAACGCCGCCAGGTCTGCCGCGGTGTCGGCCCGGCGGCCCGCGCCCACGACGGCGACCATCGTCGTCGACACCACCGCCGCCATGACCACGATCGCGGCCGCCGCCAGCGTCCAGACACTGCCGCTGCCGCGTTCCCGCCGGTGACGGCACCCTTTCATCCTCGACGGGTCCGCCGCCGCCATGGCTCGTGCCAGGTCCTGCGCCATGACCGGCGCCGGGGCCGGTTCCAGGTCGGGTGCCAGGTCGGGTGCCAGGTCATTCGTGTCCGCCATGTCAGGAGACACCCGGCTCGAGCGCGACGACCGCGTGCCCGCCCACGGTGATCGCCGGCAGCCGGGACAGCACCGGCCAGGACGGCCTGGCGTCAGCGGCCACCTCGACGCTCGCCACCCCGCCGCCGCGGCGCACCGTGATCCGTGCGCCCTCGGGTGCGCTGCGCCGTCCCTCCTCCTCGCCCGCACCCACGGACTCGCCCCGCGCCACTGCGCGGGCGGTGTCGCGAGCGGCATCGACACACCGAGCCTGGATTCCGACCACCGCGACCACCCACGTCATTCCCAGCGTCACCGCGACCAGCGCGCTCAGCGCCACCGCGGTCTCGGCCGTCACCATGCCCGCCTGACCGCGTCGTTGCTCGTCCACCTTCGCGTCTGCCTTCACATCCACTCCGGTCGCATTCACGTCTCCTCCGCTCGCCTTCCATCCGCACGTCCGCTTTCACATCCGCTGCGCTCGCTACACGCCTCATCCACTCGCCTCCACTCGCCTTCGCTCGCGCCACCACGTGCCGCCACACCGCCACACCGCCACGCCGCCACGCCGCCGCTCTTTGCCTCCCACTTCCGGGTGGCCGGCCCGCCCGGCCTCGACAGGCGGGCCGGCCACCACGATCAGCCCGCCAGGCTCAGCGCGGCCTTGACCAGCTTCAGCAACAGCTGCTGCACCTCCGAACTCGTCAGCAGCTTGATCAGCAGGCCGGCGAAGCTGGCCGCGGCCACGGTGCCCACGGCGTACTCCGCCGTGGTCATGCCCCGCTCGTCCGGGCGAGCGAGCTGGCGCACCTTGCGCATACGTACCTCCAGGAGATCCGGCGACCGGCCGGTCCGGCACCCCGATGTCCGGGGCGATGTAACGACAATGCGGGAACGGCGCCGGTCGCGGCGTCTTCTCATCCGGTCCTGAGGACAACTCGGCCGACCGATTCCCTGTGGACGAATCTCCAACCAGTACAGGGATTCAGCTGCACCGAACAGGCGACAGGTTCGCGGCGGGGATGGTCCGGCCGCACGCCGACCTCTGCGCAAGCATGGGTTGACATGGTTCGTGACACTCGGAACGACCAGGATCGAGTACGCGCCTCTCCCGCGGTGACGGCACGGACCTGCGCTCGGCAAGAGCGAAGAGGCAACGCAGCAAGGAGTTCACGATCCGGTGAGAGCCGAAGGTCAACGCAGGAAGACGTCCACCGCACCTGCGACCAGCGGCACGATTCCCACCAGGACGAAGGCGGGAAGGAAGCACAATCCGAGTGGCGCGGCCGCACGCACCCCGACCGTTCTGGCGCGCTGGTCGTTGCGTGCCCGGAGCGCGGCCCGGGCGTCGTCGGCCAGCCGGTCGAGGGTGCTCGCCAGTGGTGCGCCGGAGTCCCAGACCCGCACCATCGCCCTTCCGAACGACGCCAGCCCGTCCTCGGCGAGGAAGCCCGACCATGCCGTTCGGGGGTCCGCGCCGAGCCGGAACGCCGTGGCCACCTGTGCGAGTTCGCTTCCCGTCGGTCCTTCGAGCTCCGCCGCGATGGCCTCGATCGCCCGCTGCGGCGGACTACCGGCACGCAGGCACCCCGCCAGCAGGTCGGCGACGAAGGGCAGGTCGGCGGTGAGTTGTTCGCGGCGGCGGCGCACCGCCCGGGGCTCCAACCGGCCCAGCACCCAAGGCACCGCGAACGCCACGCCCGCGCCGAGGGCGAGCCCGATAGGACCTCCCACGACCACCGCGACCGCGCAGCCCGCGAGAGCGGCGGCGAGCAACCGGTTTCGCCGCTCGTCCCTTCGCACCGGCGGACGAGCGGGGGACACCGGAAGCCGGGGACGAACGCGGTCCAGCCGCCGGTGAGCGGTGGACGGACCCGCCCACATCGCAATCGCCATGCCGACCAGCGCGGCGGACAGGAAGCTCACGACCGTCCCTCCGCGCGGGTCGCCAGGCGTTCGACCCACCACACGCCGGCCGCGGCGAGGAGCGTGCCCAGCAACAGGCAGCCCAGGCCGTAGGGAGTTCGGAGGAGGAACGTCAGCGGGTCGGCGCCGACTCCCGCACCGAGAGCCAGACCCAGCAGCGGCATCACGGCGAGCATCCGGGCGGTGGCCCGAGGAGCGGCCAAGGTTGCGGCGACCTCCTCCCGAAGACGTTCCTCGGCCCGGATGCCGTGGGCGATCCGCTCCAGCACCACGGCCAGGCCGGCGCCGGTGCTCCCGGCGACCGACCACGCGACGGCCAGCCGCCGCAGCGCCTCCGAGCCCGGCGTACGCACCGCACGAAGGGCCGCGGGCACGTCACCGCCCATCCTGCTCACGGCAGCCGCCGGTGCGAGGTCGGGGAGCACGGTTGCCGCGGCAGCGAGCGCCTGGTCGGCACTGCGGCCGGCGCGGAGTTCCGCGGCGATGGTCTCGGTCGCCTCCCAAAGGGCCGCCCACCGCCGGCGCACGTCCTTCCGCCGGGACCACACGGCGCCGAGTCGGTGACCGAGCGCCCGGGGCAGGGGCAGGCGAGCATGCAGAGCGGGGGTCCACCGAGCGCTCGGAGATGAACCGGTGCCACCGATTCCCGGCTGCCCGTCGCCGGCAGGAGGCACGGTCATGGGCACGCCTACACGAAGCCGACGCAGCAGAGTGCTCGGCGGAGCGGGGATGCACGCCGCGACGGCGAGACCGACCAGGCAGGCCGCGACCACTTCGCCGGTGCTCATCGGGCACCACCACGGTCGCCGACGTCCCGCCTGGTCAGCAGCCGGCGCAGCTTGGGCAGGCCCGCACCGACCCGCACCTCGCCGTCGGCGTCGAAAATCACGGCGGACACCGCCACCACCAGGCCGGTGGGCCGGCGTTCGAACACGCAGACCTCGCCCACCCGACGACGGCCGTCGCGGCCGCGAACCAGGTGCACGTCCACGTCGACCGCCGCGGCCAACTGGCTGTGCACGGCGGCCCGACCCAGCCCGGCGGCGACACCGAGGGCCTCGATCCGCGCGGGCACCTCCGCGGCCGAGTTGGCGTGCAGGGTGCCGCAGCCGCCCTCATGGCCGGTGTTGAGAGCCGCCAGCAGGTCGACGACCTCGGCTCCCCTGACCTCGCCGACGACCAGCCGGTCGGGCCGCATCCGCAGGGCCTGGCGTACCAACGTACGAACGGTGATCTCTCCCGCGCCCTCGAGGTTGGCCGGGCGGGCCTCCAGGGCGACGACGTTCGGGTGATCGGGCGCGAGCTCCCCCGAGTCCTCCACCAGAACCAGCCGGTCGGACGCCGGGACCAGCGACAGCAGCGCGGCCAGCAGCGTGGTCTTTCCCACGCCGGTGCCGCCGGACACGAGGAACGCCAACCTGGCCTTGACAAGCCGGCTGAGCAGATGCGCGCCTTCGTCCGGCACCGAGCCTTCGGCCACCAGCTCCTCGACGGTGAACACCCGGCGGCGCGGCACCCGCAACGAGATGCAGGTGCCCCGCGTCGACACCGGCGCCAGCACGGCGTGGAAACGCGTGCCGTCGGCCAGCCGGGCGTCGACGAACGGGGTCGCGTCGTCGAGCCGCCTCCCGGCGCCGGCGGCCAGGCGCTGGGCGAGCCGGCGTACGGCGGCCTCGTCGTCGAAGGCGACGTCGGTGACCTCGAGGCCGGCGCCGCGATCGACCCACACCTGGCGCGGCCCCTGGACCAGGACGTCGGTCACGGCGGGATCGGCGAGGAGCGTCTCGAGCGGACCGGCACCGGAGAGCTCGCGACGCAGCGTCTCCACGATGCGCAGGACGGCCGCGTCACCGAGGATCCGGCCGTCCGCCCCGAGGGCTGCGGCCACCCGGGCCGGTGTCGGGTCGGCGGCCTGCTGGGCCAGCACCTGACGAACACGGTCGAGCAGGCCTTGGTCGACCGTCGCGGCGGTCGCGGTCCCGGTCATGCGGCCGATCCGTTCCGGCGGGCCCGGCGGTCCTGTCGCGCCCGGCGGGCGGGCCCCGCGTCGACCTCCGTGGGCGGCCTCGCTCCCCACTCCGCCTGCCCTGGCTTCGCGGGCTGCGCCGACCGTGCCGACGGCCGGGCCGAGCCGATGCCCAGGTCGGCCAGCAGCCGCCGGCACAACGTCGCGAGCGGACCCTTGCCGCGGCGACCTGGCGGCTCTCCGTGTTCGAGCATCACGTCCAGCCGGGGCTCGGGCGCGAGCTCACCGACCAGTGGAAGCTCCAGCGCCGCGGCCACCACCTCACCGTCCAGCCCCGCCGGTGACGGCCCGCGGACCACCAACCGGAGGTCGGAGACCAGCGCGGCCACGGCCGAGCGCACCCGCGCGGCGGCCGCGACGGCACGCACCTCGGCCGGGACGACCAGCAGCGCGAGCGTGCACTGTGCCAGTGCCGCCTCGGTGGCCTCGTCGACGTGCCGGGGCAGGTCGACCACCACGAGGTCGCCCCCGCGACCGGCCGCGTTGAGCACCGACCGCATCGCCGCGCGCGGGATGGTGAGCAGGTCGCCGCGGTCCCAGGAGAGCACCACCAGGTCGTCGACGCGGGGCAGCGCCGACCGCAGGGCGCCCGCGCTCACCCTCCCCTCGGTCGCCACCAGCTCCGGCCAGCGCATGCCCGCGCAGTCCTCGCCGCCGAGGATCAGCTCGATGCCGCCACCGAGCGGGTCGCCGTCGACCAGGAGACTTCGCACGCCACGACCTGCCGCGGTCACCGCCAGGGCGGCGGCGAGCGTCGAGGCTCCCGCTCCGCCGCGTCCGCCCACGACGCCGATCGTGACCGCGGTCCGCCCCGCACCTTCGGCGGCGTCGGCCAGCCGATGAACGATCCACTGCTCCGCGTCGGGGAGCTGGAGGACGTGTTCGGCGCCGAGCTCGACCGCGCCCTGCCACAGCCCGCGGCTGTCCAGCGTGTGACCGACCACGATGACGTCCGGACGTCGTGGCGGGCTCACCCGGACGAGATCCGCCACCAGGTCGGCGCCGACCAGAACGAGGGGTGCGGCCGGCCACAGCCGGCGTGCCATCCCGGCATCGGCCGCCACCTCCAGCCCGGCGCCGGCTGCCGTACCGAGTCGGACGAGATCGTCGAGGAGGAGTTCGTCGGCCGTCGCGACGACCGGTCGCGACCCGGGCACGAGTCCAGACATGAAGAACCTTTCGAACCAGCCACAGAAGGGCGAAGAGGGGTCGGAAGGCACTCACGATGCCTCGCCGCCACCAGCGGCGAGCGGACCCGAACCGGGCCTGTGGACGGGACCGCCGATCACGTCGGTGTGGAAAACAACCGGGAAACGGCAGGTGCGAATCCGGAAAGTCGGAGGGTTCGCCAGGGTGTACGCCGGGCACTAGAGCAGACGACACACGAGCTACACAGGCGACAGCCCCCGCCGGGGGGGAGAGCGGGGGCTGTCGCCTGGCCTCAGCGCGCTCGGCGAGCTGGGCCGGCACCAGCGGCGAGGGGGTCGGCCGCTGAGATTTTGCTTCCCTTACCGAAGCCGTCTCAAACTTCGGACGAGGGCTCACACTCAGTTTGTCTCACGGGTGTCCGCCGCGCCAATCCCTCGTGGGTAAAAGGCCGAGGCCGCCCACGATGATCCCCGTCGAACGACGCGATCCCGGACATCACCCGCTGTGGGGCGCAATCGCGCCCATTCTGGCGCCGAACACCGATCGCTGATCGCTGATCGTCGAAGCCGTTACCGAAAAGTCCACCGCTCGACCGCGAACCGTTGCGCACCGACCATTCCTGGCTCACCGATGCGGACCTAGGGTTGAGGATGGCCGACCGATGGCCGCGCCACCAGCCCGCTCAGACCAACCAGCCCACCCAGCCAACCCGAACGACAGCCCGACCGACAGCCCGACCGACGACGGACGAGGACCTGCCGACGATGCCCGACGAAGACCCGCAACGGACCGGCTCCGGCGACCGCGTCGCGGCGTTCTTCGACCTGGACAAGACGATTCTGGCCAGGTCGAGCACGCTCGCCTTCAGTCGCCCGTTCTACAACGGCGGTCTGATCAACCGGCGGGCCGTGGTGCGGTCGGCGTACGCGCAGTTCGTCTATCTGCTCGGTGGCGCCGACCACGAGCAGATGGAGAAGATGCGGGCCTACCTGTCGGCCATCGTCACCGGGTGGGACGTGCAGGGCGTGAAGGACATCGTTGCCGAGGCGCTGCACCACGTCGTCGACCCGTTGGTGTTCGCCGAGGCCGTCGCGCTGATAGCCGACCACCGGGCCGCCGGGCACGAGGTGGTCATCGTCTCCTCGTCCGGGCAGGAGGTCGTCGAGCCGATCGGCGAGCTGCTGGGCGCCGACCGGGTGATCGCCACGCGGATGAGCGTCGAGGACGGGAAGTACACCGGAGTGATCGACTTCTATTCGTACGGAGAGAACAAGGCGACCGCCGTACGCGAACTGGCCGCCGGGCGTGGCTACGACCTGGCCGAGTGCTACGCGTACTCCGACTCGATCACCGACCTTCCCCTGCTGCGGGTGGTAGGCCACCCGTACGCCGTCAATCCCGACCGCGCACTGCGCCGCATCGCCGCCGAGAACGGCTGGCCGATCCTGCGGTTCGCCCGGCCGACCGCGGTGGACCGGACCGGTTCGCGCACGGCCGGCCGCCGGCCGGCGCTGGCCGTCGCGGTGTGTGCCGGCGCGGCGATGGCGGTGGTGTGGGCCGTCCGCAGCGGCCGGATCCTCGACGTACGCGCCCGGGTCGATCTTCGCGCGGAAAGTAAAGATCTTGGCCGGGCCCTTTCCTTCGCGGGACGAAGGTCGTAGAAAGGCAGTACGTCCCGTGGGACCAGAAGAAACACTCCGGTGTCGCTTCTGATTGCACGAGACGTGCACGCCGGCCGGGTACCCACGCGACGACCAGCCCGTCTTCGAGGGCGGTTGCTTCGCCTCCTGGATTCCCGGGACCGAATCGACACCAAGGTGCGCGCTTGGTAACCCGGCCGACGTGCGCCTTCCGCGCCTTCTGGCGCATCCGAGTCGGCACGCGCGCGGAACGATTCCGCGACGACCGGAAACTCCGTTGCGGCCGGGTTCGCTGTTTTCCCGCCTGGGATCGCGGTCGACGGCATTGCGTACGACGAAAAGGTCTCCCAAGCACGACAATCCTCTGCTTGCGCGCCGTATCGTCGCGCCATGGCGGCGTTCCGTGAGCCCTCGTTCGAGGTTCTCCACGACGGACGCGTCGAGGAGGCGACCGCCGGCGGTCCTCGCCACGGTGGCGGCCGCCGGTTCCGGCGCCGTCGGTTCGTTCCCCTGGTGGCGGTCCTGCTCGCCGGCCTGGTCGGTGGCGCCGCGGCGACCATCTGGTGGGTACGCCAACCAGGCGGCATCGCCCACACCGAGCCGGTCCGGCTGTTCGCCCAGGCAAGCTCCGGTGCGGACGAGCCCGACGACCGCGCCTGCGTGTCGGTCCTGGTCGTCCTGCACAACCTCGGCGACCACCCGCTCACCATCGAACGCGTCGACGTGCGGCTGCCGCGGCTGCGGACGAGCCGGCAGTGCCCGCCGCCGGAGCAGCCCTCGGGCGACACGGTCATCCGGCCGGCCGGCTACCTCGCGTACGTCCTCCGCCTCGGGCTGGCCTGCCCGTCGTCGGGCCCGGAGCCCGCACCGACCACCTCGACCCGGGAACCGGCGTCGACGCCCGCACCGCGCTACACCGCCGTCGCGAGGAGCCCGTTCGGGAGCCGGACGACGGTCACCGGCGCGGTCGACACCAGCGGGCTGGAGACCGGTGCCGAACTGTGCGGCCGGCGGCCCACCTCGCTCACGTTGTGGTGGTCGGGCGAGCACGCGACCCGGGTCGGCCCGCCCGGCCGGACGCCCACCCTGCGGCTGACCGGACTGGTCGGCTCCGGCCTGTCCGCGCCGGACGTCCGCCTCACCTCACTGGGCACGTCCTCCGCAAGCGCGTTCGCAGTCACCGCGCACGGCCTGCCGCTCAGCCTGCACTCCGACACCGACCGTCAAGTCGTCGTTGACATCACCGTACGAGACTGCGCCAGGGCCGGGCGGTTCGCCGACGCCGACCTGGTGCTCACCGCCACCACCCGGCCGGCCGCGCACGTCTCGGGCACCCTCACCGACGGTCCACGGGCGCTGACCGTCGCCCTGGTCCGCCTGGTCGACGCCACCTGCCGCACCACCGCGCCCGGCCGCTGAGCAGGCCCTGCGCGGACCCGCGGGCGGACCTCGGTTCCGACCTCGGAACCGACCTCAGGACCGGCCCCGGAACCCACCTCGGGGCCGGGCGACCCGAAACCGCCCCGGCGGCGGGCTCTCGCGTACGATCGCCGCACCATGGAAGAGTCGGTACGACGGTCGCTGAGCCGCTCATTCGGGTCCACCGCGGCGGACTACGAACGCAGTCGTCCCGACTATCCCCAGGCCGCCGCCGACTGGCTGCTGGCCGGCCTCGACGACAGCCCCCGCAGCCGCGCCGGCTGGCCCGCGACCGTCGTCGAACTCGCCGCGGGCACCGGCAAGTTCACCAGGTCGGTGGTCGCCGCCGGCCACGAGGTCATCGCGGTCGAGCCCGCCCAGCCGATGCTGGACCGGCTGGTCCGCGCGGTTCCCGAAGCCCTCGCGGTCCGGGGGGTCGCCGAGCGCATTCCCCTCGCCGACAGCAGTACGGACGCGGTCCTCGCCGCCCAGGCGTTCCACTGGTTCGACACCGAACGCTCGCTGGCCGAGATCGCCCGCGTGCTGCGGCCGGGCGGGATGTTCGGACTGGTGTGGAACTACCGCGACGAGTCGGTTCCCTGGGTACGGCAGCTGTCCGACCTGCTCGGCAGCGACCGGCACCGGACCGGGCACGCGGAGGATCTGATCGAGAAGCTGGAGTGGAGCAGGCTGTTCACCCCGCCGAAGCGCGCCACCTTCCGGATGTGGCAGCGGCTGGACCGGCGGGGGCTGGTCCGGTTGGTCGCGTCCAGGTCGTACGTCTCGACGATGTCCCCCGCCGACCGTGAGGACCTGCTGTTCAGCGTCGGGCAGCTCTTCGACGCCACCGTCCGCCAGCCCGACGGCCTGCTGCTGCCGTACACGACGATCTGCTACCGCACCGGTGTGCGCAAATGGTGACGGTCCCGGGTGCGAGACTGGCTCGATGAGCAGCAGCGGGGGCCATGACGGGGGGACCGAGCCGACCGAGCCGACCGGGCCGGCGGCGGAGGAGCCCGGCCGGGTCCTGCACCGCTGGGCGGTCGAGCTGGCCGCGATGGCACAGAACGGCCTGACGTACAGCTCCGACCGCTACGACATCGCCCGCTACGAACGGCTGCGGTCGATGTCGGCCGAGCTGATGGGGTTGATCGGTACGCCCGACGCCGCGGAGTTCCGGGCGGCGCTGAGCGCGGAGGCCGGGCACGCCACCCCGAAGGTCGATGTACGCGGCGCACTCTTCCACGACGACCGGGTGCTGCTGGTCCAGGAGGCGCGCGACCGGCTCTGGACGCTTCCCGGCGGCTGGGCGGACGCGCTGGACTCTCCGTCGGACGCCGCCGAACGCGAGTTCGCCGAGGAGGCCGGTCTTCGCGTCCGTGCGCGCCGGCTGGCGGCGGTGCACGACGGCTCGCTCCGTAACGGCCACGCCGGCAGTCCCTGGCACACGTACAAGCTGTTCTTCCTCGTCGACCGGCTGGACGACGCACCGCCGCGAGCGGGCCTGGACGGCGAGACCGCCGACGTCGGCTTCTTCGCCCTCGACGACCTGCCCGAGCTGTCCACCCCACGGTGCACCGCGGACCAGCTCGCGCTCCTGCTCGCCCATCACCGCGACCCGAGCCTGCCCACCGACTTCGACTGACCGACTTCACCGGCCGACGTCGACCAGCCGACTTCGACCGGGCCCGACTCGAGAGACGGGTTTGCCGTTTCCTGAGCGCCACTTGACGAAAACCCTTCCGATGCGCCGCCTGCACCTCTACGGTTGGCCTCCAACGAAGTCACGGTGCGGCACCGACATGTTCCGGTGAGGCACCGTCACACGTCGGACGCGGCTGCCCGTCGGTGCACGGCGCCGCACACAGCGGAGGTGGCAACGTGGCCGGACCCGACGCGAGACCCGAGCCGAGACCCGGCCCGGGTTCCGGACCGACCGTCGCGGACCACCGCGAATACACGGCGATCGCGCGCAGCGAGGAGTTCGGCCGGCTGCGCAGGCGGCACCACGGGTTCGCGTTCCCGTGGACCATCGCCTTCCTGGCGTGGTACCTCCTCTACGTCGTGTGCGCCAACTGGGCGCCCGGCCTGATGAGCACCAAGGTGGCCGGCAACGTCAACGTCGCGCTGGTGTGGGGGCTGTTGCAGTTCCTGTCCACGTTCGTGATCGCGTTCCTCTACAGCCGGCACGCGCGCCGCCACCTCGACCCGGTGGCCGGCGAGCTCAACGACCGGTTCGAGAACGCCCGTTCCCAGCAGGGGGCCACCCGATGAGCACCCTCCTGATCGCGGCGCCGGCCCAGGGTTCGGACCACCGCACCCTCACCATCGTGTTGTTCCTCGCCGTGGTGGCGGTCACGTTGTACGTCACACTGGTGGCCAGCCGGCAGAACCGCACCGCCGCCGACTACTACGCGGCCGGCCGGTCGTTCTCCGGCTTCCAGAACGGCATGGCGATCTCCGGCGACTACATGTCGGCCGCGTCGTTCCTCGGCATCTCCGGCGCGATCGCGCTGTCGGGATACGACGGTTTCCTGTACTCCATCGGGTTCCTGGTGGCCTGGCTGGTCGCGCTGATGCTGGTGGCGGAGCTGCTGCGCAACTCCGGTCGCTTCACCCTGGCCGACCAGCTCGCCTACCGCATGCGCCAGCGCCCCGTACGCACCGCCGCCGCGGTGTCCACGCTCGGCGTCTCGATCTTCTACCTGCTTGCCCAGATGGTCGGGGCGGGCTCGCTGGTCGCGCTGCTGCTCGGCATCAGCAGCGACACCGCCAAGAACATCACGATCGCCCTCGTCGGCGTGTTGATGATCTTCTACGTCACGGTCGGCGGGATGAAGGGCACCACCTGGGTGCAGATCGTCAAGGCCGTCCTGCTGATGGGCGGCACCCTGCTGGTCACCGGCATCGTGTTGTGGAAGTTCCACTTCAACCTCTCCGACCTGCTCGGCACCGCGGCGGACCGCAGCGGCAAGGGGCAGGCGTTCATCGAGCCGGGACTGAAGTACGGCAAGACGCTCACGTCCAAGATCGACTTCCTGTCCCTCGGCCTTGCCCTCGTCCTCGGCACCGCCGGCCTGCCGCACATCCTGATCCGCTTCTACACCGTGCCGACGTCGCGCGCGGCCCGGTCGTCGGTGCAGTGGGCGATCGGCATCATCGGCACCTTCTACCTGATGACGCTGGTGCTCGGCTTCGGGGCGGCGGCCATGCTCGACACCGGCCCGGAGTCCCAGGTGGCCGCGACCGCGGGCAACGTCGCCGCCCCGCTGCTGGCCCAGGCCGCCGGCGGAGGTGCGGGCACCACCGGCGGCGCGGTCCTGCTGGCGTTGATCGCCGCGGTGGCGTTCGCCACCATCCTCGCGGTGGTGGCCGGCCTGACGCTCACCTCGGCGTCGTCGTTCGCCCACGACATCTACGCGCACGTGTTACGACGCGGCCAGGCGTCCGAACGCCAGGAGGTGCGGGTCGCCCGGATGGCCGCGTTCCTGATCGGCGCGGTGGCGATCGCACTGGCGATCCCGGCGCAGCGGCTCAACGTCGCGTTCCTGGTGGCACTGGCGTTCGCGGTGGCCGCCTCGGCCAACCTGCCGGCGATCGTCTACAACCTGTTCTGGCGACGGTTCAACACCCGGGGCGCGGTCTGGAGCATCTACGGCGGGCTGGGCAGCGCCGTCCTGCTCGTCTTCTTCTCCCCGGTGGTCTCGGGCAAGGTGGCCCCCGACGGTACGAGCGCCTCGCTCTTCCCGCTGGGCGTCGACTTCTCGTGGTTCCCGCTGGAGAACCCCGGCATCGTGTCGATCCCGCTCGGCTTCCTGCTCGGCTGGGCCGGCACCGTGCTGAGCCGGGACAAGGACTCCGAACGCCGCTTCGACGAGCTGCAGGTCCGCGCGCTCACCGGCGCCGGGGCGGAGGTCGCGTCCGGACGCTGAGCGGCGCATCCCTCATCCCGTCCCAGACCCGATCGTCACGCTGCGCGCCCGCCCGGACGGCTCCTCCGGTGGTCTCCGGTACGCCGGTCCGCCGACGGCCGGTCCAGGCCACCGGCCGCGGACCGGGCACGCTCCCGCGATGTCGGACCGGAGGGCTAGGGTCTAGTCACCCAGCCAGCAGACCGAAGAAGGGGTTGTCCGTGAGCGAAGCACTGTCGAACCTCCTGCGGGAAGACCGCCGGTTCCCGCCGCCCGCGGAGCTCGCCGCCGCCGCCAACGTCACCAAGGAGACCTACGCCGAGGCCGACGCCGACCGGATCGCCTTCTGGGAGGAGCAGGCCCGCCGGTTGCACTGGGACCGCGAGTGGGACGAGGCGCTCGACTGGAGCAAGGCGCCGTTCGCGAAGTGGTTCGTCGGCGGCCGGATCAACGCCGCGTACAACTGTCTGGACCGCCACGTCGAGGCCGGCAACGGCGACAAGGTCGCCTACCACTGGGAGGGCGAGCCGGGCGACACCCGCACCCTCACCTACACCGACCTGCTGCGCGAGGTGTCCCGGGCGGCCAACGCGCTGATCGAGCTGGGCGTGCGGGCCGGTGACCGGGTCGCGATCTACATGCCGATGATCCCCGAGACCGTGGTCGCGATGCTGGCCTGCGCCCGGCTGGGCGCACCGCACACCGTGGTGTTCGGAGGCTTCTCGGCCAGCGCGCTGCGCGACCGGATCCAGGACTGCGACGCCCGGATCGTGATCACCTCCGACGGCGGCTACCGCCGGGGCGCCCCCAGTGCGCTGAAGCCGCAGGTCGACCAGGCGCTCACCGAGTGCCCGGACGTCCGCAACGTCCTCGTGGTGAAGCGGACCGACCAGGACGTGGAGTGGACCGAGGGCCGCGATCTTTGGTGGCACGAGGCGGTCGACAAGCAGAGCGACCAGCACACGGCGGAGTTCTTCGACGCCGAGCAGCCGCTCTACGTCATGTACACCAGCGGCACGACCGGCAAGCCCAAGGGCATCCTGCACACGACCGGCGGCTACCTCACCCAGGTCGCCTGGACCCACTGGGCGGTCTTCGACGTCAAGCCGGACGACGTCTACTGGACCGCGGCCGACATCGGCTGGGTCACCGGTCACTCCTACATCGTCTACGGCCCGCT
Source organism: Actinopolymorpha cephalotaxi (assembly GCF_013408535.1). Lineage (NCBI taxonomy): Bacteria > Bacillati > Actinomycetota > Actinomycetes > Propionibacteriales > Actinopolymorphaceae > Actinopolymorpha > Actinopolymorpha cephalotaxi. The sequence goes on from NZ_JACBZA010000001.1 coordinate 5,153,485, forward strand.
GGCCAACGGCGTGACGAGCGTGATGTACGAAGGCACGCCGGACACCCCGCACCGCGGCCGGTGGTGGGAGCTGATCGCGAAGTACGGCGTCAGCATCCTCTACTGCGCGCCCACTGCGATCCGGACGTTCATGAAGTGGGGCGAGGACATCCCCGCGGAGTTCGACCTGTCCTCGCTGCGCGTGCTGGGCAGCGTCGGCGAGCCGATCAACCCCGAGGCCTACGTGTGGTACCGCACGTTCATCGGCAGCGGCCGCACCCCGGTCGTGGACACCTGGTGGCAGACCGAGACCGGCGGCATCATGATCACGCCGCTGCCCGGTGTGGCCGACGGGAAGCCCGGCGCGGCCATGACCCCGCTGCCCGGCATCTCCGCCGAGGTGGTCGACGACGCCGGCAACGCCGTGCCCAACGGCGCCGGTGGCTATCTCGTTCTCACCGAGCCGTGGCCGGCGATGCTGCGGACGCTGTGGGGCGACGACCAGCGCTACGTCGACACGTACTGGTCGCGGTTCGAGGGCCGCTACTTCGCCGGCGACGGCGCCAAGAAGGACGACGACGGCGACATCTGGCTGCTCGGCCGGGTCGACGACGTCATGAACGTCTCCGGGCACCGGCTGTCCACCACCGAGATCGAGTCGGCGCTGGTGTCCCACCCGAATGTCGCCGAGGCCGCCGTGGTGGGTGCCACCGACCCGACGACCGGGCAGGCCGTCGTGGCGTTCGTGATCCTTCGCGGCAGCGCGACCGAGTCCGGGGAGCAGGCGGCGAAGGAGCTGCGCAACCACGTGGCCGCCGAGATCGGGCCGATTGCCAAGCCCCGCCAGATCCTGGTGGTGGAGGAGCTGCCGAAGACCCGATCGGGCAAGATCATGCGCCGGCTGCTGCGCGACGTAGCCGAAAACCGCGAGCTCGGCGACGTCACCACCCTCACCGACTCCTCGGTGATGGAGCTGATCCGGACCAACCTCTCCACGCCCGGCGCGGCCGACGACGACTGAGCCGGCGGACCGGCCTCGGGCCGGATTCGAGGATTCGTCGCGGGCCCGGGGCTCCCCACCAGGAGCCCCGGGCCCGCGTGGTTCCTGCCGTTCGCCTCCGCGGGATTACATCCGCGCCGCGCCTTGCTGGGGCAAGGAGAAGTTCCGGCCCGGTCATGTCGGCCGGCAACTCGGCAACTCGGCATCTCGGAGAGGACCACCCATGCGCGCACTCGTCGTCGATCACTCCGCCCCCGCACATCTTCGGCTCGCGGAGGCGCCCGACCCGCGGCCGGCCGCCGACCAGGCGCTGGTCGAGGTCCGCGCGTTCTCCCTGAACTACGGCGAGCTGGCCGGTCTGCCCAACCAGCCCGAGGGCATGGTGCCGGGCTGGGACGCCGCCGGCGTCGTGGTGTCCGCCGCGGCCGACGGGACCGGTCCGGCGGAGGGTTCCCGGGTGGTGACGTTCGGGCCGGCCGGCGCCTGGGCGGGGCTGCGCGCGGTGGACACCACCGAGCTCGCCGTCGTTCCGGACGAGGTGGACCTTGGTACGGCGAGCGCTCTCCCGGTGGCCGGCGTGACGGCACTGCGGGCGATCCGCCGGTTCGGGTTCGTCGGCGGCGAGCGGGTGCTGGTGACCGGCGCGTCCGGAGGTGTGGGCAGGTTCGCGGTGCAGATCGCCGCGCTGGCCGGCGCCCACGTGATCGCCAGCGTCGGCCGGCCCGAGCGCGGCGCCGGTCTGGCCGAGCTCGGTGCAGCCGAGGTGGTCGTCGGGCTGGACTCGGTGGCCGGCCCGCTGCACGGGGTGGTGGACAACGTCGGCGGTCCCCACCTGGTGAAGGCTTTCGGCCTGCTGGGCGAGGGTGGCTCACTGCAGTCGATCGGTGCCACCTCCGGAGAGCCGGCGGTGTTCCCGCCGTACGCCACGGTCGGCACGTACCGCCGGTTGGAAGCGTTCACCATGGGCGGCAACCTGGCCGGCGACCTGGGCTACCTCGCGGGCCTCGCCGCCCGCGGCCGCCTCGACATCCAGGTCGGCCGCCGCGACTCGTGGGAGCAGATGGCCGAGGCCGTCGAGGCGTTGTTCGGCCGGCAGGTGGCCGGCAAGGCCGTGCTCGACGTCACCTGAGCAGCTGGACCCGGCACCGTCAGGCCGGCCAGTCCAGCTGCGCCTCCGGCCCCAGGAGATCGAAGAGACCCGTGGACTTCCAGCCGATCGAACGCTCGCCGGAGGCGTTCCAGCAGCCGGTCACCGCCGACCAGATCGTGGCCATGACCCGCCGCGCCTTCGGTCCGCACGTTCGGGTCAGCGCGGCGGTCGAACTCGGCAACGGCACGTACAACAACACCTACCGCGTCGACCTCGACCTGGCAGCCGCCGGCGCCGTCGTGGTCGATGACGACGACGGCGGCGCGCCCCCGCCCGGGGACCGCTCGGTGATCCTGCGCGTCGCGCCGGAGCCCGCCCGGCAGTTCCGCACCGAACGCGGGTTCCTGCGCAACGAGGTCGCGAGCATCCCCCACCTCGCCCCGATCGCCGCGCTGATGCCGAGGCTGCTGGCGACAGACTTCAGCCACGAGGTGGTCGGCCGCGACCACGTCTTCCAGTCGCTGCTGGCCGGCGTACCGGCGCCGGAGGGGCTGGGCGCCTATCCCCGTACGGCCTGGGGTGCGTTCTACCGGAGCCTGGGCGCGATCACCCGGACCATCCATGACGTACGCGGTGAACGCTTCGGCCCGGTCGCCGGTCCGGTGTTCGCCACCTGGGCCGAGGCGGTGACTGCTCATCTGGCCGACCTCGCCGCCGACCTGGACGGCCTCGGCCTGGACTCCACCGACGTACGCCGGCTCGCCGAGTCCGCCGCTCGCCACCGCGCCGCGCTGAACCGGATCACCGAGCCGCGACTGCTGCACGGTGACCTGTGGACGGTCAACGTGATGCTCGCGCCCGGTGCGCCGGAACCCACGATCTGCGGGGTGTTCGACTGCGACCGAACCTCGTGGGGCGACCCGGAGGCCGACTGGCCGATCCTGCTCGCGGGCCGGCGTCCGGGCACCGAGCGGGACGCGTTCTGGGAGGCGTACGGACCGTTGGCGAACACCGACGAGGCGCGGCTGCGCCGGCTGATCTACCGGGCCTCGCATCTCGGTGGGGCCCGGCTGGAACGCCACCGCCTGGGAAACGCGGCCGGCGTCGCCGAGTCGTACGCCGAGATGCGCGAACTCCTCGCCCTGCTGCCACAGGCCGATCCGGCCTGCCGTCAGTCCTGAGCGGCCTCGTCGTCGAGTTGGTAGCCCTGGCGCCGGCGGACCCGGTCGCGCACGCCGGCGGGCAACGCGTCCGCGGCCAGCAGCTTCGGCAGCAGGTCGGGCTCCAGGGTGAGCGCACGGAAGGTCAGCGCGATCGTGACGTCGTGGTCGGGGCGATCGAGGACGACCACCTCGTCCCCGGTACGCACCTGCCCGGGCGTGACCACCCGGAGGTAGGCCCCGGGAAGCGCCCCGCGAGTGAACGTCTTGATCCAGCCGCGTTCGGCGAGCCAGCCGACGAACGTCGAGCACGGGATCCGCGGCACCGCCACCTCGAGGACCGTCGACCCGATCCGCCACCGCTCCCCGATCCGGGCGCCGTTGACGTCGACGCCGATCGTGGTGAGGTTCTCCCCGAACGAGCCGGACCTCAGCTCCCGGCCGAGCACGCGCTGCCAGTGGTCGAGATCCTCGCGGGCGTAGGCGTACACCGCCTGATCGTCGCCGCCGTGGTTCTCGCGGTCGCCGATGAAGTCGCCGACCAGGCCGCTGCCCTGCCCGCCGTGCTTGGGACCGGGTGCACGCACGTCGACCGGCTCGGTGACCGGCAGCTTGTCGATACCGGTGGTCCCGACGTCCTTGTGCGGGTTGGGTTTGGGTGCTCCGACGTTGACGGAGAGAACGTGTGCCATCGCGGCGACCCTACCGGGCACCGCAACTGCTTTCGGTTCGGTCATCTGCGCCGCTGGTGCACCCGGGGCTGTTGCAGGGTCTGGTCGTCGGGGCGTACGGGCGCGAGTTGCTGGGTCTTGTCGTCGGCGTTGCCGGACGCGCCGGGGGTCCCGTTCTGAGCGGACTCGTCCACCGGCCGGTCACCGCCCGCGTTCTGGTCACCCTGCTCGGGCCCGGCCCCGGTCGCGGGCGAGGCATCCGCCTGCTGGGCGGCGCCCTTCCCGGCGTCCTGATCCGTCCCCTGACCAGCGGGCGCGGGCGGGACCGCGGCCCCGCCCGAAGGAGCCGGGCCGCCGACGGCGGTCAGCGCGGCTCCGGTGTCGTCGTTCCCGGACAGGGTGGCGAGCATCTGCCGGAGGTTGGCCATCTGGGCGAGGACGTTGTCCCGACGCTGGGTGATGGACTCCAGCTCGCGGTCGGCGTCGGCGCGGATCCGCTCCGCACGCGCCTTCGCCTCGGCCACGATCGTCTGCGCCGTGCGCTGCGCCTCCTCACCAGTTCGCTCGGCCTGCGCGGTGGCCTCGGCCTGGTGACGGTCGGCCTCGGTGTGGGTCTGCTCGGCGCGCTCCAGGACGGCCGCGAGGTGCTGCTCGGCGGCCGACCGCCGCTCGGCGATGTCCTGGTCGGCGTGCTCGCGACGCTGCGCGAGCTCGCGTTCGAGATCGGCGGTGGCCTGCGCGGACCTGGCCCGCTGGTCCTCCAGCATCGCCTCGGCCTCGGCCCGGCGGGCGGCAGCGTCCCGCTCGGCGCCCTCGATGATCTCCGCGGCCTGGCCCTTCGCCTCGCTCAGCAGCTCCGCGGCGCCACGGTCGGCCCCGGCGCGCCGCTCGTTGGCGTACCGGTCGGCCTCCCTGCGCAGCTCACCGGTGGCCTGCTCGGCCTCCTGGCGTAGCTCGTGGGCGTGGGTGGTCGCCGTCGCGCGCTGCTCGGCTGCTTCCTCCTCGGCCAGCGCGAGGATCCGGCCGATCCGCTCGCCGAGGTCGGAGTAGGTCGCCTCGCTGCGCCGCTCCCGGGCCTGTGCGGCCTTGGCCTCGAGGTCCTGCACCCGGCCGGCGAGGTAGGACTTCTCCCGGCGAACGGTGTCCAGGGCCTCGCCGAGCTTGCGTACCGCCTGGTCCACCTGCGCCGGCTCGTAGCCCCGGCGCACGACGCGGAAGGAGGTGGTGTCGGGGTCTGGCATGGGGCACTCGTCCTTCGGGTCCGGCGGGAAAGCTCTGGCGGTGAGGGCACACGTCCACCCGCGGCGCCGCTGGGAACGACGTCGTCTCGGCAGCTGTCGTGGGCCGCTCGCGAACACCGACCGCCTCGCGGCGACGTGAGGAAATCCTAACCGCCGTCACCGACACCAACCAGGCCAGGACAAACGGTGCGACATAAGGTGCGAGAAGGTCATACCGCCCACGCACGGAGCCCGAGGCCCCGCATCCCGCGGGGTGGACCTGTGCCAGCATCGGGATCCGTGTCGAGTACTCCGCGCCGCCCCCACCGAGACCTGCACGTCGGCGCCCGCAACGCGCGGTTCCAGCAGTGGCAGGCGCTGCTGGACAACCGGACCAAGCGCAACCAGCAGGGCGAGTTCCTCGTCCACGGCGTCCGCCCGATCACCCTGGCGGTCGAGCACGGGTGGCCGCTGCGCGCGCTGCTGCGCCCGGCGAGCAGGTCCTCCGATGCCTCCGGAGCGACGTCGGAGTGGGCCCGGCGGATCACCGAGCGGGTTCGCGCCGAGCAGCCGGACGTGGAGCACATCGCGGTGGACCCCGAACTCCTGCGCGAGCTCGGCGAGAAGTCCGACGACCTGCCCGAACTCCTCGCCGTCGCGCGGATTCCCGAGGACCGGCCGGACCGGATCGACGTCGGTGCCGACGGCCTGGTGGTGGCCTTCGACCGACCGGCCAACCCCGGCAACATCGGCACGCTCGTCCGCTCCGCCGACGCGTTCGGCGCCCGGGGAGTGCTGGTCACCGGTCACGCCGCGGACGTCTACGACCCGAAGGCGGTGCGGGCGAGCACGGGCTCGCTGTTCGCGCTGCCCACCGTGCGGGCCGCGGCTCCCCGCGACGTGCTCGGCTGGGCCGCTGACCTGCGCGCGGCCGGCGTACGCCTGCGGGTGGTCGGCACCGATGAAGCCGGCACCGAGGACGTCGACCAGGTGGATCTGACCGGCCCCACACTGCTGGTCGTCGGCAACGAGGCCCGCGGCATGAGTGCCGCCTGGCGCGAGGCCTGTGACGTCGTTGCCCGGATACCGGCCGGCGGCGCGGCCAGCTCACTGAACGCCGCGGTCGCGGCCACCGTCGTCCTCTACGAGGCGGGCCGCCAGCGGCGGACCGGCCGCCCCCAGGTGGACCGCAGCGTCCCGTAGGGTGGGACCCGGTGCGCCGGGAAGTCTGGTCGGCAGTCCTCAGCGGAGCCTGCCCAGGTGCGGGTCCTCCGCCGATCCAGCCGACGGACGGAGACCACCATGGCGCGCCCCACCGAACGCATCCGCCGGCTGGTCCTTCCCGACCAGACCGGATCCGAGCGTTCCTTCCTCGGCGACGTCCTTCGCCAGGAGACGGTGGGCGGCGCCCTCCTGCTCGCCGCCGCGGTGATCGCGCTGGTCTGGGCCAACTCCCCGTGGCACGCCGGTTACGAGCACGTACGCGAGTTCGCGATCGGCCCGCTGTCGGTGGAGCAGTGGGCCGCCGACGGGCTGCTGGCGATCTTCTTCTACGTCGCGGGCCTGGAACTCAAGCGCGAACTCGTCACCGGCTCCCTGCGCCGGCTGTCCCTCGCCCTGGTCCCGGTGGTCGCCGCGCTGGCCGGGATGGTGGTGCCCGCGCTGCTGTACGTCGCGGTGGTCGCCGGCTCCGGTGACCGTTCCGCCCTCGGCGGGTGGGCGGTGCCGACCGCCACCGACATCGCGTTCGCGCTGGCCGTCCTCGCGGTCGCCGGCTCGGCGCTGCCACCGGCGCTGCGCGCGTTCCTGCTCACCCTGGCGGTCGTGGACGACCTGGGCGCGATCGCGGTGATCGCGGTGTTCTTCACCGACCACCTCGACCTGCTCGCGCTCGCCGTGGCAGTGGTGCTGCTCGGTGTGTACGCCTACCTCCAGCACCGAAGGGTCCGTACTCCGTGGGTCTACGTCCCGCTGGCCCTCACGGTCTGGTGGTTCGTGCACGAGAGCGGGGTGCACGCGACGGTGGCGGGGGTCGCGCTCGGCCTGCTGACGCGGGTACGGCCCGACCCGGACGAGGAACACTCCCCCGCCGAACGCCTCGAACACCGGATCCGCCCCCTGTCGGCCGGCCTGGCCGTACCCGCGTTCGCGTTGTTCGCGGCCGGTGTCCCGGTCAGCGCGGCGGCACTCGGCGCGATGGTGCGCGACCCCGCCGCGGTCGGCGTCATGGTCGGCCTGGTCGTCGGCAAGGCGGTCGGCGTCTTCGGCGGCGCCTGGCTGACGGCCACCTTCACCCGGGCCGACCTCAACCCCGACCTGGAGTGGCGGGACCTGTTCGCCGTGGCGGCACTGTCCGGGATCGGGTTCACCGTCTCGCTGCTGGTCACCGACCTTGCATTCGGATCCGACCCGGCGCAGACGGCCCGGGTGAAGGCGGCCGTCCTCACCGCCTCGCTGGTCGCCGCGGCGATCGCCGTGCTGTTTCTTCGGCTACGGCGACGAGCACGTCAGGTGACATAGTCATAGTCTTGTCGCGACCTGGTCGAGAACCTCGCCAGGAGCTGTCACGAGGCAAGGAGCGCGCATGGCCACGCAGCACGACACTGTGCCCGGATCGCAGTCCAGCGCGTCGGCGTCCGACGAGCGGTCGCTCGGCCAGCTGGTCGCGGACGCCAGTCGCGACCTGTCCACCCTCCTCCGTGGCGAGATCGAGCTCGCCAAGGTGGAGCTGAAGGAGAGCGCCACGGCGGCCGGCAAGGGCGCGGGCATGTTCGGAGGTGCGGCGTTCCTCGGATACGTCGCGTTCCTGATGCTGTCCATCGCCGCGGGCTACGGCCTGGTGGCCGCCGGCCTGCACCCCGCGCTCGCGTTCGTCGTCGTCGGGGTCGTCTACCTGATCATCGCCGGCATCCTCGCCCTGATCGGCAAGCGCAACATGAAGAAGGCCGGTCCGCCCGAGCGCACCAAGCGGTCCATCGACGAGACCAAGACGATGATGCAGCAGCTCGGCCACCACGACCAGAACTCCAGCGGCCAAGCGCAGCTCGACGCACCGCGCCGGTAGCCGACACGCCCCCACGGGCGCCGAGCGGTCACCTCCGCGTCGGTGCGCTGTCCGCTATGGGACAGTGGGGGCATGAGCGCCCACGCAGGGGGAGCCGTCGAGATCGACGGGCCGTGGACCCACCGCTGGGTGGCGGCCAACGGCGCGCGGTTCCACGTCGCCGAGTGCGGCAACGGGCCGCTCGTCCTCTTCCTGCACGGTTTCCCGGAGTTCTGGTGGGCGTGGCGGCACCAGCTGCCCGCCCTGGCCGACCTGGGATACCGCGCCGTCGCCATGGACCTGCGCGGATACGGCGGCAGCGACAAGACGCCGCGAGGTTACGACCCGGTGACCCTGGCCGGTGACGTGGCCGGGCTGGTGCGCTCACTCGGCCACTCCGACGCCGTACTGGTCGGGCACGGCTGGGGCGGTTACGTCGCCTGGGCCACCGCCACCCTGCACCCCCGCCAGGTCAGCTCGCTGGCGGTGGTCGGTGCGCCGCACCCACTCCGGCTGCGCCGGGAGGCGTTCCGCGGCGCCAGCCAGCTCCGCTCCGCCGGGCACGTCGTGTCGTTCCAGACCCCACTGCTGCCCGAACGCCAACTCGTCGCCGACGACGGCGCGCTCGTCGAGCGCCTGCTGCGCCGGTGGTCCGCCCCCGGCTCGGCGTTCCCCGACCCCGAGGCGGCCAGGCGTTACCGCACGGCGATGCAGCTGTGGCCGGCGCCGCACTGCGCGCTGGAGTACTACCGCTGGCTGGTGCGGGCGGCGTTCCGCTCCGACGGGCGCAGGTTCGTCGCCCGGATGAAGCAGCCCGTCACCCAGCGGGTGCTGCAGGTGCACGGGATGCTCGACCCGTCGGTCCTGCCCGCCACCGCCGAGGGGTCGGCGGAGTACGTCGCCGGCACCCACCGCTGGCGGCTGCTGGACGGCGTGGGTCACTTCCCGCACGAGGAGGCGCCGGACGCCTTCCTCAAGGAACTCCTGGCCTGGCTCGACGACGCCTGAGCAACGGGGGACGTACGTCAGGAACAGCCGCCGGTCGACACCGGTTCGGTGGCGTTCACCCCGGCCCTGGCGTTGCCGGCCACCTCCTGCGCGGTCAGGGCATACCCCGTCGAGCCGTCCTCGACCGACGCGGCGAAGACCAGCCCGGTGGCGGTGCCCTCGGGTGAGATCAGCGGACCGCCGGAGTTGCCCGGCCGCACCTTCGCGTACAGCGAGAACACGTCGCGGGTGACCTGCTGGTCGCCGTAGATGTCCGGGCCCCGCAGCGGCTGCTCCGAACGCACCCGGGCCGCACCCGCGGTGAACGGGCCGTTGCCGGGGTAGCCGAGCACCGCGCCCTCGTCGCCGGGCTTGGCCCCCTCGTCCAGCGGAACCGGATCGAGCGGCAGGTCGGGTACGGCGAGGACCGCGACGTCCCGCTCGGGGTCGTACGACACCACCCGGGCGTCGTAGCGGCGGCCCTCGCGGGTCTCCACCCGGGGAGCCGACACCCCGGCGACCACGTGAGCGTTGGTCATCACGCGGCCCGGCGCGTACACGAACCCCGACCCCTCCAGGGACCGCGAGCACTCCAGCGCCACGCCGGTCACCCGCACCACGCTTCGGCCGGCGCGCACGATGTCGGGGTCCCGCAGTACGCCGGCAGCCGGCGGCTGGGCGGGCGCGATCCGCTCGGCCTCGAACGGCGCGAGGTAGCGCGGGAACAGGCTGGGGTCGACCACCCGGCCGAACGCCTGCACCGCCTGCGACCCGAACGGCGGGACGATCTCGTCGACGGTCGCCAGCACCTTGGAGCTGCGGACGGTCGTGGAGATGTCGCCGAAGCGGGCGTTGGCGACCGCGGACCCGAGGATCCAGGCCACCACCAGCATCGCGGCGACGCTGAGCGCGGCGCCCGCGGTCGCGTCGACGAGGTGCGCCGGGCGCCAGGTCACGTGCGAGCGCAGGGCGGCACCGAGCGCGGCGCCGAGCGCCTGGCCGAGGAAGGCGCCGGCCAGCACGATGCCGAGCGCGACCAGGGAGACGCGCATGCCGGGTTCGTACTTGTCCAGGACGATGGGCGCGAGCCAGGCGCCGGCCACCCCGCCGCCGATCAGGCCGGCGACGCCGAGTGCTCCGATGAGGAAGCCCTGCCGGTAGCCGGAGATGCCGTAGCAGATCGCCGCGACGATCAGGATGAGGTCGAGTGCGTTCAGTCCCATCAGGTTCACGACGGCCTCCGGTCCTCGGTGGCCCGGGCGGCGCCGAGCTCGACCAGATGGGTGGGCAGGTCCTCGACCCGGCCGGCGTCCCAGGGCCGTTCCCAGCCGGCGAGGGCGAGCAACCGGTCGAGCACCCCGCCGGTGAAGCCCCAGACCACCAGGCCGGCCACCGCGAACGCCGGGCCGACGAAGCCGGACGGATGGCGTACGGACAACCGGTTGGCGGGGTCGAGCAGGGTCTCCAGCGGTACGCGGTGCACCGAGGCCACCTCCGCGACGTCGACCACGCGCACCGGCGAGGGTGCGTGCCACCAGCCGAGGACCGGGGTGACGAGATAGCCGGACGGCGGGAGGTAGAGGTCCGGCAGCGTTCCGAACACCGTGACGCCGGTCGGGTCCAGACCGGTCTCCTCCACGGTCTCCCGCAGTGCCGCGGCCACCGGGCTCGCGTCGGTGGCGTCGATGGCGCCACCGGGGAAGGCCGGCTGGCCGGCGTGGGAGCGCATGGTGTGGGCGCGTTCGATCAGCAGCAGGTCGGGGCCGTGCACGCCCTCGCCGAACAGCAGCAGCACGGCCGAGGCGCGCCCACCGCCGTCGGGTGGGAGCGCCCGGCTGAAGTCGCCGGGGCGGGCGCGACGGGCGACGTCGCGTACGGGTTCGAGCCAGGCCGGCAGCTCGACCGGCTCCTGGTCCGCGCGGGCGTCGGTCCTCACAACTTCACTCCCAGGTAGGTCCGTACGTCCTGGCGCAGCGCCTGCTCGGATTCGTACGGCCGGTGTGCCACGTGCACGACCTTGCCGTCGGCTCCCACGAAGACGGTCGCGGGGATGCCAGCGAGCAGGCCGAACGGCGCCAGCAGCCGCTTGCCGGGGTCGGCCAGCTGCGGGTAGCGCAGGCCGCGGTCGCGGGCGAAGGCGAGGGCGAGCTCGGGACGCGGGTCGGCGAAGTCGACGCCCACGACGCGCAGCGAGTTGCCGGCCGCGGCATACAGCTTCTGGAAGTGCGGCGCCTCCTGCCGGCACGGCCCGCACCACTGCGCCCAGATGTTCAGCACGGTCGGGGCGCCCTTCAGGTCGCTCAGGCGCACCGACTGCCCGGAGCCCAGGCAGGCCAGCGTCACGTCGGGCAGCGGCTTGCCACCGGGAGGGCCGGGCGGTGCCTGGTGCACGGACCCGCCCGGGCCGACCGTCAGCGCGGCGCAGGGCGCGATCCCGGCCCGTGCGCGCAGCGTCGCCAGCCGCTTTGCTTCCGGACGTGTGGACGTGCCCGGGGCCGGGGTGTCCGTGGGCGTCTGCGTCTCGGTGACCCGCTCGCCGACCCCGGCCGGCTGCTGCGCGTCCGGACCGCGCATACCCGCGCAGCCCGCACTCAGCAGGGCGAGCGTGAGACCCGCGACCGCGTACGCCGTCCGTCTGCCACCGTGCCTCATTGGGTGTCCAGTGCCTCCGCGGCACTACGGACCAGCTTGTTCGCGGTCTTGGCGTCGGTGGGTCCCTCGCCGAAGGAGGGGCACAGCGGCGCGACCGGGCAGGCGCCACACGCCGGCCGGCGGGCGTGACACCGGCGGCGGCCGTGCCAGATGAGGCGCTGGGACATGTCGGTCCACTCGCGCTTCTCGATCAGCGCGCCGACCGCGTGCTCGATCTTCACCGGGTCGGTCTCGGTGGTCCAGCCGAACCGCCGGGACAACCGCTGGAAGTGGGTGTCGACGGTGATGCCGGGCACGCCGAACGCGTTGCCGAGGACGACGTTGGCGGTCTTACGGCCCACGCCGGGCAGGGTGACCAGGTCCTTCAGCTTGCCCGGCACCTCACCGGAGTAGCGCTCGACCAGCGCCTGCGCCATCCCCATGATCGACTTCGTCTTGGCCCGGAAGAACCCGGTCGACTGGATGATCGACTCGACGTCCTCGGGGTTGGCGGCGGCCAGGTCGGCGGCGGTCGGGTATTTCGCGAACAGTCCCGGGGTGACCAGGTTGACCCGCTTGTCGGTGGTCTGGGCGGACAGGATCGTGGCCACCAGCAGCTGGAACGCGTCGGTGAAGTCCAGCTCGCAGTGCGCGTCGGGGTAGGTCTCGGCCAGGATCCGGTTGATCCGCCGCGCCCGGCGGACCAGCGCCAGCCGGCTCTCCTCGGGGCGGCCGGCGCCCTTGCCCGGCTTCGCCGCCGGCGAGCCCGCAGCCTTCTCGGCAGACTTCTCGGCGGTCTTGTCGGCCTTGCCCGCGGAGGTTTTCGGCGCACCGGCGGCGCTCGCGGAGCCGCGCCCGGGACGGGTCGTGGAGCGGGCCGAACCCGCGGCGGGTGGAGTCACGCGGGTCAGCCTACGTGGCCTAGCTACCGCGATCATGGTGTGGCGCGGCACACTAGACCGCGGGTCGGCACGGCGCGGACCCGGAGGAGGATCACCGAGTGAACGACGTGCTGCGGCAAGCGCCGCTGTTCGCGGGCCTGGACGACGCCGCGGCGACGGCTCTGCGCGCCGCCATGCACGAGATCCGCCTGCGCCGGGGCGACGCGCTCTTCCACGAGGGCGACATCGGGGACGAGTTGTACGTCGTGATGGACGGCAAGGTCAAGATGGGCCGAACCTCCGCAGATGGCCGGGAGAACCTCCTCTCGGTGCTCGGGCCCGGCCAGATGTTCGGCGAGCTGTCGGTCTTCGACCCGGGCCCGCGGTCCTCCACGGTCACGGCGGTCACCGACACCACGCTGCTGGTGCTGGGCCAGGACCAGCTGATGACCTGGCTGACCGGGCGGCCGGAGGTGTCCCGCAACCTCCTGCACCAGCTCGCGTCCCGGCTGCGCGGCCTCAACGAGGCGGTGGCCGACCTGGTGTTCTCCGACGTACCCGGGCGGGTCGCCAAGGCGCTGCTCGACCTGGCCAGGCGGTTCGGCCGGCCCGCCGACGGCGGCGTCCACGTCCACCACGACCTGACGCAGGAGGAGCTCGCCCAGCTCGTCGGCGCGTCCCGGGAGACCGTCAACAAGGCGCTGGCGGACTTCGCGCACCGGGGCTGGATCCGGCTGGAGCAGCGAGCGGTGGTCATCCTCGACGTGGAGCGGCTCACCAACCGCGCCCGCTGACCGGCCTGCTCAGGCCCCGGTGAGGGAGTCCAGGTAGTCGAGCTGGGCTCGCACACTCTGCTCCGCCGCGGGCCACAGCGACCTGTCGACCTCGGCGTACACGCGTTCGACCACCTCCCCCGGCGTCCGCGCGCCGGCCCGGACGGCCGCGCGCACCTGCTCCAGGCGTTCGGCACGGTGGGTGAGGTAGTGGTCCAGGACGCCGAGCGGGTCCTCGATCGGCGGACCGTGCCCGGGCAGGAGCCGGAGTACGGGCGTCTGCACGATCAGCTCGCGGAGCCGGCGCAGCGAGGCGAGGTAGTGCCCGAGCGCGCCGTCGGGGTGGGCCACCACGGTGGTTCCCCTGCCCAGAACGGTGTCGCCGGTCAGCAGGACGGCCGGACCTGTCGGATCACCCGCGGCGCCCGGGAGCAAGAACGTCACCGAGTCGGAGGTGTGGCCCGGCGTGGCGACCACCCGCAGGGCGAGGTCGTCGACCGTCAGCACGTCGCCGTCGGCGAGCCCGCCGTCTCGGGCGTACGCCGGATCCACCGCACGCAGCGGGCACCCGGCGAGCTCGGCGAACCGGCGCGCTCCCTCGGAGTGGTCGGGGTGGCCGTGCGTGAGAACCGCACCCGTCACCCGGCCTCCGCGCGACCCGCCTGCCGCCAGGACCCGCCGCAGATGACCTTCGTCGGCCGGGCCCGGGTCGACCACCAGCGCGTCACCTGAAGCGCCGAACAGCACCCAGGTGTTGGTGCCGTCCAGCGTCATCGGACCCGGGTTGCCCGCCAGAACGCACACCGCGCGCGGCCCCACCGGCCCACCCGTCCACCGCTCCGGGGCGGTCACCGCAACTCCCCCTCGTCGTACGCCGGGCCGTCGGCCGAGGCCGCGTCACCCTCCCCGTCGGCGTCCCAGTCGGCGTCCCAGTCGGCGTCCCAGGGAAGCACCCACCGCGCGCCGTCCGGGGTGCGGCGGACCCTCGGCTGCACCGGCCGGATCGTCCGACCGCCGGCGGCGGCCAGCGCGGCCCCGACGTCGGGCAGGTCGGCGAGCGAGGCGAGGGTGAGGTAGGTCGGGGGCAGCATCCGCATCTCGCCGCGGCGCACCGAGGCCAGCGCGTCGGCGGGCCGCATCCACGCCACCCGGTCGGCCTCACCGGACACGTCCCGGGGCTGCTGGCCGGCCGGCAGGGCGGCGACGAAGAACCTGGTGTCGAACCGGCGTTCCTCCACCCGCGGGGTGATCCAGTGGTCCCACGCCGCGAGCAGATCCGAACGGAGCACCAGGCCGCGGCGCTCGAGCAGCTGGGCGAACGGCAGCACCCGGCCGAGCAGGGCCATCCGGTCGCGCTCCCAGTCGTCCCCGGTCGGGTCGGCGACCACGGTGCCGGTGTCGGGGCCGGCGAGCAGCACGCCCGCCTCCTCGAAGGTCTCGCGTACGGCGGCACAGACCGAGGCCCGGGCCAGCCCCTCGTCGGCGAAACCCAGCCGCGCGGCCCACTCCGCGGGTGCCGGGCCGGCCCACCCCAGCGCGGCGTCGGCGTCGCGGGCGTCGGCCGAGCCGCCTGGGAAGGCGTACATCCCGGCGGCGAACGCCATCGAGGTGTGCCGGCGCAGGAGGTAGACCTCCAGGCCGGTGGCGCCGTCGCGCAGGAGCACGACGGTGGAGGCGTGCCGCGGCCGGACCGGAGTGAAGTCCCCGGCCTCCAGCCGGGCGGCGCGTTCGACCAGCGCGGGCGGCACCACCCGGACCGAACTGTCGTACGCCGAACTGTCGTACGCCGGCCCGTCGAGCGCCCCCGTCTCACCCGCGTCCGCGTCCACCGGGGGTGCTCACCCCGTCTCCACCACGAGCTCGACCTCGACCGGGGCGTCCAGCGGCAGCACCGCGACGCCGACCGCGCTGCGGGCGTGCCGGCCCGCGTCGCCGAACACCGAGCCGAGCAGCTCCGAGGCGCCGTTGGCGACCTTCGGCTGCCCGGTGAAGTCGGGCGCGCTGGCCACGAACACCACGACCTTGACCACCCGGGTCACCGCCGACAGGTCACCCAGCTCGGCGCGCACCGCGGCGAGCGCGTTGAGGGTGGCCTGCCGGGTCAGCTTGTAGGCGTCCTCCGGGCTGACCTCGGCGCCCACCTTGCCGGTCGCCAGCAGGGACCCGCCGGAGATCGGCAGCTGGCCGGAGGTGTGGACGTGGTTGCCGGTGCGGACCGCCGGGATGTAGGCCGCGACCGGCGCGGCCACCGGCGGCAGCTCCAGCCCGAGCTCGGCGAGCCTGGCCTCGGGTCCGCTCACGCCTTGGCCCGCTTGAGGTAGGCGACCAGGTTGTCGGGGTTGGGGCCCGGCACGACCTGGACCAGCTCCCAGCCGTCCTCGCCCCAGTTGTCGAGGATCTGCTTGGTCGCGTGCACCAGCAGGGGGACGGTGGCGTACTCCCATTTCGTCATGGCCGCGAGCTTATGGCACCGCGCCGACGGTCTCCGCCCGCCCGGAATGTCCGGTCCGAAAGTCCGGCCACAGCTCCCGGTCCGGCGGTCCGTTACCGGCGCGGCCGTCGCAGCGGCTAGTCTCGACGAGCGTGACACGCGGTGACAGTGACTGGGAGGGTGTCCGCCTCCATATCGTGACGGGCAAGGGCGGCACCGGTAAGACGACGGTCGCCGGAGCGCTCGCGCTCGCCCTCGCGGCCAGCGGGCAGACGGTCCTGTTGTGCGAGGTCGAGGGCCGCCAGGGCATCGCCCGGCTGTTCGACGCGCCCAACCGCACCTACGACGAGCACCGGATCGCCGCCGTGCCCGACGAGAACGCCACGGCCGGCGAGGTCTACGGCCTGGCGATCGACCCGGAGGCGGCGCTCGCGGAGTACCTCGAGATGTACTACCGCATGGGCCGGGCCGTCCGTGCCCTGGACAAGGTGGGCGCGATCGACTTCGCCACCACCATCGCCCCGGGCGTACGCGACGTCCTGCTCACCGGGAAGGTCTACGAGGCCGTCCGCCGCAAGGAGAAGAAGCGCACCCACGGGCGGGTCTACGACGCCGTGGTGCTGGACGCCCCGCCCACCGGCCGGATCGCCCGCTTCCTCGGTGTCAACGCCGGAGTCGCCGACATCGCCCGGGTCGGCCCGATCCGCCGGCAGGCCGACAGCATCATGACGATGATGCGTGCGCCGCAGACGGTCGTGCACCTGGTGACGCTGCTGGAGGAGATGCCCGTCCAGGAGACCGCGGACGGGATCGCCGAGCTGCGGGAGGCGAAGATTCCCGTCGGCGCGGTCGTGGTCAACCTGGCCGAGCAGAGCCCCCTCGACGCGAAGGCGCTGGCCGCGGCCGCGGGTGGCTCGCTCCCCCGCTCCGACTTCACCTCCGCGCTCCGCGAGACCGGGCTGTCCGCCGACGACGAGACGGTGACCGGGCTGCTCACCGACGCCCGCGAGCACGCGGTCCGGGTCGAGCTGGAGAACGAGCTGCGGGCTCAGGTCACCGCGCTGGGCCGGCCGACGTACGAACTACCCCGCCTCACCGACGGAGTTGATCTCGGCGCGCTGTTCGAGCTCAGCCACGCACTCACCGCGCAGGGGATGGCATGACCAGGCGGAAGAAGACCGTGGACGGGCTGCACGGACTGGAGATCGACGCGCTCCTGGACGACCGGACGGTGGAGATCGTCGTCTGCTGCGGTTCCGGCGGGGTGGGCAAGACCACCACCGCGGCGGCTCTCGGCGTCCGCGCCGCCGAACGCGGCCGGCAGGTCGTCGTCCTCACCATCGACCCGGCGCGCCGGCTGGCCCAGGCGATGGGGCTGCCCGAGCTCGACGACACCCCGCGCCGGGTGGAGGGGATCGACACCAAACGGGGCGGTCACCTCGACGCGATGATGCTGGACATGAAGCGCACCTTCGACCAGGTGGTGCTGGCCACCACCTCGCCGGAGAAGGCGAAGGTGATCCTGGAGAACCCGTTCTACGTCGCGCTGTCGTCGTCCTTCGCCGGCACCCAGGAGTACATGGCGATGGAGAAGCTGGGGCAGTTGCACGCCGACGCCCTGGCCGACGGGCGGTACGACCTGATCATCGTCGACACCCCGCCGTCGCGGTCCGCGCTGGACTTCCTGGACGCGCCGAAGCGGCTGTCGTCGTTCCTGGACAGCCGGCTGCTGCGGCTGCTGAGCGCGCCCGCCCGCGGCCCGATCAAGGTGTTCTCGGCCGGGATGGGTCTGGTGACCGGAACGCTCACCAAGCTCCTCGGCGCGCAGGTGCTGACCGACATCCAGACGTTCGTCTCCGCCCTGGACACGACGTTCGGCGGGTTCCGGGCGCGCTCGGAGCGCACCTACGCGCTGCTCCAGGAGGACCGGACGGCGTTCCTGGTGGTGGCCGCGCCCGAGCCGGACGCCCTGCGCGAGGCGGCCTACTTCGTCGAACGCCTGCGGGACGAGCGCATGCCGCTGACCGGGATGGTGCTCAACCGGATGACCTCGCCGGCGGCGACCCACGTCTCCGCCGAACGCAGCCTGTCGGCGGCCGAGGCGCTCACCGAGTCCGGCAAGCACCCGGTCGCCGCCGCGGTGCTGCGCCTGCACGGCGAACGCATGCGCCGGGCCGTCCGTGAGCACCACCTGGCCGAGAGGTTCGCCTCGGCGCACCCGGGTGTCTCCGTGGCCGGCGTACCCGCGCTGTCGTCGGACGTGCACGACCTGGACGGTCTGCGCGAGATCGGTGCCCGGCTCAGCGGCGAATGACCGGCGGTCGCCGAGGTGACGGGCATACGCCGATGGTGGTGGTTCGAAAAGGCCGGGCCCCCGTCATGGTCCGGGACGAGGGCACCGACGTGAAGTGCTACCTGCGCTCGCTGCTCGCCTGTCTACCCGAGCGCACGGACCCGGGCGGGTCCGTGGGTGGTGTAGGCCCGTTCGTACTCCGTACGAGCGGTTTCGAGCAGCTGCCGCCACGAGGTGACGGTGGGGCGCCGACGGAGCACGGCACGACGCTCGCGCTCGGTCATTCCACCCCAGACCCCCCATTCGATCCGACCGTCCAGTGCTTCGGCGAGACACTCGGTACGCACCGGGCACCCCATGCAGACGGTCTTGACATCGTGCTGAGCGGCCCCCTGGACGAACAGCCGGTCGGGTTCGTCACTTCCGCGGCAGGCGGCCAGCCGGACCCAGTCGCCATTCCATGTCATTCTTTTGTCCCTCCCCTGACGTCGGCCACGCAAGGTGACCGATGCACGGACGTTCCCCCAACGTCCTGGCAGGAGGGTAAGGCCACGAGAGCCCAAAGCGACAGCCCCCGAAGGCCAGATTTGCGATTGTGTCGACCGTCGGACGGGGTAAGTAGAGCTCGGGAGGTCGGCGACTTGACGAAGCGATCACTCAGGACGACCGCGTAGGCTATGCCGTCATGAGCCCAATCCGAGCCATGTCGCGAACACACGGTGAGCGGGGATTCGTCTCGCAGATCCTGCTGTTCGTCGGGATCAGCGCGCTCACCGGCGCCCTCGTCGCCGGGCTGGCCGTCCCCTTCGCCGGTCTGCTGGGGCTTTCCTCCCAGTCCGCGACCGACGGGTTCGAGAACATGGACGGCAACCTCGCGAGCCCGCCGCTCCCCGTGCGCAGCCGGGTGCTGGCCGCCGACGGCTCGGTGATGGCGACCTTCTTCGACCAGAACCGCGTCGAGGTGCCCCTGGAGAAGGTGGCCCCGGCGATGCGGCAGGCGATCGTCGCGATCGAGGACGCCCGCTTCCGGCAGCACGGTCCGCTGGACATCCAGGGCACACTGCGTGCGTTCGTCCGCAACCAGCAGTCCGGCGGGGTCTCCCAGGGCGGTTCGAGCATCACCCAGCAGTACGTCAAGCAGGTGCTGTTCGAGAACGCCCAGACCCCCGAGGAGAAGGCCCAGGTCATCGAGGACTCCTACGGTCGCAAGCTCCAGGAGCTGCGCTACGCCGTCGAGCTCGAGAAGAAGATGACCAAGGACGAGATCCTGGGCAAGTACCTCAACATCGTCTACTTCGGCGACGGCGCCTACGGCGTCGAGTCCGCCGCCCGGCACTACTTCAGCACCACCGCGGCCAAGCTCACCGTGCCCCAGGCGGCGATGCTCGCCGGGCTGGTGCGCGACCCGAACAACGTCAACCCGGTCGCCGACGCCAAGGCCGCGCTGAACCGCCGCAACCTCGTGCTCTCCCGCATGGCCACCCTCGGGATGATCTCGCCGAAGGCGTACCAGGACGCGCGGGCGACGGGCGTCGGGCTGAAGCTGAGCAGGACGCCCCGCGGCTGCTACTACTCGAAGTACCCGTTCTTCTGCGACTACGTGGAGCAGCTCCTGCTGCACGACCCCCACCTCGGCAAGACCCGCGACCAGCGCCGGCAGCTGATCGACCAGGGCGGGCTGACGATCCAGACCACGCTGGACCCGAAGGCCCAGGCGGCCGCGGAGAAGGCCGTGCACGACAGCGTCCGGCCCAAGGACGGCGCGATCGGCGCGGTGTCGATGGTCGAGCCGGGCACCGGCTACATCAAGGCGATGGCCCAGTCACGGGGCTACGGCCAGGGCAAGGGCAACACGTTCATCAACCTCAACGTCCCGCAGAAGTACAACGGCACGCTCGGCTACCAGCCGGGTTCGACGTTCAAGCCGTTCGTGCTGGCCGCGGCGATCAAGCAGGGCATCCCGATCACGCAGTCGTTCCCGTCGCCGCAGAGCACCACGATCACCGGGCCGGTGAAGACCTGCCCGGGCGGCAGGCCCGGCGCGGTCACCGAGCCGTGGAACGTCAGCAACTCCACCAGCGCCGGCCCGACCAGCACGATGATCTCCGGTGCCACCCACTCGGTGAACACGTTCTTCGCCGAACTGGAGAAGGTGACCGGCATCTGCGAGCCGGCCACCATCGCCGCCAAGATGGGTGCCGTCCGCGCCGACGGCAGGCCGCTGCAGCAGGTCAAGCCGTTCACCCTGGGCGTCAACGAGATCGCGCCGGTGTCCATGGCCGAGGCGTACGCCACGTTCGCCGCCCGTGGGCTGCACTGCAACGCGATCCCGATCACCGAGGTGACCGACCGCGCCGGCAACCAGGTCAAGGTGCAGGGACCCGACTGCAAGCAGGTCATGCCGCGTGACGTCGCCGATGGCGTCAACTACGTCCTTCGCCAGGTCATCGACGGCCCCGACCCGGGCCGTACCGGCGCCGACATGCACCTCGACGGACGTCAGGCTGCCGGTAAGACCGGTACCAGCGAGGACCGCATCGGCGTGTGGTTCATGGGCTACACCACGAACATGGCCGCCGCGTCGGTGATCACCGACGCGGACGCGCCGCAGACCAGCCTGATCGGTAAGGAGATCGGCGGCCGCCGGGTCTTCGGCGACCAGGTCTG
This sequence comes from Actinopolymorpha cephalotaxi, assembly GCF_013408535.1. Lineage (NCBI taxonomy): Bacteria > Bacillati > Actinomycetota > Actinomycetes > Propionibacteriales > Actinopolymorphaceae > Actinopolymorpha > Actinopolymorpha cephalotaxi. The sequence goes on from NZ_JACBZA010000001.1 coordinate 5,174,311, forward strand.
GGGTGGCAAGCTCGCCGGTCCGATGTGGACCGCGGCGATGAAGGGTGCGCTGGAGGGCAAGAAGAGCCCGAACTTCGTCGAGCCCAACCCCGACGTCGTGCAGGGCGTGCCGACCGACGTCCCGTCGGTGATCTCGATGAGCCGCGACCAGGCCCAGAAGACGATCGAGGCGGCCGGCTTCAGCATGGCCGTCGGCTCCTTCGTCGACTCCGGGCTGCCCCGCGGCACGGTCGCCCGGCAGAGCCCAGGGCCCAACAGCAAGGCCGGTTCGGGCTCGACCATCGTCGTCTACATCTCCGACGGCACCCCGCCCGCGCCGCCGCCGCAACCCCAGCCCCAGCCGCAGCCCAACCCGCCGGCGCCGAAGGGGCCGGACCTGCCGCCCGGTCCGTTCCCGCCCGGTCCCGGTAAGCCCCGCGGACCGCACAACCCGGGTCCGCAGGGACCGCTCGGCGGAGTCCTGGGAGCGGGCTGAGCCCCGGCCGGCCGTACGAGACTGGAGCATCAGGCACAGGGCCGCCCGACCGACCGGAGAGATCCGGTGGCCGGGCGGCCCTGTGCTGTGCGTACGGGGGGCCTCGGTCAGCCGAGCTTCGACCGGACGGCGGCGGCGACCCGGCCACCCTCGGCCCGGCCCTTCACCTGCGGCTGGACGACCTTCATCACCTTGCCCATGTCCTTCATGCCGGTCGCGCCGACCTCGTCGACAGCGCCGCCCACGATCGCCGCCAGCTCCTCGTCGGACAGCTGCGCGGGGAGGTACTCGGCGATGATCTCGCCCTCGGCCCGTTCCTTCCCGGCGAGCTCGCCGCGGCCGGCCTGCTCGAAGGCGTCGGCCGCCTCCCGGCGCTTCTTCGCCTCCCGATCCAGCACCTCGAGCACCTCGGCGTCGCTCAGCTCCCGCGCGGAGGTGCCGGCCACCTCGGCGTTCGTCACCTCGGTCAGGGTCATCCGCAGCGTCGAGGCGCGCAACGCGTCCCGCGCCTTCATCGCGGCGGTCAGGTCACTGCGCAGACGGTCCTTGAGGTCACTCATGCGCCGATCCTACGGTCGGTGCGCGCCGGGCCGGCGGCTACGAGCCGGGCCCGCCGCTGAGTTCGCCGACCACAGCCTGGTGTGGGACGCTGGCCGGGTGCATCCGCTGCTCAAGTACTCCCTGGGAACAGCCGCCGGTGCCGTCGCCGCCGGCGCCGCCTGCGTGACCTACGCCGCGGCGTACGAAGCGCACGCCTTCCGCCTGCGCCGCTTCGACGTACCGGTGCTGGCGCCGGGCAGCCGGCCGCTGCGCATCCTGCACCTGTCCGACCTTCACCTCATGCCGGACCAGCAGGACAAGGTGGACTGGGTGCGCGGCCTCGCCGCGCTGGAGCCCGACCTGGTGGTCAACACCGGCGACAACATCTCCGACCCGGAGTCGATCCCGGTGGCGCTGCACGCCTACGAGCGGCTGCTGGAGCTGCCCGGCGTCTTCGTCTTCGGGTCGAACGACTACTACGCACCATCACCGGTGAACCCGTTCCGTTACCTCCGGCGCAAGGAAGGCCCGCGGCCGCTGGTCGCCCCCAAGCTGCCGATCGAGGACCTGCGGAGAGGCTTCACCGAGGCCGGCTGGCTGGACCTCAACAACGCCAAGGGCGAGCTGAAGGCGGACGGCAGGCGCTGGGCGTTCGCGGGCGTGGACGACCCGCACATCCGCGTCGACCGGTACTCCGAGGTCGCGGGGCCCGCCGACGAGTCCGCCGAGCTCACCATCGGGGTCACGCACGCGCCGTACCGCCGGGTGCTGGACGCGATGACCGCCGACGGGTACCGCCTCCTGCTGGCCGGGCACACCCACGGCGGCCAGCTGGCCCTACCGCTGTACGGCGCACTGGTCACCAACTGTGACCTGGACAGGGGCCGGGCCAAGGGCCTGTCCCGCTGGGGCCTGTCGTGGCTGCACGTGTCCGCGGGCCTGGGCACGTCGCCGTACGCCCGGATCCGGTTCGCCTGCTATCCCGAAGCCAGCCTGCTGACCCTGCGACCCGCCCGGTGAGGGTGGTCGAGTGAGGGTGCCTGCGTGAGGTTGCTGAGGGTCCCGGCCCGGCTGACCACACCGCGGCTGATCCTGCGGACGTGGCGGGCGGAGGACCGGCCGGCGTTCACCGCCCTCAACGCGGACCCGATGGTGATGGAACACATCATGGGTACGCCGATGAGCCAGGCGGAGAGCGACCAGCTGGCCGAGCGCATCGAGGAGCACTGGCAGAAGCGGGGCTACGGGCTGTACGCGGTGGAGCTGCGGTCGACGGGCGAGCTGGCCGGCTTCATCGGCCTGCACCAGCACCTCGCCGTCCCGCAGGAGGTCGAGATCGGCTGGCGGCTGGCCCGGTCCACCTGGGGCCAGGGCCTGGCCACCGAGGGGGCAGTGGCCGTTCGTGATCTCGCGTACGGCCAGCTCCGGCTCAGGTCGCTGATCGCGATCACGGTCGCGGCGAACGTCCGGTCGGTGCGGGTGATGGAGAAGCTCGGGATGACCTACTGGCGGCAGGTGCAGTTCCAGGAATGGCCGCTGACGGTCTACCGGGGCATCCCGGACGCCATGAGCGATACCCAGTCGCAGGCTCGCGAAGAGGCCCGATAGACTCACCTGGCGTTCTCGGGGTGTGGCGCAGCTTGGTAGCGCGCTTCGTTCGGGACGAAGAGGTCGTGGGTTCAAATCCCGCCACCCCGACGCAGGTCGAAGGCCCTGCCGGACTCCTCCGGCAGGGCCTTCGAGCGTCTGGGGCCCGTTTCGGGGCACCCGAGCGGCGATCTCCGTCCTCGCCGCGAACTCGGGATCGGGGCTGCCGGGATCGGTGTGGGACCATCGGCGCCGTGACCGAACGGACGATCCAGCTGCAGGACGTGGTGCGGCGCAAGGCCGCGCACCTCGGCCCCCGCGGGGAGGAGTGGCTCGCGGGACTGCCCGCCCTCGTGGACGAGCTCGCCCGCAGGTGGTCCGTCACGGTCGGCCCGCCGCTGTCCGGCGGCACCGCGTCCTTCGTCGCACGCGCCCGTACGGCGGACGGCCAGGACGCCGTTCTCAAGCTCGCGGTGCCCGAGTACGACTTCGGCGGCCAGGTACGCACGCTCGTCGACGCGGACGGGCACGGGTACGTCCGGCTGCTCGCCCACGACGTCGACCAGCACGCGATGCTGCTGGAGGCGCTCGGCCGGCCGCTGGGGGAGGTCGACGTTCCTCCCGAGGACAAGATCGCGACCCTGTGCGCGACCCTCCGCCAGGCCTGGCAGGTGCCGCGGCCTCCGGGACCGGCGGTCGACCCGGCCCTGGGCCTGATCGAGCTCGTCGGCACCCTGTGGGAACGGCTCGGCCACCCGTGCTCCGAACGCGTCGTGACGCAGGCCCTGACCTACGCCGAACGACGGGCGGCCGCCTTCGACCTCGACCGCTCGGTCGTGGTGCACGGCGATCCCCATCCCGGCAACACGCTGCGGGTGCTCACGCCGAGGCCGGGTGCGGAGTCCGGCTTCGTCTTCGTGGACCCGGACGGCCTCATCGCGGATCCGACGTACGACCTCGGTGTCGTCCTTCGCGACTGGGGCCCGCAGCTCCTCGCCGGCGACGCGCCGGTCCTGGCCCGGCACTACTGCGCGCTGCTGGCGGGCCACACCGGTCTCGACGAGAAGGCCATCTGGGAGTGGGGATTCCTCCAGCGGGTGTCGACCGGGCTGTACGCGCTGAGCTTCGGCGCCGACGAGATGGCCCGCCCCTACCTCGAGACCGCCGAACTCCTCGCGTCACCGGACCACGTTTGACCGGTGGCGTACGAGCGCAACGGCGCGTTGACAGCTCCCCCGACGAGCTGCCCACCATCGGAGCGATCGAGTGAGTCGAGGGCCCGGCCGCCTGCTCAACCTTCCGCCAGTACCTCGGCGATCAGACGGTGGCCCTCCTCCTCGAACGACTCATCGCCGACCTGGTAGGCCCACGCGGCGGTCCCGATCGCGTAGCGGATCCGGGTTCGGCGCCACGCCGCGGGCTCTCGCGGATCCCGGCCGTATCCGTCCAGGAACGCGTCCTCGAGGCGCCGATCGGACCGAAACTGCCGGGTGGCCAGCTGAACGAAGTCCGTGAACGCCGGACGCAGGTCGGCTCTCCCGAAGTCGATCGCGCTCACTGTTCCTTTGTGGACGAGCCAGTTGCGAGGCTGCCAGTCGCCGTGCGTCGGCACCAGCGTGCTTGTCGGCGTGGGCCACGACTCGACCGTCTCTCGCAAACGCGCGGCAACGTCGGGCGCGATCCGGTGCGGTCGGTTCAGCCACGCCAGCGTGTTTGCGTTTTCCCCTTCCTCGAACTCGTCGTCCTCGACCGAGAGCTGCTCATGCAACAGCGCCAGCAACCGGCCGGCCTGGCGGTAGGTGTCCGGATCGCCTTCGCGGTCGTTTCCCTGTACGAGTTCACCAGGCAGGTAGCGAGTCACCAACAGCTTCGCGTCGGCGTCCGCGTACACGAGGCCCGGCGCCCGTCCGCGTGACGTCCAGGGCTGGAGCCAGTTGCGGTGCGCCCGTAGCTCACGCGCCAGGTGGTGATCCTTGCCGTCACCCGCCTTGGCGATGTACCGGACCGCGTTGTGACGCAGCTCGAGCACTACGGTCCCGACCAGTCCCCAGCTGTGGTCTCGCACCACCTCCGCGCCAGGTAGCCACCGCTCCAACAGGTGGCGCTGCTGCTGTGAAAGCTGAGCCTCCGAAGTCATCACGGAAGCCTAGGGCTGTCCTGGTTGGCAGGGGTGGAAGCACCAGTGGCGTAACCGTGAAGGATCCTCCTGCCCGTGTCCGCTCTGCTTCGCCGCAGCCCGAGCCCGAACGAGCGCAACTTGAAGCTGACGCAGATTCGCCTTGTGGATAAGGGGTTTCCCGCGAGCGGAAACCGATCTTGTTCGGTAGATTCGAACACATGAGCGACGACGGTAAGCACTTCGACGGCCACCCGGGTGAGGACCTGGGTGGCTGTCGGGTGCTGCCTGCGGGGTTTGAGGATTTGCCGGGTGGGCCGGAGTTGGCGGTGGCGATCGCTTCGGTCGACCTGGCCGCGTGTGACGGGTGGGAGTTGGAGGAGTACGTCAAGGGGGCACGGCGGCTGAGCTGCTGGGTGGAGTCCCGCTGTTTGACAGGGGTGAACGAGCTTGCCCACGCTGATCCGGGTATGTGTACCGGTCCGGGCGGGCGCAGGTTCACCGCGGACTTTCGCGTCATCGTCGACCGGGTCACCGACGCCAAGCCCGACCTGTGGGACGCCATCGAGGCCGCCCTGTTTCCGAAGGTGCTCCAACTGCGGGGCGGGTTGTTGCGGGCGAAGGTGGAGGCAGAGGTCCTCAGGGCAGACACCGACGCGGCAGTGGAACGGCACAAGGCCAAGCGCTCCGCGCGTGACGTCGCGATCTGGCCCTCCGTCGACGGAGTCGCCGACCTCGGCATCCGAGGACTGTCCGCCGACCAGGCCGCGGAGGCGTACGGGAACATCGACGCGATCGCGCGTGCAGTGAAGTCCGGCGGCGACCCCCGCAAACTCGGCCAGCTCCGCGCCGACGTCGCCGCCTCCCTGCTGACCGGCATGGCCGACATCATCGACTGCTCCACCCCCACCGACACCGACAATCACACCGACGAAGACCAGGCAGCTCAAGAAGAGCCCGAGCAGGACGAGGCAGGGCAGGCCGAAGGTGAGCCCGACCAGCGGCCGAGCGGGGACGGGCACTGCACCGTTCACCGGTACCCCGACCACGACGTGCACCCCGACTGGTGCCAGTGCGGGGACTGCGCTCCCGCTCAGACCGGCGCCCTGACAGGTGTCGACACCTGGTGCACCTGCTCCGTCACCCATGACACCGCAGCACATGAGGCGGCCGAGCACCACGCAGCCGCAGTACACCCAGCCGGCGAGGACGCAGCCGCAGAGCACGCAGCCGGTGAGGGCGAAGCAGGTGTGAGTGCAGCCGGTCCGGCCGCCGCTTCCGACACCGGTTCCGACACCGGTTCCGCCGCGGGACAGATCCCGCAGCAGAACCGCCGACCCGACGAGCCGACCGACCCGACCGACCCGCCACCTGCCGGGTCGACACCACCGCGGCCGCCCTGGTCGTCCTCGCAGCCGAGCTGGGGGCCGATACGAACGCGCTCGAAGATCCAGCTGAACATCCCGCTGACCACGCTGATGGGGCTGTCCACCCAGCCCGGGGAACTCGGCGGGTTCGGACCCGTCATCACCGAGGTCGCCGAACGCATCGTGGCGAACCACCTCGACAACCCCGAAGCCCGCTTCAGCGTCGGCGTCACCCATCCGGTCACCGGACGCTTACTGCACCTGCATCCCATACCGGCGAGGTTCCTGCGCGGACTGCAGGCCGAGCTCGTCCATGCCCGCGACCAGCGCTGCGTGTGGACCACCTGCCGCAGACCCGCCGCGACCTGTCACCTGGACCACAACACCGAGTACGCCGACGGCGGAGAAACCTCCGTCGACAACATCGCACCCCTGTGCCCACGCCACCACAAGGCGAAAACCGAGAGGGACTGGAAACTGAAGCAGACCGGACCCGGCGAACACACCCTCACCAACCCCTTCGGCCGCCAGTACCTCAGCCGGGCGCCCTCCCTCACCGACCCAGCCGTCGACGAGCCGGAACCCGCCACCGCCGGAGCACGGTCGGCCGAGGATGACCTACCGCCGTTCTGAGACTCGTTGCATTCGGAAACGTCCGGGATGGGTTCTAGGGTGCCGCCATGACCGACACCGACCAGACGACCGCTCAGGCGATCGACCCGCCCTGGGAGCCACCGCTCGCCGGCACCGAGACCGAGCACCTCCTCGGCGCGCTCAACCGGCTGCGTACGACGTTCCGCTGGAAGGCGGGCCACCTCGACGAGGCCGGGCTGAAGACACGCATCGGGGCCTCTTCGCTGACGCTCGGGGGCCTGCTCAAACACCTCGCCGGCTGCGAGGACTACATCTTCACCACCAAGCTGCGCGGGGAGCCGATCGGTGATCCGTGGGAGGCGATGGGGTGGGATGGCAGCAACGACTGGGAGTTCACCTCGGCCGCCGACGACTCCCCTGAGGAGCTCTATGCCCTGTGGGACGGTGCGGTCGAACGCTCCCAGGCGCGACTCGACGCCGCGCTGGCCGACGGCGGGCTCGACCAACTCGTGCACGCCTCCTCCCCCGACGGTCGCCACGCCAGCCTGCGCCGGCTGGTGTGCGACCTGATCGAGGAGTACGGCCGGCACACCGGGCACGCCGACCTGCTCCGCGAGGCGGTGGACGGCGCGGTCGGTGAGGACCCTCCGGCCGGTTGGCACGTCTGAACCAGTACGTACGCCGGACCGACGGGCTCTCACCATCCAACGTCAGCGGTGGGCAGGCGTGTCCGCCGTCGGCCTCGCAGCCCTGATCAGGTAGCGGTGGTTGTGCACCACGAGCGGACCCTCCGTGCGGAGCTGGTGGTCGAGCTCCCGGAGCTTCGCGTCGTACCGGCGTACGTCGAAGTCGGGGATCACCCAGGACACCACGGTCAGCTGGTAGACCACCGCGGCAATGTCGTGGAAGGCGTACGGTGCGAACTCCTCCTGTGTGGTGAGGATCGAGAACCCACGATTCTCCAACCCCGCGAGGGTTCTGGCGCACTCGTCGGCGTCCACGTCCTGGGCGGGCGGCGCCCCGAGCGCGGCGTTGAGCTCGAGGTCGTTGCGCGTTCCGCCCTGCTGGGTGAGGAAGATCCCGCCCGGCGACAACGCCCGCCACACCTCGTCGACGTCGAACGCCCCGTGCCGGTTGAGGGCCAGGTCGAACTCACCGTCGGCGACGGGTAGCCGAGCGTCCTCCTGCGCCCTGCGTACCTCGACACCCAACGGCTCGAGGCGCTTTCGCGCGGCGCGCACGTTCGGCTCCCAGCACTCGGTGGCGACAGTGTGGGAAGGAAGCGGGGCCAGCGAGGCGAGCAGTTCACCACCGCCGGTGTCGAGGTCGAGCAGGGCGGCGGAGCGCGAGACCGCCTCGCGGGCAAGGGCCGGGTAGGACCAGGAAAGCTCGCCGCCGCTGGTCCGCCCTTGCAGGTAGGAGAAGTCCCACCCGCTCATCGCCTCGGCGGCGGCCAGGGCATCGGCGACGAGGTCTTCGTAGGTGTCGGGCGGGTGAGAGGGGGCGGCGCGTTCGGTCGAGGAAACAGTACGGCGGGGATCCATGATCGGAGGTCCTGTTCGAGACGAAGGTACGAGGCAACACAGGACACGCCGACAGGCAACTCACCGTCGGCGCGGCGCCGGAACTCCTGGCTGCGAAGCGGAATCCGGGCGCTGGGCTAGTTGCTATCTCGCACGCCACCACCGTAGCGGACACGGCAAGCCCTGGTTGGGCTTCCTCACCCGTATACGCCCGAGGCGAACACTCGGCCATCGAGGGCCGGCAGTCGTTAGCGTGCGGACATGACACCGCCCGACCCCGGCCAGGTGGCGGCTCTGCCGAAAGCGGACCTGCATGTTCACCAGGAAGCCGCCCCGCGGCTGGACCGCGTCCTCGCCCGGCGGGAGGAACGCCCGCCCTACGACTGGGCGGCCTGGCGACGTCGGCTGGTGGCGGAGCTTCCACCCGGGCAGCTCCGGCTGGGTTCGCTGGGCAGCGCCCCCATCCTGATGGAGCTCGACGACGACGAGATGTTCGTGGCGCGCACCGTCGACATCCTGACCGAGCACGCCAGTGCCGGTGGGTGCTACGTCGAGGTGCGCTGCGGCGGCGACTCGGTGCTGCGAGACGGGTTCATGGAACTGTTCCGTACTGCCGAACACCAGGTTCAGACAGTCCATCCTCACCTGCGCGCCGAAGCGCTCGCGGTCTTCGCCGACCTCACCGCGCCCGCGGACTACCTTGCCCGCAAGGCCGATGCGTGTGTACGGGCGGCTGCTGAGGGTCTGGCCGGGGTGGACTTCATCGTCACGCCGTACGGCAGCGACGCCGACTGGTCGGTCGCATACCGGCTGGCCGAGCCGCTCGCCGAAGCCGGCCTGGGCATCACCGCGCACGCGGGAGAGTTGACCACCGCCGACCTCCCGGCCGCCGCGCGCATGCCCGGCCTGACCCGGATCGGACACGGTGTGCACGCGGCGTACGACCCTTCGCTGACCCAGCTCCTGCTGGACCGCGAGGTGACGTTGGAAGTCGCGCTCTCCTGTAACGAACTGTTCGGCGTTCTTCCTGCCACGCAGGAGCATCCACTGCTCACGCTACTGACCGCCGGAGTGCCGGTCACGTTGGCGACCGACGATCCGGTCCAGATCGGGACGACCATCGACGCGGAGTATGCCGCCGCTGCGCAACTCGGGGTTGACAACGACCAACTTCTGCAGATCACCCGGAACGCGATCAGAGCTGCCTTCACCACGGCGGAGCGGCGTACCGAACTGATCGATCACGTCGAGCAGGTCGCGCGGCCATCACTGCACTGAACGGCGGCGTTCCCAGTCCGGCGCCAGAATGCTCATCAGCACGTCGGACTCCCAGCCGCCGTCGACGTACAGCACGTCGCGCCGGGCTCCTTCCTGCACGAAGCCGACCTTCTCGTAGGCGCGTCGGGCGCGGGGATTGAAGTCGTACACGTTCAGGGAGATCCGGTGCAGGCCGAGCTGTTCGAACCCGTGGCCGACCATCAGTCGCATCGCCTCGGTACCCAGACCGCGGCCCTGACCGCCGGCCACGAGCGCGATGCGGATGTTGCAGCTGCGGTTGGGCTCGTCCCACTGGTTCAGGACGACCTCACCCACACACCCGCCACTGCGCCGATCGACGACGGCCAGGTCCAGCCGGTCCGGCTGCGCGTTCCGGCTGCCGTACCACGCCTGCATCCGCGCCTCGGCCGTCTCGTCCCAGGGGTCGGTCTGGTCGGCGGCGTGCACACTGCCGGTCAGCCGGGCGATCTCGACGTCACGGAGCATGGACCGCAGGACGGGGGTGTCCTCCGCGAGGAAGGGCCGCAGCAGCACCTGCTTCCCGACCAGGGTGGGCTTGACGGAGAAGGCGCTCACGGGCAGCTCGTTGGTCACCCAAGGATTGTCGGTACGGCAACCCTCCGCCACAACGGCTTTCACGCGATGAGCAGACCGATGCCGAGACGCGCGACCCCGGCGGCACTCCTCTTCTGGGTGGGTTCGCCAACGCCCTCACGACCGGCCGGTGGCCGGCTCCGGCGTCGCCTGGGGCCGGCGCGGGTGGAGTACGTGCAGTACGCGCCGGGCGGGTGCGGGATCAGCCGAACGGGCCACCCAGACGGCGACCGCGAGGTAGAGGACCTGTTCGGCGACGCGTAGCCCCAGGGGCGTGGGCGCGTGCCCCTGGAACGGCACGTCGGCAAGAGCGGCGTAGACGTTCGCCGGAAGGAGCAGGACGAACAGCGCCGTCAGGCCGACCGCCGCGGACCAGCGCGTCGCCACGACCACCAGACCGGCGGCGCCGAGTAGCTCCAGCACGCCGGTGAGATACACGACCGCGTCGGGGAACGGCACGATCGGCGGCACCATTGCGACCAGGTCCCCGTGGTTCGGCATCGCGGTCACGGCCGCCGGCACGAAGTGGGCGCTGGCGGTGACGAGGAGCATGACCGCCAAGGCGTGCGCGGCGCTCGCCGGCCAGGTGCGGAACCGGCGTACACCCAGCGCACCGACGGCGCGGAAGACGAGCAGAGCGGAGACGAGCAGGACTTCGATCACTGGGTACCTCACAGTAGATAGTTAAACTATCCGTTTATGGATACTCGTACTATCCACTATGGGTGGCGCGGTTGGCAACCGGGTTCCGCACGCCCGCTCAGCGATCACTTCCTGACGTGAGCGCCGAAGCACCGGACCTGAATCCATGGCGATGGCGTGCGGTCAAGGCATCAGGAGCGGCCAACACCGGTTGCCGGCCGACCAGGTGAGGACAGTGCGGCGCGTCTCCCAGTCAGAACCTGAACACTTCCCGGCGTAGCTCCACGTACGGAAGCTCGTTGCTCCATGCGGGGAGCTTGTATTTGCAGTCGACGAAAGCGGAGACGACAGGATGCTGGACAGGCGCACATTCCTTTACGGCGCAGGCCTCACCGCCGGTGCCGTGACACTCGGCGCGTGCTCCTCGGGAGGCGGTGAACAGGGCGCACAACCCAAGGCGAGCAAGTCGGCGGCGACCTCGGGGAAGGGCTCGGAGCGCAAGCCGCTCTCACCGCCGAAGAAGCTCACCGAGGCGCCGATGCTGGCCGACCAGGTGAAGGCCGGCAAGCTCCCGGAGGTGGCGAAGCGAGTCCCTTCCAGCCCGTACGTCGTTCCGCACAAGTGGCTCGAGCCCGCGAAGTACGGCGGAAACCTCAACGTCCTCGTTCCGGAGACCAACGACCTGCAGATCCTGGAGTACATGTACGGCCACTCCCTGCTGCGGTTCCTCAACGATGCCCTGGACATCGGTCCCGGTCTGGTGGAGAGCTTCGAGTCCAACGCCGACGCCTCGGAGTGGACGCTGCACTTCCGCAAGGGGCTGCACTGGTCCGACGGACAGCCGTGGACGACGGCGGACATCATGTTCTGGTGGGAGGACATGGTCCTCAACACCGAGCACACCGAGGTCCCGCCCGACGAGGCACGGTCGGGCAAGGGCACCGTGATGAAGATGACCGCACCGGACGAGAACACCCTCGTCCTCTCCTACGACGCGCCGGCACCGCTCACGCCGATCCGGCTGGCGGGGTACGTCAATCGTGGCAACGGTTCGACCTGGATGGAGCCCAAGCACTACCTGAAGCAGTATCACCCGCGCTACAACAAGTCCGCGCCGAAGAACTGGGCCAGTGCCGACGGCGAGTTCGAGAAGAAGCGCAACCAGGTGCAGACGCCCGGCTGCCCCGTCATGACCGGCTGGGTCCTCAAGTCCTACAAGGAGGGCCGCCAGGCCGTCTGGGAACGCAACCCCTACTACTGGGTCGTCGACCGGGAGGGCCGCCAGCTGCCCAACGTCGACCAGATCACCTTCCGTGCCAACAAGGACGTCGAGGTCGGCAAGCTGCAGATCCAGCAGGGCAAGGTCGACTACGTCCACGGCCCGTTCACCGGGCTGACGCTCGGGGACGTGTCGGGCTTCAAACAGACCCAGAAGCGCAGCGGGATGGACACCTTCTTCTGGGACAGCGGAACCGGCACCGGTTCGATGTTCTTCTTCAACTACGACTACCAGGACCCGAAGATGCGGGCCCTCGTCCGCAAGCCGAAGTTCCGCCAGGCGCTGTCGTACGCCTTCAAACGCGCGGACGCCCGAAAGCAGATCTACTTCAACACCGGCGAACTCACCACCGGGACGATGAGCCCGAAGGCCGGGGAGTACCAGTCCGGCGCCGAGGGTCAGAAGATCTACAAGCAGTGGCGCGACTCCTACGTGAAGTACGACCCGGCCAAGGCGAAAGCGCTGCTTGACGAGCTCGGCGTCAAGGACACCAACGGCGACGGCAAGCGGGAGATGCCCGACGGCAGCCCGCTGGCGATCCGGCTGGACTATCCCGCCGACACCGGTGACGAGCACCAGCAGAAGAACAACATGCTCAAGCGGGACTGGGAAGCGGTCGGCCTGACGGTCAAACTCAACCCGGTCGCACCCGAGGGCTACGGCGACCAGTGGGCCAACGGCCGACTGGCCTCCCAGTGCGCGTGGGAGGTCAGCAACGGACCTGACCACTTCGCCCAGGTCGCCTGGCTGGTGCCGGTCGAGTCCAGCCGGTGGGCTCCGCTGGAGGGGCAGATGTTCAACCTGCGCGGGACGGCGGCGGAGAAGGAACAGCTCGACGTCGACCCGTTCAAGCGCACCCCGCCGCGAATGGCGCCGGAGAAGGGCGGCCCGATCGAGCGGCTGTGGAAGCTGTACGACCAGGCCAAGCTGGAGCCGGACGAGCTCAAGCGGCGCCGGCTCGCGTTCGAGATCGTGAAGATCCACATCGACGAGGGACCGTTCTTCATGGGCACGGTGGCCAACACCCCGGCGGTCATGCTGGCCCACAAGGACCTGCGCAACGTGCCCCGCAAGGAGAACCTCACCCAGGGCGGCTTCGTCAACCCGTGGCAGCACCCGACGCCCGCGGTGTACGACCCGGAGACGTACTTCTGGCAGAACCCCGACAAGCACACCACCTGAGGTCACCGGAGGGCCCCGGCCACGCGGCCGGGGCCCTCCGGCGACGCGGCGGGGCCCTCGGCGACGTGGCCTTCGGCCTTCCAAGTCGGGCGTTCTGGCTGCGTCCTCACCGGGTTCCGCGGCCGCAGACTGCTGCCATGAACTCCTTCGTCAGGCAGATCCTGCGGCTGTGGGACGAACCGATCGTCGACTGGGCGGCGGCCGAGACCGCCTTCCACGCGGTGTACGCCGACCCGGTGGTGGTCAACGACGTCAAGCTGGCCGTGCCGGACCTGGTGAGCCGGGCGCTGGCCCTGCAGGAAACCTACGAAGGCCGTACGACGGAGATCATCGAGACGTTCGAGTCCGACGGCCGGATCGCGCTGGCGGTCCGGATGCGGGGACGGCACGTAGGTGCGCTGGCCACCCCGCTCGGCCCGGTCGCACCGACCGGGCGGATGGTGGAGATCCGGGTGGTCGACCTGCTCACCGTGTCCGGCGGCCGGGTCAGCGCGGTCACCACGTTGTCCGACGAGCTCAGCCTGCTCCGCCAGCTGAACGCCGTGGCGCTCATCTGACCTTGCCAGGCGGTTCGAGCTCTACAGGGCGTCCCAGTCGAGCACCGGCGCGGCCAGGTCACGGATCGAGGCCAGCAGCCCCAACCGGGCGGCGCGTACCGCCGGGTCGTCGGCCATCACCAGCACCGCGTCGAAGAACGCGTTGACCGGCCCGACCAGCCCGCCGACCGCGTCCGCGAACTCCGCCAGGGAGTAGTCCGTCCCGAGAGCGTCGGCGACCTTGCCCAGCTCCTGGTGCAGCGCCAGCTCCTCCGGCTCGGTCAGCGCGGCCGGGTCGTAGCCGCCGGCCACGTCGGCCGGCACGATCCGCCGCACCCGCTGCAGCGCCGCCACCACGTCGGCGAACGCCGGGTCGGACGTACGCCGGGACAGCTCCCGCAGCGTCTGGTCGGCCAGCGCAGGCGTCCCCGCCAGCGGCAGCACCGCCTGCACCTGGGTGTACTCGTGCCCGGCGTCCAGCAACTGCTGTTCGTACCGCCGTACGACGAACTCCCCCGCGTCGGCCAGCGCCTTGTCGGGCACCTCGACGCCCTGAGCCCGGATCCGCTCGGCGGCCAGCGAAAGCCCACGCTCCACCGTCACCGCGGCGAGGTCGGCCCGGTCGCGCAGGATGCTCACCACGCCCAGCGCGGCCCGCCGCAACGCGAACGGGTCGGAGCTTCCGGTCGGGTTGGCACCGACCGCGAACAGTCCGGCCAGCAGGTCCAGCCGGTCCGCCAGCGCGAGCAGGGCGCCCGGGCGGGTCGCCGGCAGCGGGCCACCGGCGGCACGGGGCAGCTCCATGTCGTACAGCGCGGCGGCTACCGCCTCGGTCTCCCCCGCGCGCACGGCGTACTCGCGGGCCATCGTCCCGGCCAGCGAGGTCAGCTCGACGACCATCTGCGAGCCCAGGTCGAACTTCGTCAGCTCACCCGCCCGGGCAAGCGCGGTCGCGTCGTCGCCGGAGACCGACACCAGCTCACCGAGCCGGCCCGCCACCGCGGAGATCCGGTCGGCGCGTTCGGCCATCGAGCCGAGACGGCTCTCGAACGCCAGCTTGGCGAGCCCGGCGCGGTGCTGCTCCGGCGGCACCTCCAGGTCGGCCCGCCAGAAGAACGCCGCGTCCTCATACCGTGCCCGCAGCACCGCCTCGTTGCCGGCGCGCACCACGTCGGCGTCACAGGAACCGTCGGCGACCGCGACGAAGTGCGGCAGCAGCGTGCCGTCGGCAGCGCGCACCGGGAGGTAGCGCTGGTGCTTGCGCATCACCGTGGTGAGGATCTCCGCCGGCAGGTCGAGGTAGTCGGCCGAGAACGAGCCCAGGAGCGGCACCGGGTGCTCGACCAGGTTGACGATCTCCTCGACCAGGGCCGCCTCGCCCTCCAGGTCGATCACGCCGCCCACCTGCGCGGCCAGCGCCTGGGACGCGGCCACGACGAGCTCGCGGCGTTCGTCCGGGCTGGCGGTGATCTCGTGCCGGCGCAGGAAGTCGAGGTAGCCGTCGGCGGACGGCACGGTCACGACCGGCTCCGCCGCCGTACGCCGCACCCGGGTGGTGGTGCCGGAGGCCAGCGCGGAGACCGCGACCGGAACGGCCTGCTCACCGAGCAGGGCCAGCAGCCAGCGGATCGGGCGGGTGAACGACAGCTTCGGGTCGCTCCAGCGCATGTTGGTGTCCGAACGCAGGTCGGCCACCAGCGAGCCGAGCAGCTCCGACAGCACCCGTGCGGCCGGCCGGCCGACGTCAGTGCGCACGGCGGCGACGTACTCCGTGCCGCCCTGCTCGATCCGGGTCAGGTCGGCGGGGTCCACGCCCTGGCCGCGGGCGAACCCCTGCGCCGCCTTGGTCGGGTTGCCGTCGGCGTCGTAGGCGGCGGCGACCTTCGGGCCGCGCACCGTGCGCTCGGCGTCCGGCTCGTGCGGGGCCACCGCCTCCACGACCGCGACGACTCGCCGCGGCGTGGCGTAGGTGCGGACCTCACCGTGGGTCAGCCGGGTGCCGGCGAGCCGGCTGGTCAGCCCCTCGCGGACGGCCTCGGCGGTCCGGCGTACCTCCGCGTGCGGAAGCTCCTCGGTGCCGAGCTCGAACAGCAGCGTCGACGGCTCGTCGATCGTGGGGTACGCGGAGTCCTCGGCCGGCGCCTGCGCGAGCGGCGGCGGCTCGACCAGGCCGAGCGGGTTGCCCAGCTCCTCCCGGCGTTCGGCCCACAGCGTGGCGACCTGGCGGGCCAGCGAGCGCATCCGGCCGAAGGCGTTCGCCCGCTCGGTGGTGCTGATCGCGCCGCGGGAGTCGAGCACGTTGAAGACGTGGGAGCACTTCAGCACGAAGTTGTGCGCGGGTACCGGCAGCCGCTCGGTGATGCACCGGCGGGCCTCCCCCTCGTAGTCCTCGAACAGCCGCCAGTTGGTGGCCACGTCGGCGTCGTCGAGGTAGTACCGGCTCATTTCGTACTCGGACTGGCCGAACACCTCGCCGTAGGAGATACCGGGCGCGTAGGCGATGTCCTTGAAGTGGCCGACGCCCTGCAGCGCCATCAGGATCCGCTCGATGCCGTAGGTGATCTCCACCGACACCGGGTCGAGGTTCTTGCCGCCGGCCTGCTGGAAGTACGTGAACTGGGTGATCTCCAGGCCGTCCAGCCACACCTCCCAGCCCAGGCCCCACGCGCCGAGCGCCGGGGACGCCCAGTTGTCCTCGACGAACCGGATGTCGTGCGCGTCCACGTCGATGCCGAGCGCGCCCAGGCTGCCGAGGTAGACCTCCTGCGGGTCACCCGGGTCGGGCTTGAGGATCACCTGGAACTGGGTGTGGGTCTGCAGGCGGTTGGGGTTCTCGCCGTACCGCGCGTCGTCGGGGCGGACGCTCGGCTCGACGTACGCCACCCGCCACGGCTCCGGCCCCAGCACCCGGAGGATCGTGGCGGGGTTGTACGTACCCGCTCCGACCTCGGTGTTGAAGGGCTGCACGATCATCGCGCCGCGCTCGGTCCAGTAGTTCGTCAGCGCGAGGAGCGCGTCCTGCATCGTCACCACAGTTGCCACGCGGCCCACCTTAGAGGGGCTCCGGGCTGGGGCTGTCGACCGGGACTCCGCGCTCGGACCCGCCGTCGGGTTCCGCGGCCAGGAGGTTCTCCGGGAAGGCGTAGAAGCGGAGCGCGACCGCCCGGACCTCTCCGTCGCCGTCCCCGGCGCCGCTGTCCTGGGCGTGCAGGAGCTGGTAGCGGTCCAGCAGCTCGAGATACTCCTCGGCGAACCGCCGCAGCTCGGCCCGGGACAGCAGCAGCCGCGCCCGCGAGCCCTGGGCCCACGGGCCGTACCGCTCCGGGTGCCGGAACGCCCGTTGGAACAGGTTCAGCTCGTGCGCGAGCCTGGCGTCCCAGAACGCCTCGAACCGGGGCCGGTCCGCCTCGGCGATGTCCTCGGGCCGGGGCGCGCGCAGGTTGAGCGGGACCTCCCGCCACCCCGGCCCGACCGCCTCGACGTAGCCGGCCAGGGAGAGCTCCCCCAGGGTCGCCCACACCTCCGCCCGCGACAGCCCGGTTTCGGCGGTCAGCTCGTCGATGGTCATCACCTGGGTGCCCAGCAGGGTCAGCAGGCGCTGCGCGGACGGGTTGCCCAGCACGAGTTCGATGTCGTGGACGGTCAGCTCCCGCGAGGCCACCCGGGCGTTGACGATGGTGCGTGCGCGTACGGCCAGCAGGACCGCGATCGGGATCTCGACCAGGCCCGCGGTCGCCAGCGACAGCCACCGGTCATCGCTGTTCCAGTCGAGTACGACGTCGAACCACGCGTCGCAGCACAACAGCGCGGCCGTCGCCACCAGGACCGGCACCGCCGCCCGGCGCCGCCGCCAGCCCAGCCACGCCGCCGAGGCGAGCAGGATCACCAGGGCCAGGTCGAAGCCGACCCAGGCCAGCCGCCAGTGCCTGGTCTGGTACTGGTCGGGCAGGGTCACCAGCAGGAAGCCGATCCAGGGGACGAGGGCGACCGCCGCCACGACGAGGAAGAGGAGCAACGGTCGACGTCTCACGGCGACAACGGTAGGCCGCGAATGCGAGTACCGCCGTGAGGCCGTCCCGTACATTCAGCACGTATGGGACGTCTCGATCCACTCGTGGGGCGTCTCGACCTGCGCCCCGCCCAGGACGTGGCCGGACCTCCTGGGACGCGCGGACCGGTCGGCGCGGCCGAACGCCACCTGGCGCCCGACCTCGCCCGGGGCGCGATGCTGCTGCTGATCGCGCTGGCCAACGCGCCGGTTCTGTTGTACGACCGGCCGCTGAGCCTGCGCGGCCACCTCGCCGAGACCGGCTGGGCGGACCGGCTGGTGACGTTCGCGACCACGGCGTTCGTCGACGGCCGGGCGTACCCCATGTTCGCCGCGCTGCTCGGCTACGGCGTGGTGTCGATCGTCCGCCGGCAACTCGGCGCGGGCACGACCCACGCCGCCCTCCGGCGGCTGCTGCGCCGCCGGCACCTCGCCCTGCTCGGCATCGGCCTGGTGCACGCGGTGGCGCTGCTGTCCGGGGACGTGCTCGGCGCGTACGGCCTGGCCGGGCTGGTGATCCTCACCCTGCTCGCGATGAGCAACGGCCGGCTGCTGCTCACCGCCGCCGTGCTCGGCATCCCGTTCCTCGCGGTCGGCGCGACGTACGGCGTGCCACCCGAACCCGGCGCCACCTACCTGCGGTCGGCCGCCGAGCCGTCCGCGCTGACGGCGGCCGCGCTCCGGTTGGGCGAGTGGCTGCCGGCCACGCCGGTCAGCGCGCTCGGCATGCTCGTCCCGATCTGCCTGGGCGTGTGGGCCGGCCGGCGCGGCTACCTCGACCAGCCGGAC
The DNA here is from genome assembly GCF_013408535.1 of Actinopolymorpha cephalotaxi. Lineage (NCBI taxonomy): Bacteria > Bacillati > Actinomycetota > Actinomycetes > Propionibacteriales > Actinopolymorphaceae > Actinopolymorpha > Actinopolymorpha cephalotaxi. Next base: position 5,192,861 of record NZ_JACBZA010000001.1, read on the forward strand.
CGGCACCTGCGGGCGTTGCGGTGGGCGGCCGGGCTCGGGGTCGGCGTCGGCGTGCTGGGCGGGATCCCGTTCGCGCTGGTGGTGGCCGGGGCATTGCCGACGTCCTCGCTGGGCGTCGACCTCGGACTCGCGGTGCTGCACACCGGGACGGGCGTGGCCGGCGGTCTGGGCCTGGCCGCCCTCGCCGGGCTGGTCGCGGCCCGGGTCACCCGGGCCGACATCCCCGGTCGGGTGATCCCTGTGCTGATCCCTGTGCTGATTCCGGGCTTGGCGGCCTGCGGCGCGCGGTCGCTGTCGTGCTACCTCGCCCAGTCGGTCGTCCTGGTCCCGCTGCTGTCACCGTGGGGGCTCGGGCTCGGTGCCCGGCTGGGCAGCGCCGCGACAGCCCTGCTGGCGGTCGCGACCTGGCTGGTGACCGTGCTCGGCGCTGCCTGGCTGGCCCGGCACGGCCGGCGTGGTCCGGCGGAGTGGCTGCTCCGCCGGATCGTCTACGGCCGCGCCGCCTCCCCTTCGCCGGCTGCCCCGTCCAGCGCCAGGTCGTAGTTGACCCACTCCCGCCGGGTGCGGAAGCCGAGGCGTTCGTACAGACCGAGCGCACCGGTGGGGTTGACCGAGTCCACACCGAGCGAGGCCTCGTCGAACCCGGCGTCGCGGGCCGCGACCAGAGTGCGGCTGAGCAGCGCGCGGGCGGCGCCGCGGCCGCGGTACTCCCGGCGGGTGCCGACCTGACCGATGTAGCAGTCGCGGATACCGGTGGCGAGGGTGTCGGCTTCGTACTCGTAGGTGAGGACGTACGCCGCGATCCGGTCGCCGTCCAGCAGCAGGTGGGACGTCGCGCCCCGGAACGACCGCGAGCCGGTCACCCAGATTCGCCACACCTCCTCGTCCCGCGGCTGGAAACCCCAGTGGTCGAGGAACGCCTCGTTGTGCGCGGCGCGCAGCGCGCCGTCGAGTTCGGGGCGGAACGTGGTGAGCGTGAGCCCGGCCGGAAGCTCCGCCGCCGGGATCGGCTCCGCCAGCACCCGCTGCATCCCGAAGAAGTAGCGGGCGGGGGCGAACCCGGACCGCTCCAGCATCGTGCGCGCACCGGCGTTGCCCGCGCCGGTCCCGGTGGTGAGCACCCCCGGGACGGCGGGGTTCTTCTGCGTGTGCGCCTGCCGGCCGCGTTCGCACATCCAGTCCAGCAGCCGGGTGCCGAGGCCGCGCCGCCGCCACAGCGGGTGCACCGCGCCCTCCAGCCGGATCCGGTCCGTCTCCTGCGCGCCCGGCCGGGCGTGCACCACCGCGTAGCCGACCATCTGGTCGCCGTCCCACAGCGCGCGGGTGTCGTCGGCGGCACTCCGTGTGGCGTCGGACATCTCCTCGGCGAGGTCCTCCGCGTCGTAGTGCTCACCCTGGTCGTCCACGATCTCCACCGCGCGCAGCAGCTCCACCCAGGCAGGCAGGTCGCCGGACCCGATCGGCCGGACCGCCGGGTCGTCCCAGCTTCGCCTCGGCTCGCTGTCGGTGGTCTCGGGCACGCTGTCCTCAGGTGCCGCGGGCGGCTGGGCGGCTTCGCGTACGTCGGCGGAGTCGGCGTCGGCGTTCATGGTCGGCAGGGTACGGCCGCGCACCCCCGGCGGGCGCGGGGTTTTCCGGTTGCCTCGCCGCGTCCGGGAGCGTGGGCTGGCCGACCGGCTCCGGCTTGATGTCAACTATGAGTTGGCGCCGAACACCTACGAACCGAACACCGACGAGCCGGAAGGACCGAGGAGACGACCGGATGAGCGGACCCATCGCGCGACACTCCGCGGCCGGCGGACCGGGCGGGCCGGGCGGCGGCGCGTCCGGCGAGGTGGACCGGCCCTGGCTGGCCCTGGCCGCCCTGTGCGCCGGGTTCTTCATGATCATGCTGGACACCACGATCGTGAACATCGCGATCCCGGCGATGATCAGGGGCCTGAACGCCAGCCTGTCCGAGGTCATCTGGATCAACAGCGTCTACCTGCTCACCTACGCCGTGCCGCTGCTGCTCACCGGCCGGCTCGGCGACCGGTTCGGGCCGAAGCGGCTCTTCCTCGGCGGGCTGGTCGTCTTCACCCTGGCCTCGGCCGCCTGCGGGTTCGCCGGCAGCGCCGCCGTGCTGATCGTCGCCCGCGCCGTCCAGGGCCTCGGCGCGGCCGCGATGACGCCGCAGACGATGGCGTTCATCACCCGGCTGTTCCCGCCCAGCAAGCGGGGCGCGCCGATGGGCCTGTGGGGCGCGGTGGCCGGGGTCGCCACCATCACCGGCCCACTGCTCGGCGGCGTCCTCGTCCAGACCCTCGGCTGGGAGTGGATCTTCTTCGTCAACGTGCCGATCGGCGTCCTGGCCGTCGTGGCGACGTTGATCCTGGTGCCGGACTGGCAGCCCCGGCACAGCCACAGCTTCGACCCGCTCGGCATCGCCCTCAGCAGCGTCGGGCTCTTCTGCGTGGTCTTCGGCCTGCAGGAGGGGCAGCGCTACGACTGGGGCACGATCGCCGGACCGGTCACCGTGCCCGAGATCATCGGGGTGGGCGTTCTCCTGCTGGTGGCGTTCGTGGTGTGGCAGCGGGTCAACCGCAACGAGCCGCTGCTGCCGCTGTCGGTGTTCGGGCACCGCAACTTCTCCATGTCGAACCTCGCCAACATCACGGTGGGGTTCACGATGGCGGGGATGTTCCTGCCGCTGGTGATCTACATCCAGTCGGTGCTGGGCTACTCGGCGATCATGTCCGGCCTGATCACCGCGCCGTTGTCGTTCGTGTCCGGCGTGGTCGCTCCGTTCGCCGGGCGGATGTCGGACCGGATCAGCGGGAAGTGGATCGTCGCCGGCGGCATCGCGACGTTCGCCCTCGGCATCTTGATGCTGACCATGCTGGCGCACTACGACAGCACCGGCTGGGCGCTCACCCCGGCCTTCGTGGTGTCCGGACTCGGCGTCGGCTGCATCTTCTCCCCGCTGGCCAACCTCGCCACCTCCGGCCTGGACCCACGGCTGATCGGCGCCGGCTCGGGCATCTTCAACACCTCACGGCAGGTGGGCAGCGTGATCGGGAGCGCCGCCATCGGGGTGCTGCTGCAGGCCCGGCTCGCCGTCGAACTACCGGCCCAGGCGGCGACCGCGGCCGCCAAGCTGCCCGCTCCCTACCGCGAACAGTTCGAGCAGGGGTTCGCCAAGGCGGCCGCCGGCAACGGCGACTTCTCCGCCGCCGCCCGGGCCCCGCTGCCACCCGGCATCCCGTCCGCCGCGGCCGCCCAGCTGCGTCAGCTGGGCGCGAGCGTCTTCGACCACGCGTTCACGGCGGCGATGCGGACCACCCTGCTGCTGCCGGTGGTCGTGCTCGTCGCGGGGGTGGTCGCCTGCCTGGCGATGCGGCCGAGGGCGCACGCGAACGGACGCCACCGCGCAACCAGCGACGCGGGTACGGCCGCCCACTCCGGATGAGCAGCTGCGACGATCACCGGATGATCGACCACCTCGGGGCCGATTTCCTGCTGCGGCTCGCCGGCGCACGGAACGGCCACTTCCGCCTGGAGTCGGGGTACCACGGCGACGTCTGGCTGGACGACCTGGACGGAGTCTTCCGGCGGCCGGGCGATCTCCCGCCCCTCGTGACGGCGCTTGCCGACCGGCTTCGCGCGTACGACCCGGACGCGGTCTGCGGCCCGCTCACCGGCGGCGCTTTCCTCGCCCAGCTGCTCGCCCGCGAACTCGGCGTGGAGTTCCACTGGACGCAGCGGGTGCGTGCTCCCGAGGCCGGCGTGCTCTTCTCCGCGGCGTACGCCCTGCCCGACGGTGCCAACCTGAGCGGTCGCCGGGTCGCGGTCGTCGACGACGTGGTCAACGCCGGTTCGGCCGTACGCGCGACCCTGGACAGCGTGACGACCGGCGGCGGTGAGCCCGTGGTGGTGGGCGCGCTGCTACGCCTCGGACCACCGGACACCCGGCCGGCGAGCATCGGAGGAGCCCGCGTCGAGGCACTCGCCGAGGCCGACAGCTTCCTGTGGGAGCCGGCGACGTGTCCGCGCTGCGCCGCCGGCGAGCCGTTGACCCAGGCCTAGCGGCCGGTGCCGCCGTAGACGACCGCCTCGACCTCGGTGGCGTCCAGGTCGAACGCGTGGTGGGCGGCCGCGACCGCGGCGTCCACGCCGTCCTCGTCGACCACGACCGACACCCGGATCTCGGAGGTGGAGATCATCTCGATGTTGACGCCCGCCTCCGAGATCGCCTGGAAGAACCGCGCCGCCACACCGGGGTTGGTGCGCATCCCGGCGCCGATCAGCGAGACCTTGCCGATCCGGTCGTCGTAGAGCAGTTGTTCGTACCCCACGGTGTCCTTGATCTTGGCCAGCGACGTCATCGCCTGCTGGCCGTCGACCCGGGGGAGGCTGAAGGAGATGTCGGTACGGCCGGTGGCCACGCCGGAGACGTTCTGCACGATCATGTCGATGTTGATCTCGGCGTCGGCCAGCGTCTTGAAGATGTGCGCCGCCTCGCCCACCTTGTCGGGGACGGCCACCACCGTGATCTTGGCCTCGGTGCGGTCGTGTGAGACCCCGGAAATGATCGGTTGTTCCATCTCGGCCTCCTCGAGGGGGTCCGGCGTGTCGGTGACGTGGGCGCGCCGGGCGGTCTCCACGATCTCCGGATCGGCGACCCAGGTACCGATCTTGTTGCTGAACGACGACCTGACGTGGATCGGGATCTGGTAGCGGCGGGCGTACTCCACACACCGCAGGTGCAGGATCTTGGTGCCGCAGGCCGCCATCTCCAGCATCTCGGAGTAGCTGATCCGCGGGATGCGGCGGGCGGTCGGCACGATCCTCGGGTCGGCGGTGAAGACACCGTCGACGTCGGTGTAGATCTCGCACACGTCGGCGCCCATCGAGGCGGCCAGCGCCACCGCGGTGGTGTCGGAGCCGCCGCGGCCCAGGGTGGTGATCTCCTTGGTGTCCTGGGAGACGCCCTGGAAGCCGGCGACGATCGCGATCGCGCCCTCGTCCAGCGCCTGCCGGATCCGGCCCGGCGTGACGTCGATGATCTTCGCCCGCCCGTGCTGGGACGTGGTGAGCACTCCGGCCTGGCTGCCCGTGTAGGACTTCGCCACCTGGCCCAACTGCGCGATCGCCATCGCCAGCAGGGCCATCGAGATCCGCTCACCCGCGGTGAGCAGCATGTCGAACTCCCGCGGCGGCGGGAGCGGGGTCACCTGCTGAGCGAGATCGGTGAGTTCGTCGGTGGTGTCGCCCATGGCCGAGACGACCACGACGACATCGTGGCCGGCCTTCTTGGTCGCCACAATGCGTTGCGCGACTCGCTTGATGCCTTGGGCATCGGCCACCGACGACCCGCCGTACTTCTGCACGACAAGGCCCACGGGATGCTCCTGCTCAGCGGATCGGACTACTCCCGCACCGGTGGGGGCACCGGCCGGGACGGCGGTGTGTGCACGGCACCACCGGGTCTGCTGACCGGTGCCGGTCACGGGCGACAGTCTAGCGAGGTGCCCACCTGGCGGTCGGAGCGTCCAGATGCCGAGAGGGTTCCGAAGGTACGGATACGCCGCGCGGCGGCCATGATCCACGGGGCCGGCGGCGGGACAGACTCTAGGATGCCTGCGTGACGACCACCGCCCCCCGGCGTACGGCCGCCGCCCCGGCCCCGCCCGGGCGGCTGCGCGGTCTCGTCCGCACCTGCCGGCCCCGGCAGTGGGTCAAGAACCTCCTGGTGCTGGCCGCCCCCGCCGCGGCCGGCGTCCTCGGCCGGCCCAGCGCGGTGCTCGACGTCGTCCTCGCGTTCGTCGCCTTCTGCCTGGCGGCCAGCGGCACCTACCTCGTCAACGACGCCCGCGACGCGGTGGCCGACCGGGTGCACCCCCGCAAGCGCAGCCGCCCGGTCGCCGCCGGGGTCGTCCCCGTCGGCCTGGCGTACGCGCTGGGGGTCGCGTTCCTGGTGCTCGGGGTCGCGCTGTCCCTGCTCACCGGCGGCTGGGAGCTGGCCGCGGTGATCGCCGCGTACGTCGCCCTCACCACCGCCTACTCCCTGTGGCTGAAGCACCTCGCGATCGTCGACCTGGTGAGCGTCGCCGCGGGGTTCGTGCTGCGGGCCGTCGCGGGCGCGGCGGCGGTGCACGTCGAGGTGTCCAGCTGGTTCCTCACCGTGGCCACACTGGGCTCGCTGTTCGTCGTCGCCGGCAAGCGGGAGGCCGAGCTGCGCAACGCCGGCCTGGCCAACCCCGAGCTCGGCGGGTCCCGGCTCACGCTGCGCTCCTACACCCGGGAGTTCCTCGGCTACGTCCGGGCCACCACGTCCGGCGCCCTGCTGGTGGCGTACTGCCTGTGGGCGTTCGAACTCCACGAGGGGCTGTCGAAGGTCGCGTTCGGGCTGTCGATCGTGCCGTTCGCGGTGGGAATCCTGCGGTACGCGATGCTGGTCGACGGCGGCTCGGGCGAGGCGCCGGAGGAGATCGTCTTCGACGACCGGATGCTGCTGGTGTCCGGGCTGCTCGTGGTCGCCTGCCTCGGGGTGGGTGTGTATGCGTTCTGACCCGGCTTCGGGCGAACCGCGGCTGCTCACCGGCTGGGGGCGTACGTCCCCCACGGCCGCGCGGGTGCTGCGCCCCCGGTCGGCGGAGGAGGTGGCCGCCGCGCTGGCCGACCCACCCGAGCGGGGGGTGATCGCCCGCGGCCTCGGCCGTTCCTACGGCGACGCCGCCCAGGACGCCGGTGGCCTGGTCCTCGACTGCACCGGTCTGGCCCCGTCCCGCACCATCGACGCCGAGCACGGCATCGTCAGCGCGTCCGCGGGCCTCGGCCTGGACCAGCTGATGCGCGACCTGCTGCCGCTCGGCTGGTTCGTCCCGGTGACCCCGGGCACCCGGCACGTCACCGTGGGCGGGGCGGTCGCGGCCGACGTGCACGGCAAGAACCACCACGTCGACGGCTCGTTCGGCGCCGCGCTGGTCGACCTCACGCTGGCGCTGCCCGGCGGCAAGCTCGTCGTCCTCACTCCCGACAACGCCCCCGGGAACGACCCGGAGCTGTTCTGGGCGACGGTCGGCGGGATGGGGCTCACCGGTGTGATCACCGCGGCGACGTTCCGGTGCCTGCCGGTCCGCACGTCGCGGATGGTCGTGGACACCGAACGCGCCGCCAACCTGGACGAGGCACTCGCGGTGATGGCCGCCACCGACGACCGCTACCACTACACCGTCGCCTGGATCGACCTGCTGGCCCGCGGCGCGGCGACCGGACGCAGCGTGCTGACCCGCGGGTCGCACGCGGACCCAGCGCACCTCGGCCGGTCGGCGGGACGGGACCCGCTGGGGTTCGCGCCGCGCTCACCGCTGGCCGCCCCGCCCTGGGTGCCGTCCGGGCTGCTCAACCGGGGCTCGGTCCGGGCGTTCAACGAGCTGTGGTTCCGCCGCGCGCCTCGCGAACGCCGCGGCGAGGTCGCCTCGATCCCCTCCTTCTTCCACCCGCTGGACGGGGTGCGCGGGTGGAACCGGCTGTACGGGCGGCGCGGGTTCGTGCAGTACCAGCTGGTGGTGCCGTTCGGCGCGGAGGACACCCTGCGCTCGGTCGTACGGGATCTGTCCCAGGCGGGGGTGGCGTCGTTCCTGGCCGTCCTGAAGCGGTTCGGCCCGGGCAACCCCGCGCCGCTGTCGTTCCCGATGCCCGGCTGGACGCTGGCCCTGGACATCCCGCTCGGCGACCGGCGGCTGCCCGGCATGCTGCGCGACTTCGACCAGCGGGTGGTCGCCGCCGGCGGGCGGGTCTACCTCGCCAAGGACTCCACCCTGCGCGCCGACCTGCTGCCCGCGATGTATCCGCGGCTGGACGCCTGGCGGACGGTCCGGGCGCGGGTCGACCCGGACGGCGTGCTGCGTTCCGACCTCGCCCGGCGGCTCGGGCTGTGACCGCGTGATGGACCAACGCCGTAGGACCCGGACGAAGGAGACCGTCGTGAAGAACGCCGTGGGCGGCGTGGACACCGTGCTGTTGTTCGGTGGCCGCAGCGAGATCGGCCTGGCCGTCGTGCGCCGCCTGGTCGAGGCCGGCGCCCGCTCGGTGCTGCTCGCCGTCCGGGGCGGCAAGCCCGACGACGACGTGGTGGCCCGGTTGCGGGAGTGCGGCGCGACGCTGGTCGAGGGGCTGGAGTTCGACGTCGCCCGCCCGGACACGCACGAGTCGGTGGTCGAGGCCGCCGCCGCCCGGCTGGGCGACCTGGACGTCGTGATCGACGCGGCCGGCGTGCTCGGCTCCACCCCGGCGTACGAACAGGACCCCGAAAGCGCCGCCGACGCGGCGGTGGTCAACTTCGCCGGGCACGTCAGCCTCGGGCTCGCGGTCGCCAACCTTCTGCGCGCTCAGGGGCACGGGACGCTGGTCGTGCTGTCGTCGGTGGCCGGGGTGCGGGTCCGCCGGGCCAACTACGTCTACGGCGCGGCCAAGGCCGGGCTGGACGGGTTCGCGCAGGGGCTCGGCGACGCGCTCGCGGGTTCCGGTGCGCGGGTGATGGTGGTCCGGCCCGGCTTCGTGCGTACCCGGATGACCACGGGGCTCCCGGACGCGCCCTTCGCCACCGGGCCCGAGGAGGTCGCGCAGGCCGTCGTCACCGGGCTCGCCCAGGGCCGGGAGACGGTGTGGGCGCCGGCGAAGCTACGCCTGGTGTTCGGCGTACTCCGGTTCGCGCCGCGCGCGGTCTGGCGCCGCCTGCCCGGCTGAGCCCCGGGCTGAGCTCCGCCCCGCGGGGGCCTGCACGGTCCGCGACCTGGGTAGATTGCGACGGGTGAGACTGGTCAGGACCGAGCGGACCCTGCGGACCCTGTGGGAGCGGTTCGAGGTCGCGCTCGCCGAGGTGGCGAAGTTCGGGACCGTGGGTGCCGCCGCCGCGGTCGTCGACATCGCCGGCTCCAACCTGCTGCGGTTCGGCGTCGGGATGGAGCCGCTCGCCTCCAAGGCGGTCTCGGTGGCCATCGCCGCGACGGTCGCCTTCCTCGGCAACCGGTTCTGGACCTGGCGGCACCGGGCGCGGCACAGCCTGGCCAAGGAGTACCTCCTCTACTTCGCGCTGAACGCCGTCGGCCTGGCGATCGCGCTCGCGGTGGTCGGGTTCACCTACTACGTTCTGCGACTGCACGGACCGCTCGCGTACAACCTCTCGGCGAACGTCGTCGGGCTCGGGCTGGGCACGCTGTTCCGCTTCTGGGCGTACCAGAAGTGGGTCTTCCTGCCGCCGGAGCTGCCGCCGGTCGATCCGCACACGGGGCTGCCGGTGCCCGTCGCCGAGCCCGGGGCCGATGCGGAGTCCGGATCCGAGCCCGAGGCCGAGCCGGAACGCGCCGGGAGCGGGAGCCAGGGATGAGCCGGGCGACCGAGGAGTCCAACCGCCGGATGCTGCGCGCGCGGGACGCGATGGACCGTGCGTACGCAGAGCCGCTCGACGTCGCCGCGCTGGCCCGGATCGCGCACGTCTCACCGGCTCACTTCATCCGGACATTCCGGGCGACGTTCGGGGAGACCCCGCACCGCTACCTGCAGCGGCGCCGGGTCGAGCGCGCGATGTTCCTGCTCCGCGAGACCGACGCACCGGTGACCGAGATCTGCTTCGCCGTCGGCTTCGGCAGTCACGGCACCTTCAGCCGGACGTTCCGGGACATCGTGGGCCGGTCGCCCTCTGCGTACCGCGCGGAGTCGCCTCGGCTGGCCGCCCCGTCGTGTTTCGTGCGGGCGTGGACCCGGGTGAGCAGTGAGCAGTTTCGGAGAAGCGGCCGTACGCCGGGGTCCGTAGGTTGAGGGGCATGTTCACCACCACGCGAATTTCACAGATCTTCGTCCTCGACCAGGACGAGGCCCTCGACTTCTACGTCGGCAAGCTCGGGCTCGAGGTCAGCGCCGACATCGACCTCGGCTTCATGCGCTGGCTGACCGTGCGCGTCCCGGGCGACTCCGACCGGGAGATCCTGCTGGAGAAGCCGGGCCCGCCGTCGCACGACGAGGCCACCGCCGCGCAGATCAGGGAGCTCGTCACCAAGGGCGCGCTGGGATTCAGCGTCGGCTTCACCACCGACGACTGCCAGAAGACGTACGAGACCCTGCGTGCCAAGGGGGTCGAGTTCACCGACGAGCCGACCGACCGGGACTACGGCATCGACTGCGGCGCGCGGGACCCGTTCGGCAACCACTTCCGGTTCGTCCAGCACAAGACGCCGACTTCCTGAACAGCCGGAGCGACAGCCGGAACGACACGGACCGACCGCGGGCGTTGTGCAGCCCGTCTGGTCGGTCCGTTGCCGTGTAGCCGGGTCCGGGCTTTCAGTCGGTCAGCCGGTCAGGCGGAGTCCTCGCGTGCGGAGTCCAGCCGGGCGTGCGCGATGACCGAGTGCAGTGCGCGAAGCACCGCGCCCGCCTCGGCTCCCCAACTGGACAGGTAGGAGAACTGCCACCACCACAGGGCCTCGTCGATCCGGCCGGCCCGGTGGTGCTTGAGTCCGTGGACCAGGGAGGCCGCGATTCCGGCCAGGTCGTCGGACAGCCGGCCGTTGAGCAGCTCCGGCGGCTGGGTGTAGGGGTCGAACACCTCGGTGTAGAGGTCGACGTCGGTGAGGAGGTAGCCGAGCCGCTCGCGCAACTCGTCGAGGTCGGGGTCGGGCCCGGCGTCCGGCTCGAAGCGGTCGACGGGCACGACGTCGCTGATCGCGCCCAGCCGGCCGCCGGCCAACATGAGCTGACTCACCTCGAGCAGCAGCATGGGCACACCGGTCGCGAGGTCCTCCGCCCGGGCGATCTCGCGCAGAGCGATGAGGAAGCTCTCCACCTGGTCGGCGATCTCCTGCGCGAAGTCCTCCACCTCACTGGGCGGCGTCTTGCCGGTGGGTGCCTCGTCGAACCTTGTCGTCGTCATCTCACTTCCCCCCGTCTCCGTCCGGACCTCCGTGCCGGCTCTCGGACCGGTCGCCGCGCCGGCCTTCGCACCGCGCGATGCACGCGAGCCGCTGCGCGGGCGGCGCGCCGACCGCTCGGCACCCCGGCCGTTCACGTCAGGCCGACCGTTCACGTCAGGCATCGAGCAGTCTCCTTCCTTCGAACGCCCGGCCGAGGGTGACCTCGTCGGCGTACTCCAGGTCACCGCCCACCGGCAGGCCGCTGGCGAGGCGGGTCACCCGCAGGCCCATGGGACCCAGCATGCGCGCGAGGTAGGTCGCCGTCGCCTCACCCTCGAGATTGGGGTCGGTCGCCAGGATGACCTCCTGCACGGTCCCGTCGGCCAGGCGCTGCATGAGTTCCCGCACCCGCAGGTCGTCCGGCCCGATGCCCTCGATCGGGCTGATCGCACCACCGAGAACGTGGTAACGACCGCGGTACTCCCGGGTGCGTTCGATCGCCACGACGTCCTTCGCCTCCTCCACCACACACAGCACCGACGGGTCACGGCGGGTGTCGCGGCAGATGCGGCAGCGTTCCTGCTCGGCGACGTTGCCGCATTCCTCGCAGAAGCGCATCTTCTCCTTGACCTGGACGAGCACCTCGGCCAGTCGCCGGACGTCGATCGGGTCGGCCGCGAGCAGGTGGAACGCGATGCGCTGGGCGCTCTTGGGGCCGATCCCGGGCAGCCGACCGAGCTCGTCGATGAGGTCTTGGACCACGCCCTCGTACATGCGTACCTCTGCTCTCTCGCGGCTGTGCGGCTTCCGCCCGCCTGGGTGCGGGCCGGCTCGCCGCCGTCTCGGCCTAGCCGGGCAGTCCCAGGCCGCCCGGCATACCGCCACCGAGTCCCTGGGCCAAAGGTCCCAACTTCTGCGAGGCCAGCTCGCGCGCGTTGTTGGCGGCGTCCCGGACGGCGGCCACCACCAGGTCGGACAGCGTCTCGGTGTCGTCCGGGTCGGCGGCTTCGGGCTTGATCTCGATGCCCTGGAGCTCGCCCACGCCGTTGACGGTCGCGGTCACAAGACCGCCTCCGGAGGTGCCCTTGACCTCGGTCTGGGCGAGTTCCTCCTGGGCGGACATCAGGTCCTGCTGCATCTGCTGCGCCTGCTGGAGTAGCTGCTGCATGTCGGGCGTTCCGCCAGGGAACAAGATGATCTCCCTCGTCTTGGGCCGCGAAGCTTTTTTCACACCGGAGAATCTTCACCCGACACCGCCGTACGCAGGCCCGGACGGGCCTCGCACGGGCCCTGTCCGAGACGAACCGACCGGCGTACGACGAGCCTACGATGCCGCACCCCCAGGAGGGATGCCGGTCCCTTCTGCCGTCCGTGCCCGAGTCCGCCGCGAGACCTCTCGGGACACCCCGCCGGCCCGATCGTCGGTCGCCGGCTTTTTGTCCACAACCGCCCTGCCGGCGAGTTTCTCCACAGCCGATGAGCAGCCGACGCGGCCGGCCCGCCGCTCCGCCGAGCATGAATCGCGACCGCTCAGTCCCGTCCGCACGCTCGGAGGAATGCCATGCCGGCCACGACCCCGCTCACCCCGTCGCCTTTCGCTCGCTCTTTCCTCGCTCGCCCTTTCCAGGCGCGCTCCTTCCGCCTCCGCTCGTTCCGCGCTGGGCCGGACGTCGCCGCGCGGCCACCTGTCGCCGGATCGGTTCCGGACCGGCGTCGGCTTCGCCGGTCCGCGCGAATGACCGCCGCGCTGAGTGCGACGCTCGGCGCCACCGTCTGCGTGTTCGGTGTGGCCGTCGCTCCCGCGCAGGCGGCGACCACTGTCCGCATCGCCAATGCGATGCCCGACGCGGAGCTCAGGGGCGTTGTGGACCGCTGCACCGGCAACCAGGCTCCGTGCGCCACCTGGGTGGGCACCAACGACGATGACGACGACTACACCGCCCGGCGGCCGCTGGACGGCTTCCTCGTCGGGTCGGTCCCGGCGGGGGTTGGTGAGCTCGTCACCGACTTCGCGTTCGAGTGGGAGGAGGTCGCGCACCGCAGCCGGGTCTGGGAGAGCGGACCGGACGCGGACGGCGGCTACCAGGTCGACCTGACCGTCGACGTGTTGCGCGGGGAGTCGCTGACCAGCGCGGGGGCGCTGCGCGACTACCTCACCGACTACTACGAGCGCGATCCCGCCACCTGGCGGCTCGACCCGTTCAAGCAGCACGGGCAGCCCGGCTGGCACGACGGCACCATCGCGTTCTGGCTCGCCGCGCCGGGTGTGGGGGTGGCGGTGAAGCTCGACCGGGAGCGGTTCGGCGCCGGCGACCTGCTGCGCACCGCCTACGGCATTCGGCCGGTGACGGGACGGTGATCTCGTCGCGGGGTCCGGCCTAGGTCTGGCCGCCCCCGGACTCCTCCGGCCGGGCGCGCCCACCGAGCGTGGGCTCGTCCGGGCCGGACGGATCGTCGACCGGCTCCGCCTGCCGGGCGTACCTCGTCTCCGGCATCCGCAACGCCAGCAGCGGACCGAACACCAGGATCGCCGCGGTGGCGCCGAACGCGGACCCGAACGACAGGTTGTCCACCAGCACCCCCGCCACCAGCGGTCCGGCGATCGCTCCGAGGTCGGAGGACATCTGGAAGACGGCCACCACCTGTCCCCCCCGCCCGCGCATGATGTCGCCGATCACGGCACCCGGAGCGACACCTAAGAAGGCGGCACCGACGCCGAACAGGCCCATCGCGAGGAGGTACGTCGGCAGCGTGGACGACACCGTCACCACCACCATCGCCGCGAACGCCACCGACCCGCCGAGGATCATCGCCGGACGACGGCCTGCCTGGTCGGCGACCTTTCCGGCGGACACCAGGGACAGCGCCTGGGCCACCGACCCGGCCAGGAAACCGACACCGGTCCAGATCGCGCCGACCTTCAGGCCCTCCACGACGAACAACGGGATCAGACTCGACCGGACGCCGAACAACGCCCAGCCGGTGCCGAAGTTGCTGACGAGTGCGGCTTGGTACGCCCGATGGCGAAGCGCCTCCCGCAGGCTCGTCCGGTTCGCCTCGTCGTCCTGCCGGCCGAGTCGCTCGTGCAGGGTCGTACGCGCCAGCGCCAGCGCGCCGATCGTGCCGGCCACCGCGAGGGTCGCGCCGTAGACGAAGAACGGCAACCGTGGCGAGAGCTCGGTGAGCAGGCCGCCGGCCACGGGCCCCATCAGCCCGCCGATCAGGAACCCCGCCTGGAACAACCCGTTCGCCCGGCCACGGCGGTCGGCGTCCACGACCCGCAGCAGCAACGAGACTGCGGACACGGTGAACATCGCGCTGCCGACACCGCCGACGGCACGCAGGAGGAGGAGTTGGAGGTAGCTCTGGGCAAGGCCCGCCACGGCCGAGGACGCGGCCACGAAGAAGATCCCGGCGAGCATCACCGTCCGCTCGCCGATCCGGTCGACCAACCGACCGGCCAACGGCGCCGACACGAACCTCATCAGGGCGAAGGCCGAGATCACCGCGGCAGCCGCCGTGTGGCCGACGCCGAAGTCCCGGGCGAACACCGGCAGTGCCGGGGCGACCACCCCGAAGCCGACGGCTACCGCGAACGCGATCGCGGCGAGGACGGCGACCTCGCGCGGCATCCCGGCGAACGGGTTGGATGGTCTTCGCACAGCCGCCGATCGTCCCACAGCGGTAAGGACCGGCGCACCCCGGTGTTGCCGACCGTCCGAGGGTCAGCGCGGGCAAACCCGCTGGTCAGCGCACGGCAGTGCCGGCATGGGCCAGTCAGCCGGGCGAGATCTGCAAGCCATGCGGGCCGGCCGGCCGAGCGAGGTAAGCCGCCCGAGGAGGCTGGTCCGTTGCGGGTGCTGGTCAGACGAGGGCTGGTCAGACGAGGGCTGGTCAGTTGAGTGGGATCTCCTCGATCAACTGGGCGCCGAACTCGCGCTCGAGAAGATCGGTGTGGGATCTCGGGTCGTCGGACAGCGAGTTGTCGGTGTCGGGGTCGACATCGCTGTCGGGGTCGTGCGTGGGCTCGGCCGGACGGGGAGTGCCACCCGCCGCCGCGGCGGCTCGGGCCCGAGCGCTGGACATCGGGCGCGATCCGTTTCCCTGACCGCCGGTGCCGCTCTGGCCGGTGGGCGTACCTCGGTCGACGCCGCCCCTCCGACCGGCGTCCTGTCGATCGGGAGCACCTCTGCGATCGGAGGCACCGCCTGGCTCAGTGCCGGCGTTCTGACCAGCAGCGGAACCGCCCGGGGTGGACACGGCCACGCCGGCCCAGCCGGAGTCGTTGCCCCGGCCGGAGCCGTTGCCCTGCTCCGGATCGCCCCGGCGCTCGGCGGCGCCCCAATCTCCGCCGCGGGACCGCTCACCGGTGGACTGGTCGCCAGGAGATCGGTCACCAGCAGATCGGTCACCGGAAAACCGGTCACCGGAAAACCGGTCACCGGCAGGTCGGTCGTCAGCGGACTGGTCACCGGGAGGTCGGTCGCCGGCGCGGGTGCGTGCTTCGGCGCGGGACCCGTCGCCGGCCGAGCGGTCGGAGGCAGGCTCGCGGGGCGGGGTGGAGCCCGGCACCCGCGCCGGGCTCGGCCACCCGTCGTCCTGGTCGGCCTCGTCTGGCGCCTCGGGAGTGGCCCCGCCGGGACTGTCGTAAGAGTGGGCGTCCGCGGCAGCCGGCACGGCCGTGCCGTCCCCGGCTGCCTCGCCGCCCGGCCGCGGCGTACTCACCGAACGGAAGGAATCGTTGCCGCCACCCCGGGCAGCCGCTGCCCGGGGTCCCGAAGCACCGCCACCCGAAGTAGCGCCACCGGAAGTGCCGCCGCGGGATTCGGCAGCCCCGCCGGCCGGACCCTGGCCGCCTCGACCCGAGCCCGAACCACCCGAACCACCCGAGCCCGAACCACCCGAGCCACCCGGACCCGGGCCACCCGAACCGCCGGCGCCGCCCGAGGGGTCGATGATCGCCTCGACCCGCCAGTCGACGCCCAGCACGTCGCGCAGCGCCTGCCGCAGCAGTTCGTCGCTGCCGCTGCGGGTGAACGAGTCCCTCGCCCCAGCGTTGACGAGCGCGACAGTGAGGACGTTGCCGTGCAGGTCGGCGACGTGGGCGTTCTGACTCAGCATCACCCAGCTGAACCGGCGCTTCCCCTTCACCGCCTCGAGGACGTCCGGCCACAGCCGGCGTACGTCGGTGACTCCCAGTGCGCCCGGCGTCCCCGCGCCACCGGAAGCCGCCTCACCGGGCGCGGCACCACCCGCGTCCGACTCGTTCGGTGCCGCGGACCCCCCGCCCGCAGCTTCGTCCAGGACGACGCCCGCCGGCTCGGATCCGGCCACCGGCCCGGCGGGCGGCGCGGAGACCGACCAACCGGCCTGGTCCACGGAAGGCCCGGCGGGCGGCGCGTCGGAGGACTCGTGCGGAGCCTGGGGCGTACCCCAGTCAGCGGCGGCCGCCGCAGCGGCCGAGGCTCGAGCCGAGCCGTCCGGCTGCGCGGACTCCGGCGCACGGGTCTCCGCCGCGGGACCCCGCGTCGAAGACTCCGGCCGGGGCGCCTCCGCCGAAGCAGAAGCGGCCGATCCGGCCGAGTCGGCTGTCGGCGGCCGCGCGGAGGGCCGTTGGGTGGAGTCCGGCGCCGCTGCGGCGGTGTCCGCGTCACGGCCGGTAACGCGGTCAGCCTCGCCCACCCGGGACGGGCGTTCGGCGTTCGCCGCGTCGCGCGCCGCTTCGCGTCCGCCGCCCCCGGATGGCCGCTGACCGGCAGAGCTCCTGCCGAGTTGGTCCCTCGCGGCGGCCGCTCCACCAACCGAGCCGCCAACCGAGCCACCGCCCGAACCACCGACCGGGCCGCCCGAAGAACCACTCGGGCCGGCCGCCGACGGCACGTCCTGACCGCCCGCGATGGACAGCCGGCGTTCGAGCCGGTCCAGGCGGGCGTGCAGGCCCTGCTCGCTGTCGTCGACCGCCGGCAGCAGGATCCGCGCGCAGATCAGCTCCAGGTGCAGGCGGGGCGCGGTCGCACCCCGCATCTCGTTCAGCCCCTCGTTGACCAGATCGGCGGCCCGGGTGAGCTCCGCGGTGCCGAGGCGCGCCGCCTGTGCGGTGAGGCGTTCGGCCTGGTCACCCGGTCCTTCGAGCAGGCCGCGCCCGATCGCGTCGGGCACCGCCGAGATGATCACCAGGTCTCGCAGCCGCCGGAGCAGGTCCTCGGCGAAGCGACGCGGATCCTGCCCGGACTCGATCACCTTGTCGACGACGGTGAAGACGCTGCCGCCGTCACCCGCCGCGAGCGCGTCGACCACCTCGTCCAGCAGCGACTCGTGGGTGTAGCCGAGCAGCCCCACCGCCCGGGCGTACGTCACACCGTCGTCGCCCGCACCACCGATCAGCTGGTCGAGCACCGAAAGGGTGTCGCGAACCGACCCTGCTCCGGCCCGGACCACCAGCGGCAGGACGGTCGGCTCGACCTGCACCCCCTCGCGCTCGCACAGGTCGGAGAGGTACTCCTGCAGGACCTTCGGCGGGACCAGCCGGAACGGGTAGTGGTGTGTACGAGACCGGATGGTGCCGATGACCTTCTCGGGCTCGGTCGTGGCGAAGACGAACTTCAGGTGCTCCGGCGGCTCCTCGACCAGCTTCAGCAGGGCGTTGAAGCCCTGCGTGGTCACCATGTGCGCCTCGTCGACGATGTAGATCTTGTAGCGCGAGGACACCGGCGAGAAGAACGCCCGCTCGCGCAGGTCACGGGCGTCGTCCACGCCACCGTGGCTGGCCGCGTCGATCTCGATCACGTCGATGCTGCCGGGGCCGCCGCGAGCCAGGTCGCGGCAACTCTGGCACTCACCGCACGGCTCGGGAGTGGGACCGACCTCGCAGTTGAGGCAGCGGGCGAGGATCCGGGCGCTGGTGGTCTTCCCGCAGCCGCGTGGCCCGGAGAAGAGATAGGCATGGTGCACGCGGTTGTTGCGCAGCGCCTGCTGCAACGGCTCGGTGACGTGATCCTGGCCGATGACCTCGGCGTACGTCTGCGGCCGGTAGCGACGGTAAAGGGCGAGCGGCGCTTCCACGATAGGGACCCTAGCCCGCGCCACCGACGGTCGCGGAGCAGCGGGCCGGCTCGGCGCGGCCGCACCGCGCGCCGGTCGCGACGCGAGGCGCGTCGAGGGCGGCGGTGGTACGAAAGGACTCCCCGCGCACCCGGTAGAGCTTGCTTACCCTTGCTGCCTTCCGGCCCTGGGGGAGTTGGGCAAGGTACCGCCGCGCGGGGAGCCGCGGAGCAGTCTACGCGAGACCCCCGCGACTTCGCCCACCGCCGCCGGGCAACCCGGGACAGAGCAGCCTCGGGCGTCTCAGAAGGCGCAACCCCGCCCAACCGGCCGTTGTCCACCGGCCCCCGGTTGGCCCGGCGGACCACCGAGCGGGTACTGTCTCGCGCGGAGGATTCGCCTAGTTGGCCTAGGGCGCACGCTTGGAAAGCGTGTTGGGAGCAATCCCTCAGGGGTTCGAATCCCCTATCCTCCGCCAGTCCCACAGCTGGGTGTCCAGCACCTGAAAGGCCCCGACCGGGTTCACCGGCCGGGGCCCTTCTGACTTCACCGGCTACTTCACCGGTCACTCCGTCGGCCACTCCGTCGGCCACTCCCCGGCTACTCCGACAGTCACGCCATCGGCCACTTCGCCGGTCACTCCTTCGGTTCAGGGCGTCGCCTGGTACAAGAATCCATGGCTTCCGACATCAGCACAGCCGAGGTCGTGGCGGTCATCGACCGCCTGCGCGAGGCGTGGCGCGCGGCCGACATCGACGCCTACGTCGCCGGGTTCGACGAGGACGCGGATCTCGTCAACCGAACCGGCCAGTGGTGCCGCGGAAGGAAGATGATCGCGGAGCGGCTCGGAGAGCTCGCACGCACCGGCCGGCCGGCGGTCTTCGCCGCGGAACGCCGGACCGAGGCAGTTCGCATCGTGACACCGGAGCTCGCGGTGGTGCACGAGTCGTGGATCGAGCCGGACCGCGTCGCGCACGCGACCTACGTGCTCGTCCGAAAAGACGAGGGCTGGCGGGTCACCACCACGAACGTCGTTCTACGGCAGTGACCCGGCAGTGACCCGGCGGCGGCGACCCCGCGGCGGCTGACCCGGCAGTGACCCGGAAGGTCGATCACGCGGCGAGGACGTGGTCCATCCGCCGGGCGACCCGTCCGTGGAACGCGAGAGTCGCCACCGAGCAGGCGATGCCGGCCGCCAGCGCGGTCCACCACAGCACACCCGGGCCGAGCCCGGAGTACAACGCGACGCCCAGGGTGAGGGCGGCGAACCTGGCCGTCCCCCACATCCAGCCGAACGCGCCCTGGTAGCGGCCGCGCGCGTGCGCCGGGGCGAGGTTGGCGATGACCGACGCGGCGATGCCGGCGACGGCCACCTCACCGACGGACCAGACGACCACCGAGAACGCGTAGCCGGCGACCGAATCCGCGAGTCCGGTCATCGCCACTCCGACGGCGATCAGGACACCGCCCGCGCACTGCACCGGAAGCTGCGGCAGCCGGGTCAGCCGCGCCGTCACCACGGGCTGGAGCAGCACCACCATCACCGCGTTCAGCGCCGCCATCGCGCCGTAGACCGACGGGGACAGTCCGCTGTCGTGGATGGCGAGCGGCAGCGCCACCTCGGTCAGCGAGTAGACGAACAGCTGTACGCCGAACAGCGGAAGCAGCGCAAGCCCGAGCCGGTCCCGCAGGACGACTCCGTACCCGATCCCGTCCGTCCGCCTCTCCCCGGCCGCAGCCGTGGCCCCACCCGGCGCCGCCGGCCGGTGTTCGCGCAGCCGGAACGCCACCACCGCGGCGAAGACCAGCATGCTTCCGGCGTCGACGGCGAACAGCAGCCAGTAGCCGTGTGCGGCGAGGAACCCGCCGAGCACCCCGGCCACGGCCGTACCGATGTTCACGCCCCACTGGAACAGCGCGTACGCCCGCTGCCGATGCGCGGCGTCCACGGCGTCGGCCAGCAGCGCGGATGCGGCCGGCCCGACCATCGACCCCGCGGCGCTGATCAGCAACGCGGCGGCCGCCATCGTGGCCACGCTGGGGGCGAGGAAGAGCGCACCCTGCCCCACCGACGCGGCGACCAGCCCGGCCAGCATCGTCGGACGCCGGCCGATCCGGTCCGCGAGCAGTCCGCCGACCGCCGGCCCGAGCAGGTTGCCGACACCGAGAGCGCCGAGGACGTAGGAGACCTGCGTACCGGTGACGTCGCGGGTGGCCAGGAAGAACACCAGGAACGGGGTGACGAGGTAGCCGAGCCGGTTGACGACCGTGCCGGCGAACACGGTCCAGACGACCGGCGGGAGCCCGCGGAAGGAGGAGAACGAGGAGAGCATGGCCAGACCCTGCGGCCTGGCCCACCCGGCGGACCATTGATTAAGCTCCACCCGAATCCACCGGACCCAACCGGACCCGACCGGACCACTCCGGACGGTCCGGACGGTCCGAGGCACAGCGAGGAGTACGCATGGAGTCGGTGCTCAGCTTCTCCACCGCGGACCTGGCCCTGACCAGGTACGCGGTCTCGCCGATGTGGGAGGTCGTCACCAGCTTCCGGCTGCTCCGGGACGAGGTGGAGCCCCCGCTCCACCGGCGCTGGGCGGCGCAGGTCCGCCCCCGGCTGGCGCGGGCCGGACTCGACAGCGGCTGGCTGGCCGAGCTGATCCCCCTGAACGGCTACCTCGCCGACTTCCTCAACCCCACGCCGGCCGCGCCGTTCCCCGCCCTGTCCGGGGAGCTGGCGGCGATCCTGGCGACCCCGGCCGAGCAGGTGCGGACCGAGCTGGACATGCTGGCCGCCGACCAGGACCGGCGCGACGGCGGACGGTCGGCCCGCTCCAGGCTGCTGTACGAGGCGCCCGAGGAGACGCTCGCGAAGGTGGCCGCCGAGATCGAGACGTACTGGGAGATCGCCCTCGCGCCCTACTGGGCCCGGATCCGGGACCTCCTCGAGGCGGACGTCTTCCACCGCGCCCGGCAGGCCGCCGAACACGGCTCCGCCCACGTCCTCGACGAGCTGCACGACTCCGTGCACTGGGACGACGGCACCCTGCGCCTGGTCCGCCGGCACTGTTCGGTGACCCGCGGCCAGGCGGGCGGTGGGCTGCTGCTGGTGCCATCGGTGTTCGTCTGGCCGCGGGTGCTGACCCGGTCGGTGGCCGGCGAGCCGCCGCAGCTCGCGTATCCCGCGCGCGGGGTCGGCAACCTGTGGGAGCCGCGCACGCCCACCTCGGCCGCGGCGGTCGCTGGTGTTCTGGGGCGATCCCGTACGCGGATCCTGACCGAGCTCGACACTCCGTCCTCGACCACCCAGCTCGCGCACCGCGCCGGGATGTCCGCCGCCGGGGTGTCCCAGCACCTCACGGCGCTGCGGGACGCGGGCCTGGTCACCGCGCACCGCAGCGGCCGGTCGGTTCTCTACGCCCGTACGTCCGTCGCCGACGCTCTGCTGACCCCCGACGGAGACTGAACTCTCCCGCCGTCAGTCCCAGTACGGCCGGACCTCGATCGCGCCGTACCTCGCGACCGGGTGTTCCGAGGCGACCTCGACCGCCTCGTCGAGGTCGGCACACTCCAGCAGGTCGTACCCCGCGATCTGTTCCTTGGTCTCGGCGAACGGGCCGTCGACCACCAGCACGTCGTCGGCGCGGACGCGGACGGTCCGCGCGTCGGCGACCGGCCGCAGCCGGTTGCCCTGCAACCGAACCCCACGCGCGTCCATCCGTTCCATCCAGGCGATCGAGTCCCGCCGCATCGCGGCCGACTCCTCCGGACCGAGTTCCTCACCCTCGGCCCAGCACACCAGCATCATGAACTTCATCTCGTCTCCTTCGCTCACTTCGGTGGGCCCTGGCCGGGCCCGGTGCGGACCGGCGAACGTCGCGGTTGCCGGACATGTCGGGTACGGCAGGTAGGTCGGGTTCCACGCGTACCGGCTCCTCAGCGGTACTCGTTGCCGCCTGTGTCCCTGCTCACTCCCGCTCCCCTCGCCCGTCGACCAGATGACGAGCGGGACGGGGCCACATCGACAACCGCATCGACAGCCACATCCACAACCACACCGACGACGCTGGGAGCGGCCGCGCGCGCCCTGCCGGCCCGGCTCCGGCCGGTCTGCGAGCGGGGGCGGGCTGATCTAGGCTCTCCGGATGAGCGCGACCCCTCCCCCCTCCGCTCAGTCCGGCCCCGCTCACTCTGGGCTGCCCGGGCTGCCCGGTGGCCGACCGCTCGTGCCGTTGCGCCCCTGGGCCGGCCGGCACCGCAACCGCCGCCGGGTGCTCGCGCCGGTCGTCCTGATCGTGGTGATGGCCGCGCTCATGACCCCGCTGATCGGGCTCACCGTGCTGGGCGCCGGACCCGAGCCGGCCGCGCTCGGCACGTTGTTCGCGTTCCTGCCGGTCGTCCCCGTGGTCGCGGTGTTCCTGTGGATCGACCGGTGGGAGCCGGAGCCCGGCCGGCTGCTGCTGATGGCGTTCCTGTGGGGCGCCGGGGTGGCGGCGCTGGCCGCGGCGGTCAGCAACTTCGCCCTCAACTACGCCTGGTCACGCACCGTCGGCACCGAGATCGGCGACGTGGTGAGCACGGTGGTGACCGCGCCGTTCGTGGAGGAGGCGGTCAAGGGGGCGTTCCTGTTCGTGCTCCTCGCCACCCGCCGGCGCGAGGTGGACGGCGTGGTCGACGGCATCGTCTACGCCGGCCTGGTCGGGGTGGGGTTCGCGTTCAGCGAGAACATCCTCTATCTCGGCACCGCCATCCACGAGGGCGGACTCCACGGCGGCATCATGCTGTTCGCGCTGCGGTGCGTGCTGTCGCCGTTCGCCCACCCGATCTTCACCGCGATGACCGGGCTCGCCGTCGGCATCATGGCGCGCAGCCGCAGACAGATCCGGTTCGTCTACCCGCTGATCGGCTATCTCGCCGCGGTCTGCCTGCACGCGCTGTGGAACGCCTCCGCGTCGCTGCTCAGCCAGTTCGGCTTCTTCCTCGTCTACGTCGTCTTCATGGTGCCGGTGTTCGCCGCGATGGCGATGGTGGTGCTGTGGCAGCGGCGCCGCGAGCAGCGCATCGTGGCGAGCCAGCTGCCGCGGTTCGTCGCCGCCAACTGGATCGCGCCGGAGGAGGTACGCCTGCTGTCCAGCCTGCCCGGACGCAGCGGCTGGCGCTCGGCGGTCAAGCGCAGGTGGGGCGCCGAGGCCGCCAAGGCCGTCCGCGACTACCACACCGCCGTCACCGAGCTCGCGTTCTTCTACGACCGCTACCAGCGCGGCGCGATCGGGTACGACGCCGACCACTGGCGCGACGACCTGATCGGCAAGGTGCTGGAGGCACGCGAGCGCGCGGTGCTGCACCCCCAGGCGATGGCCACCGCCCAGGAGGTCTCCGGTCCGCCGCCGGCCCACCGGGCGCCCGAGCCGATCAGCTGAGCCGGCTCCGCAGCGCCGCCTTCACAGCGGGTATCCCGTTCGGCGTCATGGAGAGTTCGTCCACACCCATCCGGACCAGCCGAACGGCCGCGCCGGGTTCCCCCGCGAGCTCGCCGCACACCGCGAC
This sequence comes from Actinopolymorpha cephalotaxi, assembly GCF_013408535.1. Taxonomy (NCBI): domain Bacteria; kingdom Bacillati; phylum Actinomycetota; class Actinomycetes; order Propionibacteriales; family Actinopolymorphaceae; genus Actinopolymorpha; species Actinopolymorpha cephalotaxi. The sequence continues at coordinate 5,216,338 of NZ_JACBZA010000001.1, forward strand.
GTGCCGACCGGCCGCCCGGGCGGCGTCGACCAACGTCCCCAGCAGCCGCCAGATCGCCTCGTGGCCGGGCTGGTAGAGGTCGCCCACCGCGTCGTTGGTCCGGTCGGCGGCCATGACGTACTGCGTGAGGTCGTTGCTCCCCACGCTCACGAAGTCGACCTCGGCACAGATCTCGTCGGCGACCAGGGCGGCCGCCGGCACCTCGACCATCACCCCGACCTTCGCCGGCCGGGCGAACGCCGTCCCCGCCGCCGCGAGCTCCCCGGCCACCTCCTCGACCAGGACCCGGAACCGCCGCGCCTCCGCGGCCACCGTCACCATCGGCGCCATCAGCCAGACCTCGCCGTGGCCGTACGCCGCGCGCAGCGCCGCCCGCAGCTGGGTCCGCAGCAGGTCCGGGTGCGCGAGGGCGTACCGCAGCCCGCGCACTCCGAGCGGCCCGTGCCGCCACGGGTCGAGGTCGAGGGCCGGCAGCAGCTTGTCACCGCCCACGTCCAGGGTGCGGACGACCGCGCGGCGGCCGCCGAGCTCGGCCAGCACCGCGCCCAGCTCCGCCGCCTGTTCGTCCTCACCGGGCAGCCGGGGCCGGTCGACGTAGAGGAGTTCGGTACGCAGCAGTCCGACCGCGTCGGCACCGGCGGCCACGGCGGCGCGCGCCTCGACCGGGCCGCCGACGTTCGCGCTCACGGTCACCGGCGTCCCGTCGGCCCGCACCACCGGGCCGGCGGCCTCCGCGCGGGCCCGCTCCCGGTCGGCGGCGAGGTCGCGGGCGGTCTGCCGGGCGGCGGTCAGCTCCGGCTCCGGCGGGTCCACCCGCAGGTCTCCGGTCCGCGCGTCCAGGATCACCGGCGTACCGTCCGGGACGTCCAGAACCTCCGGGCCGAGCCGGACCACCATCGGCAGGTCCAGGCCGCGGGCGAGGATCGCCGCGTGCGACGTACGCCCGCCGCGCGCGACCGCGAGCCCCGCCACCCCGGCCTCACCGAGGGCCGCGACGTCGGAGGGGAACACCTCCTCGGCGACCACCACGGCGCGGGCGACGTCCTCCGGTCGTACGGACGGCCGGACGTCCACGCCGAGGGCGCCGAGCACCGCGCGGCCGAGGTCCTCCACGTCGACCCCGCGCTCGGCGACCAGGTCCGTCCCGCCGGCCAGCAGGTCACGCGCCTCCAGCACCGACCTCCACCAGGCGACCTCGGCCGGCGTGGCCTCGTCGAGCCGCGCCTGCGCTCCCGCCAGCAGCGCCGGGTCGGCCAGCATCGCCTGGTGGGCACCGGCGATGTCGGCGCCGGACCCGCCGCCGGCCGCTCGGCCACCGAGCTCGGCGTTCACCCGGTCGACGGCGGCGGCCAGCCGCCTGCGTTCGGCGTCCGGCTCGTGCGCGCCGCCGGCCGGCGGCAGCCGGGGTTCGGTACGACGCAGGTGCCGGGCCGGTGCCACCACCAGGCCGGCCGAGGCGCCGACGCCCCGCAGCGTGCCGGGCTCGGGCGGCTCAGGCGGCTCGGACGCCTCAGGCACAGCGGCCTCGGCCGGCGCCGAAGGTTCGGGCGGCACCGGGGGCGGCGTCTTCTCGTCCAGCTCACCGAATCCCGCGTCGGCCAGGGCGAGCACGGCGTCCACGGCCGCCCGGGCGCCCTCGCCGGCCGCGGCGACCTCGAGCTCGTCGCCGACCCGCAGCCCCCGGGCGACCACGCCGAGCACACCGGCCGCGTCCACCCCGGGCTCACCGGGACGGCCGACCGTCACCCGCGCGTCGTACTCCCGGACCAGGCGTGCCAGCGCCGCCGCCGGCCGGGCGTGCAGGCCGGCCGGGTTACGCAACGTCGTGCGCGCCCGTACCTCCCCCTCGCCCCGCTTCTCCCCCGGTTCCGAGGGCTCCGAGGGCTCCGGGGGCTCGGCCCCGCCGGTCTCGGCGGACGGCACGTACGCCGCCCGCGCCGCGGCGGCCACGGCGGCCAGGCCCGCTCCCCCGGCGGCCGTGGTCGCGGCCGCGACCGCACCCTCCACCAGCGGCGCGTCGACGAGCAGCACCCGGTCGGCCTGCTCCGGGTCGAGGGTCTCCAGGACGAGTTCGGCGGTGAGTTGCGCGCTGCCCAGGTCGTACAGCACGACCACCCCGGCGTCCGACCGAACGCCCTGTACCGCTTCCAGGATCGCGTCGAAGCTGGTACCCACCCCGCCGTCGTCGGTGCCCCCGACCGCGCGGATGTCCACCTCCGGCGCCATCTGGGCGGCGAGCGTGCGTACGCCCTCGGCGAGGGCGGCCACGTGCGCGACCAGAACGACTCCGACTCGGGCGTTCGGCTTCGCCATGCCTAGGAGGAGTGGTCGGCGACGTCGGCGAACACCCGGAACAGCAGCGCCGACGACGTGGCGCCGGGATCCTGGTGGCCGGCGCTGCGCTCGCCGAGGTAGCTCGCCCGGCCCTTGCGAGCGACCAGCGGGATCGTGCCCCGCATGCCCTCCTCGGCGGCGTCGGCCGCGGCGGCGAGCGCCTCCCGGGTGGAGCCGCCGGCCGCGACGACGCGCTCGGCGGCCTGGACGGCCGGGTCCCAGGCGTCCACCATCGTCTTGTCGCCCACCTCGGCCTTCCCGCGCGCCACCACGCCGCCCAGCCCGGCTCGCAGGGCGCCCGCGACGTCGGCCGCGCCGAGTTCGTCACGTCCCTTGACGGCGGTGGCGGCGCGCAGGAACGCCGTGCCGTACAACGGGCCGGCCGCTCCCCCGACCTTCGAGATCAGCGCGGTGGCCACCGACTGGAGCACGTCGGCGGGCGTACCGGGCTCGGTCTCGGCGAGGCGGTCCACCGCGGCCTTCATGCCGCGGTCGAGGTTCTCCCCGTGGTCGGCGTCCCCGATGGCGGCGTCGAGTTCGATGAGGTACGTACGGTTGGCGGCCACCACGGCCGCGTAGTCGGCGATCACCCGGAGCAGGTCCCGCGTGGTCATCGGCACGTCGTCACCGGAGGACATGCGGCGTCACCGTCCCCAGCGCAGGGCGGGCGTGTGCACGGGTGCGTCCCACAGTTCGACCATCTCCTCGTCCAGGCGCAGCAGCGTGACGGACATGCCCGGCATCTCCAGCGAGGTGATGTAGTTGCCGACCAGTCGCCGCTCGACGGCGATGCCGCGCTGGGCCAGCACCTTCTCGGCGTGGGCGTAGGCGATGTAGAGCTCCATCAGCGGGGTGCCACCCATGCCGTTGACGAACAGCAGCGTCCGGTCGCCGGACTCGAACGGCATGTCCTCCACGATCGGGGCCAGCAGGCGTTCCACGATCGCGTTCGCGGGCTCCAGCGGCACGCGTTCGCGGCCGGGCTCGCCGTGGATGCCGATGCCGATCTCCATCTCGTCCGGCCCGAGCTCGAACGTCGGCTTGCCGGCGTGCGGCACCGTGCACGAGTCCAGCGCCATCCCCATGCTGGCCACGTTGTCGTTGACCCGGCGGCACAGCGCGGCCACCGAGGCCAGGTCGTCACCGCGCTCGGCGGCCGCCCCGACGATCTTCTCCGCGAGGACGGTGCCGCCGACCCCGCGCCGGCCGGCGGTGTAGAGGCTGTCGCGTACCGCCACGTCGTCGTCGATCACCACCGCGGCCACCTCGACGCTCTCGGCCGCGGCGAGTTCGGCGGCGGTCTCGAAGTTCAGGACGTCGCCGGTGTAGTTCTTCACGATGTGGAGTACGCCGGCACCGCCGTCCACCGCCTTCGTCGCGGCGAGGATCGGGTCCGGCGTCGGTGAGGTGAACACCGGCCCGGGGCAGGCCGCGGACAGCATTCCGTACCCCACGAACCCGGCGTGCAACGGCTCGTGCCCGCTGCCGCCGCCGGAGACCACGCCGACCTTGCCCCGGCGTGGCGCGTCCACCGACACCACGTAGTCGGGGTCCAGATGCACGCGCACGAGGTCGCCGTGCGCGGCGGCCAGGCCGGTCAGCGCCTCCGCGACGACGTTCGCCGGATCGTTGATGATCTTCTTCATCCCCGCACCCTCCCACCGTGCCGTCCTGGCGTCACTGTCCTACCCGAGATCTGTCCTACCCGAGCGCTCCGCCGCCGACCCCCAACACGCCCCAGGGGCAGCGCCAGGGCACGATTCGGCCTACGGTGAAGACACCCAGCGCTTCTGCCCGGTCACCCGCAGGAGGCACCACTACACTGCCCAACCGTGATCTTCAAGCGCGTCGGCGACGGACGCCCCTATCCCGAGCACGGCACGACCCAACGCGAATGGGCCGCCCTGCCGCCGCGCCCCATCCGGCTGGACCAGTTGGTCACCACCAAACGCACCCTCGATCTGGACACCCTCCTCGCGGAGGACTCCACCTACTACGGAGATCTCTTCGCCCACGTGGTCGAATACCAGAACGAGCTGTATCTCGAGGACGGCTTGCACCGGGCACTGCGAGCCGCCCTGCACCAGCGCATGGTGCTGCACGCCCGCGTGCTTCGGCTCAAGGGCTGAGGATTTCCCGAACGGGGAAGGGGGCGCACATGGCATGGGACGACACCGCCGAGCAACGCCGGATCCGGCGGCGGCGCAGGCGCAGGATCCGCGGCCCCCTCACCCTCGCCGTCCTCCTCGGCCTCGTCGCCGGAGCCGGGTGGTTCGGCTGGCACGCGGTCCTCAAGGCCATCCCGGGCGCCGGGCCGGACCTCGTGTGCAGCACACCCGCAGCCGGTCAGACGCAGCGGATCTCGGCCACCAAGGTGGTCGTGAACGTCTACAACGCGAGCAAGATCGGCGGGCTCGCGGAGCGGACGGCGACCGACCTGCGCCAGCGCGGCTTCACCGTCGGCACCGTGGCCAACGACCCGAAGAAGGCGAAGGTGAAGTTCGCGGAGGTCCGCGGCCGGGCCAAGGACGCGCCGGAGGTCATCCTGGTCGCCGCCCAGGTCGCCAAGGAGAAGGTCAGCGTGGACAACCGGACCGACGCCAGCGTCGACCTGGTCCTCGGCACCGACTTCCACGGCTTCGTCACCAAGGCGCCGACGGCGATGGACGTCACCACCACCGTGCCGGTCTGCGTGAAGCCGAGTCCCACGGCGCCTGGCGACGCCGCCGGCTGACGGCTCCTACGATCAGGGCCGGCGGATCCAGCGCACCCGCGCATGCACCGGCTGCTGATGGCCCTCCAGCCACCCCGCCAGCCGGCCCGAACGGCTCACCGACCGCAGCCGGCGTTCGGTGGCCTCGCGTACCCGCCGCGGAGCGACCACGAGCAGGTCGTCACCGACCTTCAGCGCCGTTCGCATCCCGGGTACCAGGCTGCGGCCCTCACGGACCACCAGCGCCACCGACGCGCCCTCGGGCAGCCGCAGCTCACCCACCTCGACGTTGGCGAGCAGGGAGCGGGGCAGGATCCGGATCTGCAGCAGGTCGGCGTCCAGGCGTTCCAGCGGCGCCGCCTCCACGTCGAGGTCACGCACCTCGTCCTCACCGCCGAGCCGCAGCACCCTGCCCACCCACGGCAGGGTCGGCGCCTGCACCAGCGTGAACACCACGACCAGGACGAAGACCACGTTGAACAGCCGGTCGGCGCGTTCCAGCCCGGCCGCCAGCGGGATCGTGGCGAGCACGATCGGCACCGCACCGCGCAGCCCCGCCCAGGCGAGGAACAACTGGTCGGGCACCCTCGGCCGGAACGGCAGCATCGACACGAACACCGACAGCGGCCGGGCCACGAAGGTCAGCGCCAGCCCGGCGACCAGGCCGGCCAGCACGTCGCTCCAGTCCAGCCGGCTCGGCCAGGCGAGCAGCCCGAGCATCACGAACAACCCGATCTGGGCCAGCCACGCGAGTCCCTCCACGAAGGACCGCGTGGTCGGCCGGTGCGGGAGCTCGGCGTTGCCGAGGACGAGAGACGCGACGTAGACGGCGGCGAAACCGCTGCAGTGCACGAACGAGGTGAAGGCGTACGCCAGCACCGCGAACGACACCACAGCCAGCGGGTACAGGCCCGACGACGGCAGCGCCACCCGCCGCAGCAGCCACGCACCGCCCCACCCGATGAGGAACCCGAGCGCCGCGCCGCCGGCGAGCTCGCCCACGATCAGCCCGACGATGCGGGGTACGCCCTCCTCCGCGAACGCCGTGGAGCTGAGCAGCGTGACCAGCAGCACGGTCGGGGCGTCGTTCAGGCCGGACTCGGCCTCCAGCACCCCGGCCAGCCGGCGGGGCAGCGGGACCTTCCGCAGTACCGAGAACACCGCCGCCGCGTCGGTCGGTGAGGTGACCGCACCGAGGAGCAGGGAGAGCCGCCAGCCGAAGCCGAGGGTGCCGTGCACGATCACCGCCACCACGAGCACGCTGACCGCGATACCGACGGTGGCGAGGACGAGCCCGGGCAGCATCGACCCGCGTACCTCGGCCCAACGGGTGGTGAGGCCACCCTCGGTGAGGATGACCACCAGGGCGGCGAAGCCGAGCGCGTGGGCGAGCTGGGCGTCGTCGAAGTGGACGCCGAGGCCCGCCTCGCCGAGCGCGACGCCCATCGCGAGGTAGATCAGCAGGCTGGGGAAGCCGAACCGCACCGAGGCGCGGACGGCGAGGATCGCCAGCAGCAGGACCAGCGCGCCGTACAGCAGGAAGTCGTTGAGCTCGGCGACCGTGATCATCGCCGGCACCTCCCCCCGCCCCCGTCGGCCCCGAGGGCCGGTTTCGTTGCCAATGCCGAAGGGCCTGGGCACGTCAGGTGCTCGTGCCCAGGCCCTCCTGCTGCGGTGGCGGTGGGATTTGAACCCACGGAGGGTTGCCCCTCACACGCTTTCGAGGCGTGCTCCTTCGGCCGCTCGGACACGCCACCGCCGGGTAGGTTACCGGACGGCGTGGGAAGTGCCTCACACGCCCCGGCGAGCAACGAAGAACCGGCGCAGCAGCTCGCCGCACTCCTCGGCGAGCACTCCGCCGGTGACCCGCGGCCGGTGGTTGAGCCGGCGGTCGCGTACGACGTCCCACAGCGAGCCGACGGCGCCGGCCTTGTCGTCGTACGCACCGAACACCACCTGGTCGACCCGTGCCTGCACCAGCGCACCCGCGCACATCGTGCAGGGCTCCAGGGTGACGACGAGGGTGCATCCGGAAAGCCGCCACTCCCCTCGCGCGGCGGCGGCCTCCCGGATCGCCAGCACCTCCGCGTGGGCGGTGGGGTCGCCGGTCGCCTCCCGCGCGTTGCGCCCCCGGCCGAGCACGGCGCCGTCGGGGCCGAGGACGACACAGCCGACGGGTACGTCACCGGTGTCCGGGGCCAGGGCGGCCTCGGCGAGGGCGGCCCGCATCGGGTCCTCCCAGCCGGAACCCTCCAAGTCGGACCCCTCCCGGCCGGAACCCTCCAGACCGGAGCTCAGTGGACCGCCTCGAGTGCCTCGGCGAACCCCAGGCGTTCGGCGAGGAACGTCACCGCCGCCGCGGGGGACGTGCCGATCGCCTTCGCCAGCCGGTTCAGGTCCTCGGCCCGGATGCCGAGGTCGTTCAGCAGCCCGGCCTCGCCGATGGGTTCGGCCGGCAGCTCCACCGGCTCGTCCTCGTCCTCGTCGAGGTCGGTGGCCGGCACCACCGGCAGCTCGGCGCCCACGTCGCCCGCGACCACCGCGGCGAGCCGGTGTTCCTCCACCAGTTCGCTCACCAGTGCCTCACCGACCGGTGAGCGGAGCGTCTCGGCCCCGTCGGACACGTACACCCTGGGTTCCTCGTCGCCTTCCACCCGGACGACGCCGAACCAGTTCTCCTCCTCGACGAGGACCAGGACGATCTCGTCGTCGGACTCGACGTCGCGTACCGCGTCGACCACGTCCTCCACGGTCTCCACGTCGTCGAGGTCGGTCTCACTCGCCACCCACTCGTCCCCACTGCGGGCGAACGCCGCCGCGAAGTACGACACCGCGCACCATTCCTTCGAGCTCTCGATCTGCGCCTACGGCTTGTCTGGACCTGTCTTTCGCCGGGGTCCGCGATCGAAACCTACGGATCGCGATCCACGACCGTGCCAGTTGGTCGGCATGGCCGGCGTCTCAGCCGACCGAGGCCTCGACCGCCCGCTGGAACGCCGGCCCGTACCCGAGGCGCTCGGCGATCTTGGACAGCATCTCGTCGGGGTAGAGGTCGAGGTCGTCACACAGGGCGCCCATCTCCATCGCGGCCATGCCGAGGTCGGCCACGATGGTGAGGTCGCCGGCGGGTTGTGCCTGCTCCTCGTCGTCCTCGATGGGAACCGGCAACTCGAGTTCGTCGAGGACCTCCCGGGCCAGCGGCCAGTCGGTCGCCGCGGTCACGTCGGACAGGAGGTAACGCACCTCGCCGCCCACGACCCGGACCAGGATGAAGAAGTCGTCGTCGACCGAGACGGAGCCGATACAGCCGATGTCACCCGGCATCTGCCGCAGCGTGCGCACGAACGTGTCGAGGTCGCGCGCCGCCGTGCTCGCCAGTGACGACGCCCGCCAGCAGCCCTCCTCGAGGTAGGTGACCACCGCGAAGTCGATCGCCGTGCTGCTCTCCTCGGCCATGTAGGGCATCGTGGCAGACGCGCGCGAAAATGCACCGGCTTTTCCCGGCCTTTGTTCGCCCGATCCGTGCCTTTTCGCCGGAAGTTCCACCGAACCCGGACCGCGGTGGGCAGGTGCGGCGGGGCGGGGCCGGTCAGGGCACCCGTGCACAGCTCGCAACGAACCGGGCGGACGTGCTAGAGAGCGCGGCGCAGAGCCTGGCGCCGCCGGCGGAGCTGGTTGGCCCGGACCGCGAAGAGGTCCTTGGCCTCGGCCAGGTCGCGCAGCAGCGCGGCCCGGCGGCGCAGGCGTTCCCACTCGCGTTCGGTGAGGGGACGCGGGTCGGCCGCTTCGGTGGCAGGCGGGGAGGTTTCGGGGGCTGCCGAGGATGTGGTGGAGGAGGAAGAGGAGTCGGGAGTACGGCCGGCAGCCGGTCCCGCGGGTGCGCCTCCAGGTCGCGGTCCCGGGTCGCCGGGATGGCTCGAGGCCTGCGTGGAGGCCTGCGTGAAGGGTACGGCCCAGCCGCTGCGGACCACGCCCGTCGCCGACACGCGGAGAGCTGGCGAGTCCGACTGCCGTCTCTGTGCTGCGTTCATGACCCTGACCGCCGATCCGGACGATCCCCGTTGTGACGAGGGGCCACCAGCCGGGTGTGGGCGACCCCTGACATGACTCACTAAAGGTGGACCTTGTCCCGGGACCGGAGCAATGTCTGCGACCGGTTTTTTCACGCCGAGTTGCACTTTTTACGCGCCGCACGTGCTCCCACGGCAGTTCGCTGGCTCTCCGGGAGGACTCGTTCACGGTACGGATTCGGCGTACGGGAGTCCCACGTGGTGTGGGCGGACGGCGCTCCACCGCGGCTCCGGCTCCGCCCCTCGATGGCCTAGGGTCACGCCCATGCGGATCCACGTCGCCGACCACCCCCTGATCGCGCACAAGCTCACCGTGCTGCGTGACGCCGGTACCGACTCCCCGACGTTCCGGCTGCTCACCGACGAGCTGGTCACCCTGCTCGCCTACGAGGCCACCCGGGACGTCCGGACCGAGCCGGTCACCGTCACCACCCCGGTCGCGAAGGCGCAGGGAGTGAAGCTGGCGGCGCCCAAGCCGCTGGTCGTGCCGATCCTGCGCGCAGGGCTCGGGATGCTCGAGGGCATGGTGCGGCTGCTGCCCACCGCCGAGGTCGGCTTCCTCGGCATGGTCCGCGACGAGCACACGCTGAAGGCCTCGACGTACGCCCAGCGGATCCCCGAGGACCTGTCCGGCCGGCAGTGCTACGTACTCGACCCGATGCTGGCCACCGGCGGGACCCTCGTCGACGCCGTGCGCTTCCTGGTCGAGCGCGGCGCCGACCACATCACGGCGGTCTGCCTGCTCGCCGCTCCGGAGGGCCTCCGCTTCCTCGAACGCGAGCTCGCGGAGCTCGACACGGTGGGCGTCCCCGTCACGGTCGTCACCGCCGCGGTGGACGACCACCTCAACGAGCACGGCTTCATCGTCCCCGGGCTCGGCGACGCGGGCGACCGGCTGTACGGCGTCGCCGGCTGACCTGACTGTCCGACCGAAGCCCCGCGGTTACCGGTCCCTTACCGGTCCACAGGTTTGTCGCCGGCACATCCGGCCCATGCTGACGGCATGGGGGGATTCCCATGGGCGTGAAGGTCAGCGTCGTCGTCCCGGTGCACAACCTGGGGCCCGATCTCGACGCCTGCCTGGAGTCACTGCTGGGCCAGTCCCTGGGGTCCGGTGAGTACGAGATCCTGATGGTGGACGACGGTTCCCATGACGGGACCGCCCAGCGGCTGGAGAAGCTCGCCCCGCTGCATGCGCCGCTGCGCTCCATCCAGGCCGGGCACACCGGCGGGCCCGGGCGGCCGCGCAACATCGGGATCGAACGCGCCCAGGGCGAGTACGTCTACTTCCTCGACCCCGACGACCGGCTCACCCCGAACGCGCTGGAACGCATGTACGCCACGGCTGCCCGTACGAACGCCGACCTCGTGATCGGGAAGCTGGTCGGCCACGGCGGCCGGTCGGTCTCCCGGCACGTCTTCCGGGCCTCGCGGGACCAGGCCGACCTGGTGGAGGACCAGCTGTTCGGCCTGCTGACACCGCACATGCTGTTCCGATCGGCGTTCCTGGCCGAGCACCACCTGCGGTTCGCCGAGGGCCCGGCCTGGCTGGGCGACCAGCTTTTCGTCGCACAGGCGTACTTCCGGGCGAAGGTGATCAGCGTTCTCGCCGACGAGGTGTGCTGCCACTGGATCCGCCGGCCCGAACGCGAGCAGGCCGCCCGCCGGTTCGACCCGCGGGCGTACTACCGCGCCCTGCGCGGAGTGCTCGACGTCGTGGACAGCCACACCGCCCCCGGCGACGAGCGCGACCAGATCTACGCGCACTGGTACGACGCGGAGATGCTCCGCCTGCTGGGCGGCCGGACGTTCGGGGGGCTGCCGGTGCGCTACCGCCAGCACCTCCTCTACCGCGAGGTGGGCAAGCTGGCCGAGGAGCGCTTCGGACCGGCCGTGGAGGGCTGGCTGCCGCTGTCGATGCGGGTCCGGGCGCGGCTGCTGCGTGCCGGCGCGTACGCCGACATCGCCCGGCTGGCCCGCGCCGAACGCGAGCTGACCGTCGTTCCGACCCTGGAACGCGTCGACTGGGACGGCGACAACCTGCTGATCCGGGTCAGCGGCCGGTTGAGCTACGCCGACGGCCGGCCGGTGACCTTCCGGCGGCTGGGCGGGCGGCTGCTGTGGCAGCCGCCGGTCCCGCTGCGGGTCGACGTGCCCGAGGACGCCTACGACGTGACCGCCGCGATCAGCCGCAGCCGGCTGGACGTGTACGTGCAGAACCGCAACGACTCCGGCGACTACCGGCTGCCGACGACCAGCCACCTGGTGCCCGACACCGCCGACCAGACCGAGCAGGTCGTACTGCGCGGCACCGCCCGGCTCGACCCGCGCGTCGCGAAGGCCGGCCGGCCGCTGGAGGACGGGCTGTGGGACTGCTTCGTGCGCGCGCAGAGCTGCGGCTGGGACGTACAGCGGCGGATCGCCCGGCCGAGCCTCTACCAGACCGAACCGCCCTGCCCCAGCCATGTCGTGGGTACGGGAACGCTGGTCGAGCCGCACTGGACCACGCTCGGCAACCTCAGCGTGCGGGTCGCCGGAATCTGATCTCCCGTCACTCGGGGCGGGGGTCCCAGCGGAACCTCCTTACGGCGACCAGCGCCCCGGCGACTCCCCACGCGGCCAGGACGCCGAGGCCGGCCCACGCGAACCCGCCGCCTCCGCTGCCACCGCCGAACGCCGCGAGCAACGCCTGGTTGAACGGCCGTACCGGCAGGAAGTCCGCGACCCGGTTGAGCACGTCCGCGTGGATCGGCATGTACGTGCCGGACACGAACACCAGCGGGAACAGGACGAACTGCACGACCGCCGGCGCGGCCTCGGCGTTGCGAATCAGCGAGGCCACCCCGACCCCCAGGGCGCAGAAGGCGGCCGCGCCGAGCACGAGCGTCACCGCGATCGCCGGCCAGTGGGACGGCCCGGCCAGCGGTACGCCGAAGATCCGCCCGATGCCGAGAATGAGCAGGACGTCAACGACGCTCACCAGGACGCAGTGCGCCAGCAGGCCGAGGAAGTACGTCCCGCTCCGCAGCGGCGTCGCCCGGACCCGTTTGAGCAGGCCGTTCTGACGCCGCGTCGACAACACGATCGCCAGCTGGCTGTAGCACGCGCCGAGCACGGAGGTCGCCGCGATGGTGCCCACGTAGTACTGCAGTGCCGTGAGCCCGAAGAAGTAGTCGCTGGGGCCGATGCCGCCGAACAGCAGACCGAACACGGTGATGATCAGTACGGGGAACGCGAACGTGAAGAACGCGCTCTGCGGATTGCGCCAGAACGTCAGCTGCTCGTAGCGGATCTGGTGCCACAGCAGCGCGAGGTCGCGACTCATCGGGCGCTCTCCTCCAGGACGGTCGACGACGGGTCGGTTCCTGCCGGGTCGTTTTCGTACGCGTCGGTTCCGGACGAGCCGGTGAGGCGGAGGTAGACGTCCTCCAGGCTGGGGCGTTCGACGGTGAGGCCCTCGAGGACCGCGCCCGCGGCGAGCGCCCAGCCGGTGAGCCGGTGCAGCGTCCCGGTCGGCTCCGCGGTCTCCACGGTCACCAGCTCGTCGCGTTCCGGGCCCGCGACGGACTCCCCCGCGGCCACCGGGATCCCTTCGAGCGTGCAGCCGTCGGGCAGCGCGAACCGGACCCGCGCCCGGGCGCTGTCGCGGCCTCCGAGCGTGGCGGGGGTTCCCTCGGAGATGATCCGGCCGCCGGTGATCACCGCCACCCGGTCGGCGAGCTGCTGCGCCTCCTCCATGTAGTGCGTGGTGAGCACGATGGTCGTCCCGGCCGCGCGCAACCGGCGTACGAGCTCCCAGGCGCCCTGCCGGGCGGCGGGATCGAAGCCCGTCGTGGGTTCGTCGAGGAACAGCAGGCTCGGGTCGCCGATCATGCCGAGCGCGAGGTCCAGCCTGCGCTTCTGGCCACCGGACAGCGACCGGACCTTCCGGCGCCGCTGCTCGGTGAGGCCGACCAGGCCGATCACCTCGTCCACGTCGCGGGGCGCGCGGTAGTAGCCCGCGTCACGCGCGATCGTCTCGCGTACCGTGAGGTGCGGCTCGACCGCGATGTCCTGCAGCACAAGACCGATCCGCTCGCGTAGCTCCCGCTCGCCCGCCCGGTCCCCGGGGTCGATGCCGAGCACCTCCACGTGCCCCGAGTCGCGCGTACGGAAGCCTTCGAGGATCTCCAGGGTGGTCGACTTGCCGGCGCCGTTGGGTCCGAGCAGGGCGAAGATCTCCCCGTGCCGGACCGTGAAGCTCACACCTCGTACGGCGCGCACCTGGCCGTAGCTCTTGTGCAGGTCCGCCACCACGACGGCGTTCCCGTCGGCGGTACAGGTCTCGTTGGTCACCCGATCAGTCTGGGTACGGCGTGACGGTGCGCGCCACGGCGTTCGGTCGCCACCGGATGCGACTTTCGTAGGGTCGACCGGCGCCCTGCCGCTTGCCGGTGTCGTCTGTCGGTGCCGCCTTGTCGGTGTCGCCTGTCGGCGGGTGGGCATACCGTCAGCACACCGAACCACCGCTGGCCGCCGAGGAGCGCCATGACCACCCTGAGCAACCGCCCGCACACCGCGCTGCTGGTGATCGACGTGCAGAACGACATCGTCGGAGGAGCCCACAACCGTGACGCCGTGGTTGCCAACGTCGCACGGCTCGTGGACCGGGCGAGGTCGGAGAGCATTCCCGTGGTGTGGGTGCAGCACTCCTCCGCCGACAACCTGCCGATGGGCAGCGACGGCTGGCAGTACGTCCCCGAGCTCACCCAGAAGGACTCGGAGCCCGTTGTGCACAAGCGGTATCCCGACTCGTTCGAGGACACCGATCTCGAGGCGGTGCTCGCCGAGCGCCGGATCGGGCGCCTCGTCGTCGCGGGTGCGCAGACCGACGAGTGCATTCGTTCCACGCTCCACGGAGGGATCGTCCGGGGGTACGACGTGACCCTGGTCGGCGACGCCCACACCACCGAGGACCTGTCCGAGTGGGGTGCACCCACGCCTGACAAGGTCATCGACCACACGAATCTCTACTGGGCAAACCACACCGCCCCCGGCCGGCAGGCGGGCACGGTCACCACCGACTCCGTCGACTTCGGCTGAGCGTCCCGTTCTCCACTCGTCCCCGTCACGTCAGGCGTGCACTGGCACTACGTGCGCGCAAGGTGCCGTTGACACCTCATGAGTTACGGCCTGGCTCGTGCTCCCGAATCACGGTCGGCCGGTGCCAGGTTTTTGTCCACAGGTAGCTGATCGGCTTGCCCTTGTGGACAACGAGTTAGGTGTCGGTGGCAGCCAGTAGAGTTCGAACATGCATTCGACGACGCAGGACCTTCCCGGCGGCGGTGGCTACGGCACCGTCGCCCGGTTGAGGGCTGCGGTCGGCATGTTCCGCGCCGGACTCGACGAGGCCCTGGCCACCCCCGCCACCTACGTCGAGTCCCGCGCCCTCGGTGAGCTGATCGGCGAACTGACCGTCGAGGAGTCCCGGCTCGACGCGCTGAAACTGGGGTGGGTACGCCAGGCAGAGGCCTGCGACATCGGCAAAACCACCGGCGCGGCCACCACGGCGGCCTGGCTGCGCACCACCCAGCGGATGGGCACGAAGGACTCCTACGCCACCGTCAACCTCGCCCGCGACCTGGACCGCACCATCACGTTGACCGCCCGCGCCATGGCACGCGGGGAGGTCTCGTTCCGGCACGCGCAGGTCATCGCCGGAGCCATCAAAGACCTGCCCAAGTGGATCAGCCTCGAACAACGCGCGGCGGCCGAGGAGTACCTGATCGAGGAGTCCCGGCGGCGTAATCCCGACGACGTACGCCTGCTGGGCCGGCACCTGTTGCGGGTCATCGCGCCCGAGGAATGGGAGAAGCAGCTCGGCAAGGTACTCGACGCCGCCGAACGCGCCGCCGAACGCAGCCGGTCCCTGTTCTACCGGCCCAACGGCATCCCCGGCTCCGAAACCGTGGTGATCAAGCTGCCGGTGCTGGAGATGGAACAACTCCGCAAGATCATCGAAGCGCTCGTCGCCTCCGACAAGCGTGCCGAACCCGACGACCGTCCCCTGGACCAGAAGCGTGGTGACGCGTTCGCCGAACTCATCGCCCGGATGGCCGAGTGGGAGGCATCGCCCAACCGCGGCCGGGGCCGGGACTGTGTCACCGTGCTGATCCACCTGCAGCAGCTGATGGCAGGTGTCGGGTTCGGCAGCATCGACGACCTCAACCCCATCCGCCCCATGCCGTGTGGCTGCCAGACTCCCGACGCCAAACGCCAGAACGCCAAGCGCAAGGCCCGCAAGAACGCCAAGCGCAGCAAGAGTTCCGAGTCTGGTGAGTCCGGCGAGTCCGGGGGGTTCGGGCGGGGCGCAAGTCGCGGCGGCACGACAGACGCCGAACCCGGCCAGAGTGCCGGCGATGGCGAGAGCGCCAAGCCCGACAAGGCCGAGAACACCAAGCCGGGTAGGACTCCTGACGGCACCGAGGCGGCCACACCTGAGGACGCCGAGCAGAGCAGCTGCCGCGAGCCCCGTGCAGACGCCGAGCCCAGCGAGGACGTCGACGACACCGCGCCCGACGCCCAGCCGGGCCAAGCAGTCACCGACCCCGACGACACGAGCGGCCCCACCGCCGAGCTGGGCGGCGCTGGCGAGCCCGGAGACCTCGGCGACGTCGGTGACCCGAACGTGACGAGCAACCCCGTCCGCCCCAACAGCCCGGCCGGTTCTGGCGACCCGGACGCGGTAGGTGACCTCGGCGAGAGTGCGGTGCCGACCGGTACCAGTGCTCCGGAGGCGGCTCCCACTGCCGCCGAGACCACAGCGGCTGCCCGAAAAGATCAACCAGACAAAGAGAAACTACCAGCCGACCGGCCGGACCCGTCGGTCGGAACCGCTGAGCGGATACCCGCACCACGAGAACCCGGACACCACCCACAACCGAACACCGCCACCGGAACCAATCCCGGCCCGGGAACTGGACCGGGACCCGGATCATCCGATCCGGAACCCGAACCACACAACGGGAATCCGGAACCACATACCGGCCCCGAGGACTGCGACCTCGGAGCCGAAGACGACGCCGAATTCCAAGAGGGTGCGGCGGAGCCCGAGGCTGCCCCCGACCACGACGACCGCGCCCGCCCCAACCAGCCCGTTGATCCTCACGACGGGTGTCAGAAGTGCGGCGGTGGCGGATCGGCCCGCATCACCGGACTACGCGGGGAGCCGCTCTCGGTCGCGACGATCCGGCGGATGGCGTGCGACGCGAACATCATCCCCGTCGTACTCGGCGGCAACGGCGAGGTCCTCGACGTCGGCATGGCAGACCGGTTCTTCACCGAAGCGCAACGCCGGGCCCTCGCCGTCCGCGACGGATCCCACTGCCATTTCCCCGAATGCCAGGTACCCGAACGACGTTGCGTCGCCCACCACATGACGGCTTGGGATGACTTCGGGCCGACCGACCTCGCGAACGGAGTCCTCTTGTGCAAGACGCACCACACGTTCGTCCACCACAAGGGCTGGACCGTCCGCATGGGCAGCCACGGCCACCCCGAATACATCCCGCCCGAATGGGTGGACGTCCACCAGAAAGTGCAACGACCATGAGGGACCCCGACCCGGGAGTGTCACCTGGGCAGTTCACGCCTGCCCAGCTGGCCTCCCTGCGCTCACACCGAGCGGAGCGCGGCGACCAGCCTCGTCAACGACTCCTTGGCGTCACCGAAGAGCACGGTTGTCTTCGGGTCATGCAGCAGGGGGTTCTCGATCCCGGCGAACCCGGGCCGCATCGACCGCTTCAGGAACACCACCGCCCTGGCCTCGTCGGCGTTCAGGATCGGCATCCCCGCGATGGGCGAGCCGAACGGTTCACGCGCGGACGGGTTCACCACGTCGTTCGCACCGACCACGAGCGCCACGTCGGTGGCCCGGAACTCCGAGTTGACGTCGGCCATCTCCACCAACTGCTCGTACGGCACGTCGGCCTCGGCGAGCAGCACGTTCATGTGGCCGGGCATCCGGCCCGCGACCGGGTGGATGGCGTACACCACCTCGACGTCGCGCGCGGCCAGCGCCTCGGCGAGTTCGCGGAGAACGTGCTGTGCCTGCGCGACGGCCAGCCCGTATCCGGGGATCAGCACCACCCGGCGCGCATACCCCAGCATCACCGCGATGTCTCCGGCACCGGCCGACTTGACCGGCCGGGAACTCTCCTCCGTCGCCCCCTGCGTCGACGGTCCGGCAAGCCCGCCGAACACGATCGTGGTCACGCTGCGGCCCATCGCCTGTGCCATCAGCCTGGTCAGCAACGTGCCGGCCGCACCGACCAGGGTGCCCGCCACCAGCAACAGCGCGTTGCCGAGCAGGTAGCCGCTCGCCGCCACCGACAAGCCGGTGAAGGCGTTCAGCAGCGAAACGACGATCGGGACGTCCGCACCGCCGATCGGGAGCACCAGCAGCACACCCACGCCGAGCGCGAGCAGCGCCAGCACGATCCCGAACACCACCGACCCGAGTACGACGGTGGTCACCGCCGCGGCGAGGGTCACGACCAGGACGCCGCCGTAGACCAGCCGGGTGTGGGGTACGACGATCGGCCGGCCGGGCACCCAGTCCTGCAGCTTGCCGAACGTCACCAGCGAACCCGCGAAGCTCACCGCGCCGACCAGCACCGTGAACGCCACCGCGATCCGGACGCCCACATCCGCGTCGGCAAGCCCGCCGAGTTCGCCGAGCTCGCGGAGCTCGAGCAGCGCCACCAGGGCGGCCGACGCACCGCCGACCCCGTTGAACAACGCCACCAGCTGCGGCATCGCCGTCATCACCACCCGGCGGGCGGCGACCGCACCGACCGCGGCGCCGAGAGCGATGGCGACCAGGATCGGAAGGAGGTTGTCAGGACGTACGGCGGCGAAGGTCACGGCCACCGCGAGCACCGCGCCGGCGGCACCGACGAGGTTGCCGATCCGCGACGTGCGCGGTGCGGCCAGCCCGCGAAGGGCGAGGATGAAGCACACCGCCGCGACGAGGTAGCCGAGTTGCGCCCACACGGGCGTGGTCGTGGGGTCAGCCATGACGTCTGGGGCTCCTGGCAGGAGTCCTTCCACGGAACATCTCCAGCATTCGGTCGGTCACCACGAAGCCACCCACGAGGTTCAGGGTCGCGAGGAACACCGCCACCAGTCCGACCCACAGCTCCACGGCGTCGCGGGCACGGCCGGTCACCAGGATCGCCCCGATGAGGATCACGCCGTGAATCGCGTTCGCCCCCGACATCAACGGCGTGTGCAATGTCGTGGACACCTTCGAGATGACCTCGTACCCCGTGAACGCGCTGAGCACGAACACGGTCAGCAAAGCGACTCCCTCGGTCATCTACCCCACCTCCCCGAGGAGTTCGAGCGTCGGCCGGTGGACCACTTCACCCGCGTGGGTGACACAGGTGGCGGACAGGATGTCATCACCGAAGTCCAGATGGAGAGCGCCGACCCGCACCATCAGCAACAGCAGGTTGACGACGTTGTGCCCGTAGAGCTCGCTGGCCGGTCGCGGCAACTGGCTGGCCACGTTCGAGCCGCCCCAGACCAGTACGCCCCCGACCATCACCTCATGGCCGGGAATGCTGCCCTCGACGTTGCCGCCCTGGTCGGCGGCCAGGTCGACCACCACCGACCCCGCCCGCATCCCGGCGACCATGTCAGTGGTGACGAGCACCGGCGCGGTCCGGCCGGGCACCGAGGCGGTGGTGATCACCACGTCCGCGGCGGCGACGTGCGGGGCGAGCAGCTCCCGCTGGCGGGTGGCGCGTTCCTCGTCCATCTCCCGCGCGTAGCCGCCGGCACCCGCGAGCGGCGGCAGGTCGAGCTGCACGAACTTCGCGCCGACGCTGGCCACCTCCTCCGCCGAACTCTCGCGGACGTCGTAGGCCTCCACCACCGCACCGAGCCGGCGCACGGTGGCGATCGCCTGCAGCCCGGCGACCCCGGCGCCGAGCACCAGCACCGCCGCCGGCCGCACCGTGCCGGCGGCGGTCATGAACAACGGGAAGAACCGCTGCAGGCGTTCGGCCGCGACAATCGCGCCGCGGTAGCCCGCGACCATCGACTGCGACGACAACGCGTCCATCGGCTGCGCGCGGGCGGTGCGCGGCACGAGGTCCATCGAGAACGACGTGATGCGGCGCTCGCGCAGCCGGCGGACCAGCGGCCCCTCCTCCGCCGTCGGCAGGAAGGACACCGTCACGGCACCCTCGCCGAGCTGGCGGGCGGTGCTGAGGTTGATCGGCTGCACCGACACCACGACGTCGGCACCGGCGAGCACCTCCTCGCTCACCTGCGCGCCCACCGCACGGTAGTCCTCGTCGGTGGCACCCGCCTCGTTGCCGGCGCCGGACTCCACCGACACGTCGACGCCCGCTGCCAGCAGCCGGGGCAACTGCTCCGGCAGCAGCGCGACGCGGCGTTCACCGGTCCTGCGTTCCCGAAGTACGGCTATCCTCACGGGCGGCCACCCTACGGCACCCCCGGAGGCGGAGGTAGGTTCGGAGCCGTGCCCGGACAGCGGTACCCCACCGACGAAAGGAGCACCCCATGTGCTTCCCCGCGGACGCCCTTCCCCCCGAGCCGCCCGGCGGTGCCGAACCGGTCACCGGTTCCCGCATCACGCTGACCGCCGCCGACGGCGCCACCTTCGGCGCCTACGAGGCGGACGCGCCCGCGTCCAGTGGTGCCGGTGTGGTGGTGATGCCGGACGTGCGCGGTCTGTTCGGTTTCTACGAGAACCTCGCCGAACGCTTCGCCGGCGTGGGCATCGACGCCGTCGCCATCGACTACTTCGGCCGAACGGCCGAGGAGCCGCCGCACGCGCGTGGCGACGACTTCGACTTCCGCTCCCACGTCGCCCGTACGACTCCGGAATCGGTCGCGGCCGACGTCGGCGCCGCGGTGGACCGGCTGCGGAGCCGTGGCCGGGTGACCTCGGTGTTCACCGTCGGCTTCTGCTTCGGCGGCTCGTACTCCTTCCTCGCCGCGTCGCGCACCGACCTCGCCGGCGTCGTCGGCTTCTACGGCGGCATGCGGCAGCGCGTGGAGGGCGGCCCGACGCCGATCAGCGAGGCCGCGGGGTACAAGACGCCGGTGCTCGGCCTGTTCGGCGGGGCGGACGAGAGCATCCCGCCGGAGAAGGTCGAGGAGTTCCGGTCCGCGCTGGAGTCCGCCGGGGTCGAGCACACGCTGCACACCTACCCGGGCGCGCCGCACAGTTTCTTCGACCGCAGCTTCGACGACTACTCGGCCGAGTGCGCCGACGCGTGGACCCGGGTGCGGGAGTTCGTCGCCGTCCGCTCCGGTCCCCGGCCAGCCTGACGGAGGGGTCACCCAGCCGGGTCCGGGTGGGCGGCCCCGGTTCGCGGGTGGGGGTGGCGCAGGTTGTTCCCGAACGGCGTTCAGCTGGCGGGCAGGCGCTTTCCCCTGCTTGCGGAGGGGGCCTTACGGTGGGTTGAGAACGATCCCACCCAGGAGGGCCACCCATGGCTGCGAACGATCCGACCGGGCGGCCCGACGCCCACCCGACCCACTCCAGTGGAGCCGCCGGGACCGGCGCCGACGCGCTCGGCTCGCTCCGGGTGTGGGAGACGCCGGAGTTCACCGGCGCGAACCGCCTGCCCGGCCGCGCGACCATGCTGCCGTACCCGACCGCCGAGCAGGCCCGCACCGAGACCGGCGCCCGGGTGCTGTCGCTGGACGGCAACTGGGCGTTCAGGGTCGTCGACCGGCCCGAGGACACCCCCGCCGACTTCCCCGCCGCAGACCTGGACGTCTCCGGCTGGGACACGGTGGCGGTGCCGGGCAACTGGACGATGCAGGGCCACGGCCGCCCGCAGTACACCAACGTGCAGATGCCGTTCGCGCCCAACCGGCCACCGTACGTACCGGCGGCCAACCCGACCGGGCTGTACCGCACGACGTTCGACCTGCCCGCGGACTGGTCCGGCGAGCGGGTCGTCCTGCACGTCGGTGGCGCGATCTCGGTGTCCTCGATCTGGGTGAACGGCGTCCCGGTGGGCATCGGCAAGGACTCCAGGCTGCCCAGCGAGTACGACGTGACGGCGGCACTGCGCCCCGGCGCCAACTCGCTCGCCGTCCAGGTCATCCAGTGGTCGGACGCGAGCTACGTCGAGGACCAGGACCAGTGGTGGCAGGCCGGCATCCACCGTTCGGTCTATCTCTACGCGACCAAGGCGACCTACCTCGCCGACGTGGCGGTCACCGCGGGCTACGACCACACCACCGGCGCGGGCACCCTCACCGTCTCGGCCGAGGTCGGCGAACTGCCCGGTCCCGGCTGGAAGGTCACCGCGACCCTGGACGCCCCCGACGGCGGGCCGGCGCTGGCGCAGCCGCTGACCGGCGAGACCGCCGCGCGCGCCGGCGACCTGCCCGGCCTCGGCGTGGTCGGCCTGGCCGCCGACCTGCCCTCGGTCTCACCCTGGTCCGCGGAGGTGCCCACGCTCTACACCGTCGTGGTGAGCCTGGCCGACCCCGACGGCAACGAGGTCGAGGCGACCCGCGTCCGCACCGGTTTCCGTACCGTCGAGATCCGCGACCGAGAGCTCCTGGTCAACGGCCGCCCGGTCTACATCCGCGGCGTCAACCGGCACGAGCACCACGAGACGTTCGGCAGCGCGGTGCCGAAGGAGACCGTGGAGCAGGACGTCCGGGTGCTGAAGGCGTTCAACGTCAACGCGGTCCGCACGTCGCACTACCCGCCGGACCCGTACTTCCTGGAGCTCGCCGACGTGCACGGCTTCTACGTCGTCGACGAGGCGAACATCGAGGCGCACGCCAACTACACGACCGTCTGCGACGACCCGCGCTACCAGGCGGCGTTCGTGGACCGGGTGAGCCGGATGGTGCTGCGCGACCGCAACCACCCGAGCATCATCGCCTGGTCGCTCGGCAACGAGTCCGGCTACGGCCCCAACCACGACGCGGCGGCCGGCTGGGTGCGCCGGGTGGACCCGACCCGGGTGGTGCACTACGAGGGAGCGATCGCGCCGGACTGGTCGGCCGGTCACCCGTCCTCGGACCTGATCTGCCCGATGTACCCGTCGATCGACCGGATCGTGGAGTGGGCGAAGACCACCACCGATTTCCGGCCGCTGATCATGTGCGAGTACGCCCACGCGATGGGCAACAGCTGCGGCAACCTCGCCGACTACTGGGCGGCGATCGAGGGCTACCACGGGCTGCAGGGCGGGTTCATCTGGGAGATGCTCGACCACGGAATCCGGAAGAGCCCGGACGACCCGCGGCCCGGCTTCTCCTCCGGTGACCAGCCGGGCTACTGGGCGTACGGCGGCGACTTCGGCGACACCCCGCACGACGGCAACTTCGTCTGCGACGGGCTGTTCTGGCCCGACCGGACCGCGCACCCCGCGATGTGGGAGGCCAAGCGGCTGTTCCAGCCGTTCGACGCGACGCTGGCCGGCGAGGACCGGCTGCGCGTACGCAACAAGTACGACTTCCGCGACCTGTCCCACCTGCGGATCTCCTGGGAGGTCAGCGTGGACGGCACCGTGGTGGAGTCCGGCACGCTGCCGGGGCTGTCCACCGCGCCGGGTGCGGAGGAGGAGATCGCTGTGCCGTGGAAGCGGCCGGCACTCGAGCCGGGCCAGGAGGCGTACGGCACGCTGCGGTTCCACGCCGACGACGTGCCGCTGGCCGGGCCCGGGCACGAGGTGGGCTGGGTGCAGCTGCCGATCGGCAGCGGACCGGCGGCCCCCGGCGCCGCGGCCTCCGCGAGGACGGATGCCTCGGCGGCCGCCGCGTTGTCGGTCGAGGAGTCCGGGGACGGCTGGACCGTTCGCGGTGACCGGGTGGAGGTGGCGGTCCGGCGTACCGACGGAGCGCTCACCGCCTGGCGGGTGGACGGTGTGGACCTGCTGGAGTCGGGCCCCGTGGTCAACACCTGGCGGGCGCCCGTCGACAACGACGGCATCCGGCTGGACGAGAGCCCGTGGCAGCGCGGCCACCAGGCGTACTTCCGCTGGCTGGACGCGGGCCTGGACCACCTGGTCACGAGCACCGAGTCCGTCCGGGTCGAGGCGGCCAAGGACGGCGGCGCTCTCGTCACCCGGGTCGAGCGGCTCGCCCCGGAGAGTGGCGCCGAGGACGGCAAGGGCGCGGCGGGCACGGCGGGCGCGGACACCGGCATCGTGCACGAGGCCCGCTGGGAGATCCGCGCCGACGGTTCGGTGACGGCGAGCCACCACGTCGAGGTGGGCGCGGGGCTGCCCGACCTGCCGCGCGTGGGTGTGCTGGCCACCGTGCCGGCGGGGTTCGAGCAGGTGGAGTGGTTCGGCCGCGGGCCGCACGAGAGCTACGTCGACCGCAAGGCCGGTACGGCGGTGGGCCGCTGGTCGGGGACGGTGGACGAGCAGTACGTGCCGTACATCCTGCCGCAGGAACACGGCAACAAGACCGACGTGCGCTGGCTCGCGCTGCGCCGGGCCGACGGTGCGGGGCTGCTGGTGAGCGCGCCGACGCCGGTGGAGGCAGGGGTGTCGCACTACTCCGCGCAGACGCTCGGGACGGCGCGGCACACCGTCGATCTGGTCCGCGACGAAGTCACCTACCTCACCGTCGACGTCCGCCAGCGCGGGCTGGGTGGCGCGAGCTGCGGGCCGGACACGCTGGAGGTCTACCACGTGCCGTCGGGTACGTCGTACGACCTGGCCTACCGGCTGGTCCCGCTGCGCGCCGGCGACGACCCGGCGCAGGTGCACCGGGCGATCTGAACGATCGGCTGAGCAGCCGGTCGTGGTCTGGTCCGAGTGAAGCGGCGGTCCGACTCCTCGGGGTCGGACCGCCGCTTCGTTGTCGGACCGAGCGCTGTTCAGACCGAGCGCTGTTCAGACCGAGCGCTGTTCGGACCCAGTGCTGTCACGTAGCTGGTGGCGGACCAATCTGGACGCAGGTGTCAGATTGGTCGGCTCCTGGGTCTGCGACGTCGTTCCACTCGCGTAGGTGGGACTTTGGACGCCAGTCGAAATGGTGACGTAGAACCCGGTTCCACGGGTTGGTCACAACTGTGGGGTTGAGAAGGGCGAGGGCGACGCAGTACTTGCTGATGCTGACCGGCCGGACTCCGAGTTCGCGGAGAATCCGGTCGGCCGTGCTGTTGCCGGTGACGGTCTTGCTCTCCACGAGGATCTGGTCCGTGAGCCCGTCGGCCGTCCGACCGCGGTGCTGGCAGACGAGGTCGAGGTCGCAGGTGAAACGGTTTCCCTCTGCGAGGTCGACAAGGGTTCCGCGAAGGTACCTGGTGGTGACGACCGGTGCCAGTTCGGGCGCGCCGATGCCGTACTCGGCGTGGAGCAGGTCGTCGAGCAGGCGGTGGGCCTCATCGGTGAGCGCTGCGCGGTGCTCGGCCGGGTGGGGGAAGCGGGCCTTGGCGGTCTGTGAACGGCGGCCTTTCAGTTTGACCTCGAACATGCAGATGCCGGAGTCCACATAGGTGCGCGTACGGACCTTGTAGCGGAGTCGGCGGCCCTGCAGATGCTGGCGGTAGAGGTGCAACTGAGGGGTGTCGAAATACACCGACTCGTACTGGAACAGTCGTCGGCCATCGATCTCCAGGACGGAGTACCGCTCGCCGAGCCGGGTGAGAAGCTCGGTGAAGCTTTGGGCGGGAACGAGGTACTTGCGGTCGACCCGGGTCTGCAGAGCCGCCTGCTCCAGCACCGTCGGCAGGTCCACTCCGGTCAGCGGTGCGAGCGCGTCGGCGACGAGTGCGCTGGCGCGGGTCGGGACCTCGGCAGGGTGGGGCGTCGCGACGGGGGCCGTCATGGAGCAATCCGGTCGAGTTGGCGGGCGACGTACGTCGGGGAGGTGCGGCGGTCGAAGAGCCGGAACCGCACGTCGACGACGGTGATGTCACGCACCAGGTCGAGTTCACGGACGACACAGTGTTTGACCTTGCCGGCCAGGAGTTGTTCAAGGGCTGCGTAGAGGCGGCCCGGGTCGGGATAGGCGGCGTCGAGCGTGACCGTCTGCCGTCGGGTCCGGACGAGCAGCCGAGGGTGGTCCGCGACGTACATGACAGCGAGGAGCGTCGCGGACAGCGCGGGCGTGAACCAGACGCGTCCCGTGTGTAGCCCATTGATGAGCCCGAGGGCCAGGGAGATGAAGTAGTAGGCGACCTCCTCCTGGGTGATCGAGTCCGAACGGAGCCGGACGATCGACAATATGCCGAACAATCCGAAGCCGAGGCCCAGGCCGGCACCGGAGCCGGCACTGGCGAGGAGGGTGGTGACGACAAGGACGCCGACGTTGAGAGCGATGTACGCCAGCAGCAGGTCGCGACGGTAGTAGCGCCGGAAGTACACGAAATAGGCCAGGACGCAGATGGCGACCAGGTCGGCGATCAGTGCCGTCCAAAGGTTGTTGGCGGTTAGTGCCGTCCAAAGGTTCCGCATCACTTCTCCTCGAAGACAGCTGGTGTTCACGGGTCGTTGACGTCGCCCGGCTGCGTCCAGAATCGGTGATCCCCGTCGGCGACGAGCCGCCTTTCGACGTGGATTGAGAGGTCTCTCATCCGATGAGGGACGGTCTCGGGGGATGACGCATCGCTCGTCCACGACGTCCGGAAAGGTCGCTCCGACCACACCTGACAGTTTCGGGTCACGCAGCCGATGAACGCCTTGTCATCAACCACATTCCGAGGAACGACACTGGCTGGGCGTCGCCGTCGCGGTCCAGGACACCAACACCCGCACGTACCTTTTGTCGACGACGTACTTTCCCTCGTACGCACCGCCGTCGTCCGAACCGCCGTCGTCCGAACCGCCGTCGCCCGAACCGCCGACCGGCAGCGGCAGCACCTCCACCCGCATGAGCTCGCTGCCGGGCCGGCCGGCGTCGTCCCACGCCCGGGCGGCGGCCACCAGCCGGGTGGCCAGTACGGACCCGTCGGCGCCGTAACCACGGACCGCCAGTGGTGCCACGTCCGACCGGTCGCCGGTACGCGGTCTCGCCAGCAGCGCGGCACTCGCGCCGGCCACGAGCCCTGCGCCCATCGCGGCCGACGGGCCGGACGGTCCGTCGTAGACGACCGGCAACTCCACCGGCCCGCGTTCGATCGCCTCGGCGGCGGCGTACAGCCCGCAGCTGTCCGGTTCGGTGAGCGCGAGCCAGCCGAAGAGGCCGTCCACGAGTTCGGGCGTGGTGAGCTCCAGCCCGGTGGCCACCTCGACCGGCCGGCCGGCCAGCGCAAAGGCCAGCCCGTCGGCGCCGATCTCCCGTTCGTCGTCGACCGACAACGAGACGCCGACGTTCTCCCCCTGGGGCACGCCAGACCCACCGGACGCGCCGATCCGGAACCGCCGTCCGGGCCCGGCGGCCAGCCCGCGCAGCGGCATGAAGCCGCAGGTGTACGCCGACCGGCTGCGCCAGCGTGGCCCGGCGTTCCCACCGACCGCGTCCACAGGGTCGACCGCATCGACAACATCGACAGGTTCGACAGGTTCGACAGGTTCGACAGGTTCGAACGCGATCGACCGCATCACGCCCCGCAGGTCGAACGGCACCACCAGCCTGCCGTCGACCGCGAGTTGCTCGCGCCACGCAGGCGGCAGGTCCCACGCGCCGGCGGTGACGATCATCCGGTCGTACGGCGCACCGCCGGGCACACCCAGCGCGCCGTCGCCGCACTCCACGCGCACCCGGTCGTACCCCGCCGCCACCAGCGCGGCCCGCGCCGCGTCGGCCACGTCGGGCTGCAGATCGATCGTCGTGACCCTGCCGTCCGGACCGGCGAGGTGTGCGAGCAGCGCGGCGTTGTATCCGGTGCCGGCACCGATCTCCAGCACCCGGTGGCCGGGCCGGACGTCCAGCTGCTCCAGCATGATCGCCATGATCGCCGGCTGGGAGGACGAACTCGTCGCCGTGCCGTCCGCGTCCCGGCGAGTCACCACCGCCTCGTCGGCGTAGGCCTCCTCAGCCGGTACGCCGGGCAGGAAGAGGTGCCGCGGCACCGTCGCCAGCGCCTCCGCCACCCGAGAGTCGTGCAGCACGTCGCGCGCCCTCAGGTCGGCGACGAGCGCCTCCCGCAGCGCGCGCAAGTCCGGGTTGACAGTCACCCAGCCCCCCAGAACACCTCGGCCCCTCAGAAAACCTCGGCCCCTCAGGGCACCCGCGCCTCGAGTGCCTCGTCGCCGGGCGGAAGCTCCGGGCCGGCCTCCTCGCGTTCGGCCTGGTCCACGTCGATCCGGTCGGTCCAGCGGGCGTCCGGGTCCGGTTGTGGGACCGATGCCAGCAGCAGCTGGGTGTACGGGTGCTTCGGCGTGTGCATGACCTCCGACACCGGACCCTGCTCGACCACCCGGCCCTTCGTGATCACCTTCACGTCGCCGCCGACGTAGTAGACGGTGGACAGGTCGTGGGTGATGAACAACGTCGACATGCCGTAGTCGCGCCGGAAGTCGACCAGGATGTCGAGGAACAGCTTGCGCACCTGCGCGTCCAGCATGGACACAGGCTCGTCGGCGATGATGAAGGCCGGCCGCAGCATGTGCACCCGGGCCAGCATGATGCGCTGGCGCTGCCCACCCGACAGCTGGTGTGGGTAACGCCCGAGCACCTGGCCGGGGTCGAGCTTCACCGCCCGCAGCGACTCCTCCATCAGCTCACCGGCCCGCTCCTTGGACCGGGTGAGCCCGAACTTCCTGATCGCGCTGCGCAGCACGCGGTCCACCCGGTAGACGGGGTTGAAGATCGCGTACGGATCCTGGAAGACCGGCTGCACGTTGCGCCGGTAGTCGTCGTACTCCGCCCGCGACAGCTTCGAGATGTCCTTGCCGCCGTAGGTCACCGCGCCGGAGGTGGGTGCCTGCAGGCCGAGGATGATCCGGGCGATGGTGCTCTTGCCGCTGCCGCTCTGCCCTACCAGGCTGACGATCTGCGGCGGTTCGGAGCGCAGCGCGAACGACGTCTCGTGGACCGCGGTGAGGAAGCCGGTCGCCGAGCCCCGGGCGTGGAACCGCTGCACCACCTGCCGCAGCTCGATGTCCTTGCCGCGCCCGTCCCTGCCCCGCGTGTCCTCCGCCCGGGTGTCCTGCGCCGTCACCGCACCTCACTCTCCTTCTGCTGCCAGGGCGCGTCCCCGATCCGGGGGATCGACTCGATCAGGCTGCGGGTGTAGGGATGCTGGGGTTCCTTGAAGACCTGGCGTACATCACCGACCTCGACCACGCGTCCCTCGTACATCACCGCCACCCGGTCGACGAGCTGCGCGTGCACACCCATGTCGTGGGAGATCACCACCAGCGTCACGCCGAACTGGTCACGCAGGTCGCCCAGGCTCTGCAGGATGACCCGCTGGATGGTGACGTCCAGCGCGGTGGTGGGTTCGTCGGCCACCACCAGGTCGGGTTCGAGGGCGATGGACATCGCCATCAGCACCCGCTGCTTCATGCCGCCGGACAGCTCGTGCGGGTACATCCGGGCCACACCGGGATCCAGGCCCATCGAGCGCAGCAGCCGCGGGATCATCTCGTCGATCTCGCCCCGGCGCTGCCCGGCGTGTTCGACGATGACGTCGCGGAACTGGTCGCCGACCCGCATCACCGGGTTCATCGAGTTCATCGAACCCTGCGGGAGGTACGACAGCGCCCGCCAGCGCAGTGCCCGCAGCCGGCGTTCGTCGACCTTGAGCAGGTCGACCGACGGTCCATCGCTGGGGTGGAAGGCGATCTCGCCACCGGCGACGTAACCGGGCGGGCGGAGCAGCCGCAGCAGCGACACCGCCATGGTGCTCTTGCCGCTGCCGGACTCACCGGCGATGCCGAGGATCTCGCCTCGGCGTACGGTCAGGTCCACGCCGTCGACGGCAGCGACGTCGCCGCCGGTGGTGCGGTAGTGGACCTTGAGTCCCTTGATCTCCAGCACCGGCCGCTGCTGCGCGGCGTCCGCCGGCGGAGACGGGGCGGGTTCGGTCGCGCTCGGCCTAGGCACCGGCGACTCCTCTCAGACGCGGGTTGTAGACCTCTTCCAACCCGATGTTGCAGAGGTTCAGCGCGGCGAACAGCAAGGTGAGCAACAGGATCGGCGCGACGAACATCGGCCAGGCGCCGAGGGTCAGCGCACCGGTCCCGATCGCACTGAAGATGATCTTCCCCAGGTCGATGGTCTCGCCCGGCCCGAGCCCGATCACCTCAAGGCCCACAAGGGCGAAGATCGCGCCCAGCGCCGAGGAGGCGAAGCCCACCCCGATGTAGGGAAGCATGTTCGGCAGCAGCTCGTAGGCGATGATCTCCAGGTCGCGGAACTTCGTCACCTTGGCGAGTTCGACGTAGGGCCGCGCCCGCAGGCTCAGCACGTGCGCGCGGATCGTCCGGGCCGCGAACGGCCAGCTGAACACCGCGAGCATCAGCGCCACCTGGGTGATGCCGACGTTCTTGGTGTACGCCGACAGCGCGATCAGCAGCGGGAAGCTCGGCACCACCAGCACCATGTCGGTGAAGGTCGACAGCACCCCGTCGACGGCACCGCCCTTGTAGCCGGCGATGAACGCCATCAGCACGCCCGCGATCGTGGAGATCACCCCGGCGATCGCGCCGACCTTCAGCGACACCGCGAGGGCGCCGATCACCATCGCGAAGACGTCCCGGCCGAACTGGTCGGTGCCGAGCCAGTGGTCGGGCGAGGGCACCTGCCACTTCTCGTACGCCGCGATCGCCACCGGGTCCTGCCCGCCGCCGACCGCGGAGGCGATCAGCGGACTCGTCACCGCGGTGAGGATCAGCAGCAGGAGCAGCACCAACCCGGTTGTCAACTTCCAGTTGCTGGTGAACACGCGTCCCATGCCGCGTACCAGTTTCATGCCCACTCCCTAACGCCAGTACTTGACCCGCGGATCCAGCAGCGGGAGCAGGAGGTCGAGGATGAGGTTGGCGGTGAGGACCGCGAAGATCGCCAGGTTGGTGACACCCAGGATCGTGTTGAAGTCGAGGATCTGGATGGCGTTGACCAACGTCGCGCCCAGCCCCGGGTAGTTGAACAGCTGCTCCACCAGCACGTTGCCGTTGAAGATGAAGCCCAGCGAGATCCCGAACGCCGTCACCTGCGGGAGGTAGCAGTTGCGCAGCGCGTACTTCGTGAGGATCTTGCGCGGCCGCAACCCCTTCGCCTGGGCGTAGGTGAGGTAGTCCTCGCCGAGCACCGGCACCATCAGCATCCGGGTGGACAGCAGCCAGCTGAACACCCCGATCACCACGATCGACAGGCTGGGCAGCAGGCCGTACTTCAGCAGGCTGAAAATGAACTCCGGCGAGATGCCCGGGGTCAGTCTGGCGTTGTACGCCGAACGCGCCGGCAGCCAGGCCAGCTGGTAGGCGAAGACGAACGTCAGGATCAGCGCCAGGAAGTAGTACGGCACGTGCGACAACGCGATCGCCACGTTGGTCACCAGGTCCGCGCCCGCCTTGCCCCGCCGCCATCCGGCGAGCGCACCCACCAGCAGGCCGATCACCCAGGCCAGCACCGCGGACAGCCCGAGCAGGCCGACCGTCCACGGCAGCGCGCGCATGATGACGTCCTGGGCGGGCGTCGGGTAGTTGATCAGTGACGGCCCGAGGCTCTGCTGGAACAGCACGCGGTACATGTAGTGCAGGTACTGCGAGAACAGGTTGCCGTCCAGGCCGAACTCCGCGCGGTAGCGATCGATCACCGCCGCGCTGGCCTGCGCGTTGTAGACGTAGTTCTGCTGCAGGGTCTGGATGAACGTCTGGATCGGGTCGCCCGGGATCAGCCGGAAGAAGAAGAACGCGACGGTCACCGCGCCCCACAGCTCCACGAGGTACAGCCCGAACCTGCGGACGGCGTAGCTCGCGAGCGGGTGCGCGGCGAGCCAGGACCGCACGCGTCCCGGCTCGACCGCGACCTCCGAGCTCACTTCTTCCCCGTGGGCTGGAGCTTCCCGATCACGAACATGAACTGTCCCCACCAGTTGTTCGGGACCTGGTAGAGGTCGGAGCCGGTCGGCCAGCCCTTCCAGTACGTCGTGTTGTAGTACGACGGGTAGGCGGTCTGGATCACCGGGATCACCGGCAGCCGCTTGTAGTACTCCGCCAGCGCCTGCTGCATCAGCGGCTTGGCCTCGGGGCTTTCGGGGTTCATCTCCGCCAGCTGGTGGGACAGCGCGTCCAGCTTGGGATCGTTCAGGCGCACCTCGTTGCGCCCGACCGAGTTGACCCCGATCTTCTTGGCGTACTTGCCCTGCAGTCCGACGTAGAGCTGGTTGGGGTCCCAGGACACGCTGCACACCCACTGGGAGGAGATGTCGAACTGGCCGCGTTCGAACTTCTCGCTGTGCACCGAGCCGCTGTAGCTGCGGATGTTGGCGGTGACGCCGAGCTTCTTCAGCTCACCGACGATGAGCTGGCCGATGACGAACTCCGCGCCGTCCACGCCGGACGGTGTGATGACCTCGATGGTGGCCGGCTTGCCCTTCCACATCCGCTTGCCGCCGGCGCCCTTTTTCGCGCCCATCTCGTCCAGCAGCTTGGCCGCCTTGGCCGGGTCGTACTCCATCTTGTACTCACCGGCGACGGACGCGACCTCCCACTTGTCGTTGCCGTCGTAGTCGGCCCAGGGGTACTGCGCGGTCGGCGTCTTCACCGGCCACACCGTCGAGCCGACCTTCTGCCGGTCGATGACGTAGGAGATGACCCAGTGCATGCGCGGGTCACCGATGATGCCGCGGGCCGGGTCGCAGTTCAGCCACAGCGCACGGGGGCACGGGTCGTGGAACGGCGTGGTGACGAGGTTCGGGTAGCCCTGGCTGCGCAGCGACTTGGCGTGCTGCTCGTCCAGCGACCCGACGTCGAACTCCGCCCGCTTGAACGCCTGGCTGGCCGCGTCCTGGGACTGCGCGGTCGACTGGAAGATGACGTACTCGACCTTGGGGTAGAACTTGTCCTTGTTCCAGTAGTCGGGGTTCAGCTTCCAGACGAACATCTTCTGGCTGGCGATCGCCTTGTCCAGCACGTACGGCGCGGTGCGGACGGGCGGGTTGTCGCGGTACTTCGTCGGGTCCTTGCCCTCCCAGATGTGCTTGGGCAGGACGTCGAAGCCGCTGGCGATCGTGCAGATGAAGCCGTAGTGCAGCCGCGGGTTCGGCTTGGACAGCTCCATGATCGCGGTGTGCGGGTCCGGGGTGGAGACGTCCTTGACGAAGTCCTTGAGGTCGCCGCCGCCGCCGAGGAGTTCGGCGTTGTCGCGCATCAGCAGGACGGTGAACTTGAAGTCCTCGGAGGTGAACGGCTTGTTGTCGCTCCACTTCGCCTTCGGGTCGAACTTGAAGGTGAGCGAGGTGAAGTCCTTGTTGTACTCGTAGCCGGTCGCCAGCCACGGCATCAGCTCGCCGGTCGGCAGGTTGAGGTAGAAGAGGTACTCCCGCCCCACGGTGTCGAAGCCGTTGCCGGCGGCGTTGCCGTTGGGGATCCGCAGGTTGAAGCTGTTGAAGACCTGGTAGTCCACCTGGCCGATGACGACCGTCTTGTTCCGCGGTGTCGGGATGTTCGCCTTGCCGACCGCGGGCTCGTCGTCGGCACCCTCGGGCTTCTTGCCGTTGCCGGAGTAGCTGCCGCCACCGCTGGAGCACGCGCTGAGGAAGCCGCCGCCGAACAGCAACGCGGCACTGGCGCCGAGGCCGGCCTTCAGCGCGCCGCGTCGGTTCATGAGCTGATAGCTCAACACCTCTTCGACGTTCTCGAACCTGCGGTCCGACGACTCCATCGGGCACCTCCATGCATTCGCCGAACGTGGGGACAGTGCGTCGGCGCCTTGCTTCCGGGCACATTCCGGGCACACTCCGGGCACATCCGGGCACACCGATGTACGCCCACGGGGGGCGTGGAAGAAGAGCGGAATGTAACTGAGGGGCGACTCGGCACTGCGTGACGCCGCCCAAGTAAATTCCTGCCGACAGAGGGAGTCAACAGATCGCGCACTCACTGTGGTTGCCAGATCTGGACCTGTGTTCAAGTTTCGAACCCAGGGGTCCGGGTAATCCCCCGAGACCGGGGCGTCCAAGGTCGGCAACCCGCGAGGCAAACCCCGCCAGCACCGGGGACACTGACCGTCGAGTATGCAAGGTGGGAGGTTGGCGTGTCCCGGGAGCGACGCATCACCGAGACGTTCGTCGAGTTGGCCGGCACCGCGGCGAGCCAGGACGGCGACGCCGGCTTCCTGCGGCTGTTCGCGCAACGATGCGCCGACCTGGTGGACGCGGCCGGCGCCACCGTGATGCTCGCCGACGAACACGGCCGGCTCGGTCTCGCCGCCACCTCCTCACCGTCGATCCGGCTGGCGGAGGTCACCGGCCTGCGCGCCGGCAGCGGACCCGGTCCGGAGGCCTACGCGCTCGGCCGCCCGGTGGCCTGCCCCGACCTGGACACACCGCCGGAACGCTGGGACGGTTTCGCCGCCGCCGCCCGCGCCGAGGGGTACGCCTGCGCGCACGCGTGGCCCCTGCGCGACCGCGACGAGGTGCTCGGTGCGGTCGAGCTCTACCGCGCCACCTCCGGTCCGTACGACGAACCCGACGCCGAGCTCGCCGAGGCGCTGGCCCACGTCGCCGCCATCAGCCTGCTCCGCGAACGCCGCCAGCAGCGCGCCGACGTGCTCACCCAGCAGCTCCAGCAGGCGCTCGACAGCCGGCTGGTCATCGAACAGGCCAAGGGCGTGCTCGCCGAACGCCGCAGTCTCGGCATCGACCAGGCGTTCGTCCTGTTGCGCGGCCACGCCCGCCGGCACCAGATGCGGCTGGCCACCCTGGCCGGCCAGGTCCTCGACGGCACGGCGGACGGCAGCCTCCTCGGCCACCCGGCCCAGCAGCAGGCGCCGCGCCCGCAGCCGGGCCGTCCCGGACCCGCCGACCTGGCGAGGATGAGTCCTCGCCGGCCGGCCGTGCAACCGCGCCCCGACCGTCCCTGACCCAGGGCGCGGCCGGGCAGCGCGGACCAGCCGGTCAGCTGGGCCGGACCACCGCGAACGGCGTACCCGTCAGCCGCTGCCGCAACGGGTTGTCGGCCAGCGCGGCCGCCAGCGTCGGGGCCGGCAGCGAGAGTGGCGACACCGCACGCACCGAGCCGCCGAAGTCGTTGATGTCGACGATCGCGACGCCCACGCCGAGCCGGTGCTCGAGCTCGGCGCACACCCGCGCCGCGTGCTCGGGTTCGAACGGCGGGAACAGCAGGTGCTCGTACGGCGGCCGTCCGCCGTCGATGTCGCGGGCCAGCGAACCGGCGACGCGGTAGAAGGTCCCCTTCACCCCGAAGGCGCGCCCGACCGCGCCCGCGGCCGCGGCGGCGTAGACGCGCACCCGTCCGGTCTTCCGCAGGACGTACGCCATCTTCTCCGGCACCGACAGCCCGCGAGAGCCTGGGCGCGGCCGAACGAACGACGCGAGCAGTCGCGCCTCGCGGCCCACCCGCACGTCGCCGGTCTGCACCGTGCCGCCCTCGAGCAGCAGGGCGACCTTCTCGCTGATCGCGACGGTGTCGCCGGGCTCCATCTCGAGCAGGTGCTCCGACAGCACCTCGGCCAGGTCGTCCTGCTCGGTCAGCCAGCGCGTCCTGACCGGAAGCCGTTGGAACGACCGTCCGTCCACGGTGATCTTCGACCAGATGAGCGGCGCGGAAACCGACATGACTCTCCCCCGTCCAGCATGGTGTCGCCAGGCAAAACCAGTCTTAACGCGAGGCGACGCGCCGTTGGCGGAGATGAAATCCTTCTAATTTGTCCGGCCATTCGAGAATCTGTGCGGCAGATTTGGTTACGCCGGGCATAATTGGCCCTTTTCCGAGTGGTCGCGAAGTGCCGACGAGATCGGTGGGCGTACCGATCAGCCGGGCGAGCCGACCGCGACGTTCTCGCCGACGAGCCGGTATCCCTGACCGCGCACCGTCTGGATGCGGTCCGAACCGAGTTTGCGACGGAGGTACCGCACATAGACGTCGACCACGTTGGAGCCGGGGTCGAAGTCGTATCCCCAGACGTGGGACAGCAGTTGTTTACGGGACAGCACCTGACCGGGATGACGCAGGAACATCTCCGCGAGCAGGAATTCGCGGGTGGTCAGGTCGACCGCCCGGTCACCGACGACGGCACGCCTGGTGCGCAGGTCCAGCGAGAACTCCCCGTGGCGTACCACCGTGACCGGCGGGCGTGGAATCGCGTTCAGGCGAAGGCGAATCCGGGCCAGCAACTCCTCGAACCGGAACGGCTTGCTCATGTAGTCGTCGGCCCCGCCCTGCAGGCCGGCGACCGTGTCGGCGACCGAGGTGCGCGCGGTCAGAATCACCACGGGAATGGCGTTGCGCGACTCCCGCAGTCGCCGGAGGACGGTGAACCCGTCCTTTCCCGGCAGTCCGAGGTCGAGCACCATCAGGTCGTAGTCGCCCGACTGGGCCTGACGCAGCGCGGAGTCCCCGTCGGGGACGGTGGTGGTGTCCAGCCCGTTGCCCCGCAGGCCCTTCTCGATCAGCGACGAGATGCCCTGCTCGTCCTCGGCAATGAGGATATGGGTCATCACCGGACTCCTTCCGACTCGTTACGTCCGGCACAAGTGGCAGCGATAACTGCGATTCCCCAGCCATTTGAGTCGTAACTTCGGATAATGAGGCGGATCGAATCGAGGACAACTGGGGCAATCGGTGGGTGTGAGCACTGGCGGGTATTCGCCGCACCAACTGGTGCGCGTTCCGCGGTCGGCACGGATCCGCGTTCTCGGTTGGCTGGTGGCGTTGTGCGCCGTGGCGATGGCCGCGGCCGGCGGCGCGGTGATGGCGATCGAACATGACCGGACGACCCACGAAGTCGACGCCGAACTGAGTCGCGATGTCCGTCAACTCGCGAACTCGGCGGCGGTACGCCTCGATCCCGGCACCGGGCAGGCCGCCGTACCGACGCGCCGGGACTTCTCGGCCGCGTTCGCCGCCCACCCACCGCGTCCGGACGAGGCGTACTTCGGCTTCGTCGACGGCCTGCTGCTCGCCCGGTCCGCCGGAAGCGGCCTCGCCGGCCCGGCCGCCTTCAGCGAGGTTCTGCCGTACGCCCGGGCGGCGGCCCGGACGACAGGACCGGCGTCCGGCGAGGTGACGGTCGCGAGCGACCTGCGCCTAGCCGGCACGGCCGTGCCGGGTTCCGGCGGCCACCGCGCCACGCTCGTGGTGGCCCGGGACACCACCCGGCTGGAGGCCGTTCTCTACGCGGAGTTCCGTACGTACGCCCTCGTCGCGCTGGCCGGACTGGCGCTGGCGACCCTGGCCGGCTTCGCGGCCACCGGCCGGATCCTCACCCGCCTGCGGGTTCCCGTCCGCCCCACCACCGGGCAGCCGCTCACGTTCGCGCCGCTCACCCTGCACCGGCAGGTCCTCGACGACGCCGGCCACGAGTTGCGGACGCCGATCACCATCATGCGCGGGCATCTGGAACTCCTGGACCCGAACGACCGGGCCGAGGTCGCCGCCACCCGTGATCTGGTGCTGGACGAACTCGACCGGATGGCGCGGCTCGTCGACGACCTGGCGACCCTGGCCACCGCCGACCGGCCGGACTTCCTGCGGCCCGCCCCGGTGAACGTCGGGGTGCTGGTCAAGGAGATCGCCGAGAAGGCCCGGACCCTCGGGCACCGCGACTGGGTGGTGGAGGCGAGCACCGACGCCACCGTGGTCGCCGACGCCCAGCGGCTGACCCAGGCCCTGCTGCAGCTGGCCGACAACGCCGTACGCCACACCGTCGAGGACGACACCATCGCGCTCGGCTCCGGTGTCGACGAGAGCACCCGGATGGCCAGGCTGTGGGTCCGCGACACCGGACCGGGCGTGAGCGAGGCCGACCAGGAACGCATCTTCGGCCGGTTCGAACGCGCCGCCGAGGAGGAGCCGGGGTCCGGTTCGGGGCTGGGCCTGGCGATCGTCGCCGCGATCGCCAAGGCGCACGACGGCCGGGTCGTGCTGTACTCCACGCCCGGCCTCGGTTCGACGTTCACGGTGCTGATCCCGCTCGTCGGCAGCGGCGCCGATCAGCCCCGCCACCGCACCGGCGAACGCGAGCCGGAGCTCGCCGGTGACGCCGACCGGATACCCGCCGCCGGTCATGTCCGGGTGACCCGCTGAGCGGGGGCCGGCGGGCCGCCGTCGTCCGCTCCTCCGCGCTGCTCGTCGGGCTCACCGCAATCAGCCAGGTGCTCGGCTTCGCCCGGGACGCGGTGATGGCCGCGGTGTTCGGTGCGGACGCCGCCGTGGACGCGTTCCTCGTCTCCCAGGGCGTGATGAACGTCGTTCTCGGGCTGGTCTCCGGCGCGATGGCCAGGTCGCTGGTGCCGCCGGTGGCGCGGGCGGTCGAGGAGAACCGCCCGAAGGAAGGGCAACGCACTGTCCAGGTCACGTTGACAGTGACGATGGCAGTCCTGCTGGTTGCGTCCGCGGTGATGTTCGTCCTCGCCGATCAGGTGGTCGACGTCCTCGCGCCGGGCTTCGACCCGCACACCGAGGCGCTGGCAGTGACGATGACCCGCATCGTCCTCGTCGCGACGGTGTTCGTCTCCGGCACGAACCTCCTGGCCGGCGCCGCGCAGGCACACGGCCGGTTCTTCTGGGCCGGTGTGCAGGGGGTGCCGTTCAACCTGGTGATGATCGGCGCGATGGTCGCCTTCGGCGGGAAGTTCGGCGTGGCCGCGCTGGCCGGTGGTTTCGTCGTCGGGTCGGCCGCCCGGTTCGCCGCCCAGCTGCCAGCGGTGCGCGGCATCGGCCTGCGGCTGCGGCCCTCGCTGCGCGTCCGCGATCCCGGCTTCCGGGAGATGATGCGGATGGTGCCGCCGCTGCTGGTGGGCAGCGCCATCGTCAACGTCAACACCACGGTCGACCGCGCGGTCGGCTCGGCCCAGGGCGCCGGCACGATCGCCTCCCTCAGCTACGGCTGGCGGGTGGTCACGCTGGCCGAGGTCGTGCTGGTAACGGCGTTCGCGACCGCGTTGTTCCCCGCGTTCAGCGCCCTCGGCCGGCCCGAGCGCCGGGGCGAGCTCCGGCGCGCGACCGGACGGGTTCTCGGCGTGGTGCTGGTGGTGATCACCCCGGTGGTGGTGGTGCTCGCGGTGGCGGCCAGGCCGATCGTCGTGCTGCTGTTCGCCCGCGGCAGCTTCGACGAGCGGGCCGTCCACCTGACCACGCTGGCGGTGTCCACGTACGCACTGGCGCTGCTCGGCCTCGCGGTGCGCGAGGTGGTGGCCAGGGCGAGCCTCGCGGTCGGCGACAGTCGCGCGCCGGTGCTCACCGCGCTGGGCGCGATGGGCGTGAACGTGGTGGGCGACCTGACCCTCGGTGTGCGGTACGGCGTGACCGGACTCGCTGCCTCCACGTCGATGTCGGTACTGCTGGCCGCGACCGTGCTCAGCGTGCTGACCGCCCGGCGCCACCGGGCCCTCGCGCTGGCGCCGGTGGCACGCACCGTCCTCGCGGTCGGGGTGGCCGCGGCCGCGTCGGCGGCGGCGGGCTTCGCGGTGTCGCGCCGGCTGCCGGTCGAGGGCGCCCGGCACGCACTGGTGTCCCTGGCGGTGACCGGCGCCTGTTGCCTGCTGACGTACGCCGTGGTGCTCGTCCTCACCCGGGTGCCCGCCCTGGCCGACCTGCGCGCGGCCGCGCGGGACCTGACCAGCGGGCGCCCACGCCGGGACCCGACCTAGAGATGGCGCCCGGTCCTGCCGCCGGAGCACTGTCAACGCGGCCTTGCCGCAAGGCCGGCTTGCCGCAAGGCCGCCTTGCGCCCGGGATCATCGGTGGTACGGATCGCTTGCGGCATTTCTCCCGCGAATGTCGGCGCGCGCCCGCGGACCCGTGCATAGGCTGGCCCACGTCGGCCGGTGACCGGCCGAGGTGCCCTGGGTCGTCGGGGGCTGGGGGAGATACGCCCGAGGAGCGCGTCATGTCCGACAGACCGGACGGCCCGTACGGCCCGCATGGCCCGCATGGCCCGCATGGCCCGCATGGCCCGCGTGGCATGGACGGGCCGGCGACGGCCCGGTTCGGGGCCGGCGGGACCGATGGTGTCGGCGGTGCCGAGGATCCGTGGGCGAAGGCGGCGGCGGAGAACTTCCCGGTGACCCTGCGGGTGGTGCCCGTACGCATTCGGCAGGACCTGGAAGCGGTCTACCGCTACGCCCGGCACGTCGAGGAGATCGGAAACACCGAGAACACCGAAGGCACCGGAACCGCCGGGAACACCGAGGACACCGGGGACGGGGCACCCGCCGACCGGTCGGCCGTACTCGACCGGCTGGCCGGCATCGACGCGGACATCCGCGCGCTCTACCACGGCGGCCCGGTGAACGACCCGGTCGTCGCCGACCTCGCCTCGCTGGTGGCCAGGCAGCGGGTGCCGGCCGACCCGCTGCTGCGGCTGATCGAGGCCGGCCGGCGCGACCAGCGGGTCCGCCGGTACGACACGTTCGCGGAGTTGCTCGACCACTGCCACTACTCCGCGGACCCCGTGGGCGAGCTCGTCCTGCTCGTCTTCGGCCGCGCGACCGCCGAACGCGTCCGCCGCTCGAACCAGATCTGTACGGCACTCCAACTGCTGGCGCACTGGCAGGACGTGGGCGAGGACTACCGCCGGGACCGGATCTACCTGCCGCGGGAGGACCTGCGCGCGTTCTCCGTCGGCGAGGAGGACCTCGGCCGGCCCCGGGCGAGCGAGGCGCTGCGGGCGCTGATCGCGTTCGAGACGGCCCGGGCGCAGAAGCTCCTCGAGGCGGGCGCGCAGGTGCTGGGCACGCTGTCGGGCTGGGCGCGGGTGAGCGTCGCGGGCTCCGTCGCCGGCGGGCGGGCCACCTGCTCGGCGCTCCGCCGCGCCGGCTACGACCCGCTGCGCCGGGTGCCGCGGCCCACCTCACCGGTGATCGCCGGAGCCTGGCTGCGGAGCATGCTCGGTTCCCGGCGTACTCCGGCGGGTGGCCGGGGATGAGAGGGAGATGAACGTCGATCAGGCCTACCGCGCGTGTGCGGCGATCACCCGCCGGGAGGCGCGGAACTTCTCCTACGGCATCGCGCTGCTCCCCGGGCCGAAACGGCGCGCCCTGTCCGCGGTGTGCGCCATGGCGCGCCGCGTCGACGACATCGGCGACGCCGACCTGCCGGTGGCCGAGAAGCTGCGCCGGCTGGCGGTGGTGCGCAACCAGGCCGAACGCCTGCTGGCCGGCCCGCCGCCCGCGCCCCCCGATCCGGCCGACCCCGCCGACCCGGCCGCGTCCGACCCGGTGGTGGTCGCGCTGGCCGA
The DNA here is from genome assembly GCF_013408535.1 of Actinopolymorpha cephalotaxi. NCBI lineage: Bacteria > Bacillati > Actinomycetota > Actinomycetes > Propionibacteriales > Actinopolymorphaceae > Actinopolymorpha > Actinopolymorpha cephalotaxi. The sequence goes on from NZ_JACBZA010000001.1 coordinate 5,256,772, forward strand.
CGCGGCGCGGCGGTTCCCGATCCGGCTGGACGCCCTCCTGGAACTCCTCGACGGATGCGAGGCCGACGTCCGGGGCATGCGCTACAAGACGTTCGAGGACCTGGTGGGCTACTGCCGCCAGGTCGGTGGCTCGGTGGGCCGGCTGTCGCTCGGGGTGTTCGGCCCGCGGTCCTACGCCGAGGCCGAGCCGCTGGCGGACACCCTCGGCGTCGCTGTGCAGCTCACCTGCATCCTGCGCGACCTGTACGACGACCGGCTGCGCGGCCGGATCTACCTCCCGGCCACCGACCTGGACGACTACGCCTGCACCCTCGAGCTACGCGAGCTCCGCGAACTCCGCGAGGGCCACGAGCCCCGCGACGGCCGCGACCCCCTCGGCCCCATCGACCCGCGCGAGCCCCGCGACCCGCGCGAGAGCGCCGCCGAGGAGGGCCTGATCGACCCGGACAGCTTCGCCGACCTGGTGCGGTTCGAGGCGAACCGCACGCGGGCGTGGTACGTGCGCGGACTCACCCTGCTCCCGTTGCTGGACCGCCGCAGCCGGTCGTGCACGGCGGCGATCGCCGGCGTCCACCTGCGGCTGCTGGACCGGATCAGCGCCGACCCCGACCTGATTCGCGACCAGCGCCTGGAGTCGCCGGGCAGGGCGAAGTTCGCGGCGGCGGCGCGGGCGCTGGCCCGAGGTGAGGCATGACGTCGGTCGCGGTCGTCGGCGGCGGCCTGGCGGGGATCGCGGCCGCTGTCCGGCTGGCGGACCGGGGTGCCCGGGTGACCCTGCTGGAGGCGCGCACGCACCTGGGCGGTGCGACGTACTCCCTGGACCGGCCTGCCGTCTCCGGCCGGTCCGGCCTGGTCGCCGACACCGGCCAGCACGTGTTCCTGCGGTGCTACCACGCCTACCGCGCCCTGCTGGAACGCCTCGACGTGGCAGCACTCGCACCGGTCCAGGACCATCTGGCGATCCCGGTGCTGCGGCCGGACGGGCGTTCGGGCGAGCACGCGGACCAGCCGGCCTGGATCTACCGCACCCGGCGCGGACCGGCGCCGCTGCACCTGGCCCGATCGCTGGCGGCGTACAGGCCGCTGACCCCGCTGGAACGGCTTCGCGCCGGCGCGGCCGCGTTCGCGCTGCGCCGGGTCGACCCGGACGACCCGCGCAGGGACACCTCGACGTTCGGCGAGTGGCTGCGCGAACGCCGGCAGTCCGGGCGGGCGATCGAGCGCCTGTGGGGCCTGATCGCGGTCGCCGCGCTGAACCTCCCGCCCGACGAGGCGTCCCTCGCGCTGGCCGCCAAGGTGTTCCGCACCGCGTTCCTCGACCGGCCCGAGGCCGCCGACCTCGGCGTGCCCGCGGTGTCGCTGCGGCAGTTGCACGCCCAGCCCGCGGCCCGGCTGCTGGAACGCCTCGGTGTCGACGTCCGCACGAACGTGCGGGTGCTGGCCGTCGAACCACTCGCCGATCCGGGCGCCGGCGCCGAGCGGTTCGTCCTGCGTACCCGTACCGACGAACTCACCGCGGACGCGGTCGTGGTGGCGGTCCCCCACCAGTCCGCCGCCCGGCTGGTGCCGGCTCGCGCGGTGCCCGACGAGGCACGGGAACGCTGGGCCCGGCTGGGGTCGGCGCCCATCGTCAACGTCCACCTGCGCTACGACCGGCGGGTGACGGCGTTCCCGTACGCCGGTGCGCTCGACTCCCCCGTGCAGTGGATCTTCGACCGGACCCGGGCCGCGGGCGTGGACCGCGGCCAGTACCTCGTGGTGTCGGTGTCGGCCGCGCACGCCGAGGTCGGCACGACCACCGAGGAACTCCGCCGTACGTACGCCAACGCGGTGGACGACCTGCTGCCCGGCGCCCGCACCGCCCGGGTGGTCGAGTCGTTCGTCACCCGCGAACCCCACGCGACGTTCCGCCAGGGCCCCGGCACGGCGGCGTTGCGCCCACCCACCCACACCGGACTGCCCGGGCTCACCCTCGCCGGCGCGTGGACCGCCACCGGGTGGCCGGACACCATGGAGGGCGCGGTACGCAGCGGCCTGCGGGCGGCGGACGCGCTCTCCCTCACCAGGACCCCGACGTCGCGCCCCCTTGGAGAGGCCCTGCCATGACGCTGCTCCCCACCGAACGCCGCATCGCGGAGACCCACCGGATGGTCGAGCCGGCCCTGCTCGCCGCACTCGATCGGCTGGACGCGGACACCCGGCGCGCCTGCGGCTACCACTTCGGCTTCTGGGACTCCGACGGCCAGTTCCCGGCCGAGCCCACAGCGCGCGGCAAGGGCCTGCGGCCGGTCCTCGCGGTGCTGTCGGCGCAGGCGGCGCAGGCACCGCCCGAGGCGGGCGTTCCGGCCGCGCTCGCCTGCGAGCTCGTGCACAACTTCTCGCTGTTGCACGACGACGTGATCGACGGCGACACCGAACGCCGGCACCGGCCGACGGTGTGGGCGCGGTTCGGCGTACCCGACGCGATCCTGGCCGGCGACGCGCTGTTGTCCCTGGCCAACGAGGTGCTCGCCGAGGCCGACTCCGTCCACGTCCACGTGGCCGTACGCCGGCTGGGTGAGACCGTGCGGCAGCTGATCGCGGGCCAGACCGCCGACATCGCGTTCGAGAAGCGCGACGACGTGACCCTCGCCGAGTGCACCAGCATGGCCGCGGACAAGACCGCCGCCCTGCTGGCGTGTTCGGCCTCGCTGGGTGCGGTGCTCGCGGGGGCGCCGGCCACCCTGCTGGCGGCGCTGACGACGTTCGGGCGGCACGTGGGCATGGCGTTCCAGCTCACCGACGACCTGCTCGGCATCTGGGGCGACCCGGTGCGCACCGGCAAGCCGGTGCTGTCGGACCTGCGGGCGCGGAAGAAGTCCGTCCCGGTGGTCGCCGCGCTCACCGCCCCGACGATGGCGGCGGAGGAGTTGCGCGACCTCTACCGCCGGCCCGACCCGCTGGACGAGGCCGAGCTCGCCCGGGCCGCGTCTCTGGTCGAACAGGCCGGTGGCCGCGGCTGGACCGAGGACGAGGCGGACCGCCAGCTCGCGGCCGGGATCCGGGCACTGGGCACGGTCGACCTGCCGGACCCGGTGCGCGACGACCTGACCCGGGTCGCGGGTCAGCTGCGCGGACGGAGCGCCTGATGGCCGGCCTGTCCGCGCGGTCGGTGCAACCGAACGCCGACGACGACGCGTCGGCGCACGCCGCGCTGGACCGTGCCGTCGAGCACCTGCTGGACCTGCAGGACCCGGCCGGCTGGTGGAAGGGCGAGCTGGAGACCAACGTCACGATGGACGCCGAGGACCTGATGATGCGGCAGTTCCTCGGCGTCCGCACCGACGAGCAGACCGCGCAGTCGGCCACCTGGATCCGAAGCCAGCAACGCGACGACGGCTCGTGGGCGAACTTCCGGTTCGGGCCGGGCGACGTGTCCACGTCGGTGGAGGCCTACGTCGCGCTCCGGCTCGCCGGCGACGACGCCGACGACCAGCACCTCAAGCAGGCCCGTCAATTCATCCTTGACAGCGGCGGGGTCGAGGCCACCCGGGTGTTCACCCGGATCTGGCTGTCGTTGTTCGGGCAGTGGAGCTGGGACGACGTGCCCGCGCTGCCGCCGGAGATCGTGCTGGCGCCGGCCTGGGTGCCGTTCAACGTCTACGACTGGGGCTGCTGGGCCCGGCAGACTCTCGTACCCCTCACCATCCTCGGCGCGCTCCGGCCGAACCGCCCGCTCGGGGTGAGCGTCGACGAGCTCCGCACCGGTTCGCCGGCACCGCCACCGGCCCCGCCGACCACGTGGCGGGGCGCGTTCACCCGGCTGGACCGGGCCCTGCACGCCTACGAACGCCGGCCGGTCCGGTCGGTGCGCAAGCTGGCCTTGCGCCGGGCCGCGGAGTGGGTCGTCGCCCGGCAGGAGAAGGACGGCTGCTGGGGCGGCATCCAGCCGCCGTGGGTCTACTCGCTGATGGCGCTGCACGCCATCGGCTACCCGCTGGACCACCCGGTGCTCGCGGCGGGCCTGGCCGGCTGGGAACGCTTCACCATCAGGGAGGAGACCCCGGACGGCACCGTACGCCGGATCGAGGCGTGCCAGTCGCCGGTCTGGGACACCGCACTCGCCCTGGTCGCGCTCGGCGACGCGGGCGTGGATCCCGAGGCCGGCCCGATGGTGCGGGCGCGCGACTGGCTGCTGGCGGAGGAGATCACCGTCCGCGGCGACTGGGCCGTACGGCGGCCGCACACTCCCGCCGGCGGGTGGGCGTTCGAGTTCGACAACGACGGCTACCCCGACACCGACGACACCGCCGAGGTGGTGCTCGGCCTGCGCCGGACCGCCGAGTCGCCACAGGTGGAGGAGGCGGTACGCCGGGCCCGGATCTGGCTGCGCGGCATGCAGTGCCGGGACGGCGGCTGGGGCGCGTTCGACGCTGACAACACCCGCGAACTCGCCTACCAGTTGCCGTTCTGCGACTTCGGCGCGGTGATCGATCCGCCCAGCGCGGACGTCACCGCGCACGTGGTGGAGATGTTCGCCCACGAGGGGCACGCCGACGACCCGGAGGTGCAGCGCGCGGTGCGCTGGCTGCTGGACGCGCAGGAGAAGGACGGCTCGTGGTTCGGCCGGTGGGGCGCGAACCACGTGTACGGCACCGGCGCGGTCCTGCCCGCGCTGGTGGCTGCCGGCCTCTCCCGGCACGACCGGGCCGTCGTCCGCGGCGCGAACTGGCTGACCGCGCACCAGAACGCCGACGGCGGCTGGGGTGAGGACCTGCGTTCCTACACCGATCCCACCTGGGTGGGCAAGGGCACGTCGACGGCGTCGCAGACCGCGTGGGCGCTGCTCGCGCTGGAGGCGGCCGGGCTGAGCGGGTCCCCCGCCGTCCGCGCCGGGATCGCCTGGCTGGTGGCCACCCAGCGCCCCGACGGCGGCTGGGACGAGCCGCAGTTCACCGGCACCGGATTCCCCGGCGACTTCTACATCAACTACCACCTCTACCGGCTGGTGTTCCCGGTCACCGCGCTCGGCCGGCTGCTCACCCCGGCAGGCGATGCGCAGGACCGGGCATGAGGGGAGCTGCGATGGCGGCCGAGTTCGCCCTGTGCGCGCCGACCCGGCTGGAGACGGCCGCGGTCCGGCGTGGCCTGCCCGCGGGAACCACCTCGGCCACGCTGCTGCGTACGGGCATGGGCCGCCGGCACGCCGAACGTGCGGCCCACCTGCTCGCGCACACCGGCCGGCCACCGAGCGGTGTGCTGGTGACCGGGGTGGCCGGCGCGCTCGACCCCGGCCTCGCACCGGGTGACGTGGTGGTGGCCACGGAGGTACGCGCCGGCGAGCGCGTCGTCGCCTGCCCGAGCGCACCGCTGCTGGCCGCCCGGCTGGCCCGGATCGGCCTGACGGTGCGCACCGGCCCGGTGGTGAGCCGGGACCACCTGGTCAGCGGCGCCGCGCGCACGCCCCTGCGCGACAGCGGCGCCCTCGCCGTCGACCTGGAGTCCGGCTGGCTCGCGGCCGGCCTGCCCGCCTCGACCGCGACCGCGTGCGTACGGGTGGTCGCCGACCCGGCCACCGGCGCGTTGTGGCGACCGGTCACGCTGGCCCACCTGCGGACGGCGGCGCGCACGCTCACCACCGTCGCGCCCGCGCTGGCCGACTGGGGTGCGGCGACCGGGGCGCGGACCGTCCTGCTTCCCCACCCGCGGTCGTTCTGCGCCGGGGTGGAACGCGCCATCGACATCGTCGAGCGGGTCCTCGTCCAGCGCGGCGCCCCGGTCTACGTCCGCAAGCAGATCGTGCACAACTCCCACGTCGTGGCCCGGCTGGAAGGCCTCGGCGCGGTGTTCGTGGAGGAACTGGCCGAGGTGCCCGCGGGCGCCACCGTCGTCTTCTCCGCGCACGGTGTGTCCCCCGCGGTCCGGGACGAGGCCGCCGCCCGCGGTCTCGGCGTCGTGGACGCGACCTGCCCCCTGGTGGCGAAGGTGCACAGCGAGGCGCGCAGGTTCGCCGACCGCGGCGACACCGTGCTGTTCATCGGACACGACGGGCACGAGGAGACCCAGGGCACCGTGGGCGAGCGCCCGGGCAGCACGGTGCTGGTGGAGGACCTCGCCGGCGCCGCCCGCGTACGGGTGCCCGACCCCGGCCGGGTGTCCTACCTCGTGCAGACCACGCTCGGGGTGGAGGAGGTGGCCGAGATCGTCGGCGTCCTGCACGACCGCTTCCCCGCGCTGCAGGGTCCGGCGTCGGACGACATCTGCTACGCCACCACCAACCGCCAGCACGCCCTGCGGTCGGTGGCCCGGCAGGCCGATCTCGTCCTCGTGGTCGGCTCCCGGAACTCCTCCAACGCCAACCGGCTGGTCGAGCTCGCCCGCCGCCTGGGCACCCCGGCCCACCTGGTCGACGACCCCGGCGGCATCGACCTGGCCTGGCTACCCGACGCGGCCACGGTCGCGGTCACCGCGGGCGCCTCGACACCGGCGTCGCTGGTCGACGCGACCGTCGACGCGCTGCGCGGCCTCGGCCCGGTGGACGTGCGCGAGCACGTGGCCACCACCGAGGACATCGAGTTCACCCTGCCGAAGGAGGTGCGCAACCCATGACCATGCCGATGCGGCAGAGCCTGCGAATCGGGCGGTACCTGCTGACCCAGCGACTGCGCGGCCGGGAGAAGTTTCCCCTGCTGGTCGAGCTCGAGCCGCTGTTCGCCTGCAACCTGCAGTGCGCGGGCTGCGGCAAGATCCAGCACCCGGCCGACGAGCTCCGCCGCCGGATGCCGGTCGAGCAGGCCGTGGCCGCGATGGAGGAGTGCGGCGCGCCGATGGTCTCCATCGCCGGCGGCGAACCCCTCATGCACCCCGAGATCGACCGGATGGTCGCCGAACTCGTGAGGCGGAAGATCTACGTCTTCCTGTGCACCAACGCGTTGCTGGTCCGCAAGTGGTGGGACCGCTTCGACTTCCAGCCCTCGCCCTACTTCGCGTTCGCGGTGCACATCGACGGCCTGCGCGAACGCCACGACGCGTCGGTGGACCACGAGGGCGGCTTCGACGAGGCGGTCGCGGCGGTGAGGTTCCTGCAGGCACAGGGATTCCGGGTCACCACCAACACCACGTTCTTCACCAGCGACAGCCCGCAGAACGTGATCGACGTACTCGACTTCCTCAACGACGACCTGCACGTCGACCAGATGATGGTGTCGCCGGCCTACGCCTACGAGAAGGCGCCCGACCAGGACCACTTCCTCGGCGTCACCCAGACCCGGGAGCTGTTCCGCAAGGCGTTCGCGAACGGCAACCGCGCGCGCTGGCGGCTCAACCACTCCCCGATGTTCCTCGACTTCCTCGAGGGCAAGGTGGACTTTCCCTGCACCGCCTGGGGAATTCCGTCGTACTCGCTGTTCGGCTGGCAGCGGCCCTGCTACCTGATGAGCGACGGATACGCCTCGACGTACCAGGAACTGGTCGAGGAGACCGACTGGGACAGCTACGGACGGGGCCGGGATCCGCGGTGCGCGAACTGCATGGCGCACTGTGGGTACGAACCGACGGCGGTGCTGGCCACGATGGGCTCACTGCGCCAGTCGTTGCGGGCCATCGCCGGTTGACAAGGGCCGGTTGACAAGGGCCGGTTGACAAGGGCCGGTTGACAGGGGCGGGCGGCGGCTCAGCCGTCGCCGCCCCAGCGCCCGGCCAGCCGGTGGTAGGTCGTCGGCGCCAGTGAACGCACGGCCACCGGGACGCGCAGCCAGGCGGGTACGACGACCTCGGCCTGGTCGCGTTCGACTGCCCGCACCAGCGCGGCCGCCACCCGCTCCGGCGGGATCGGGCGCGGGAAGCGCCGGGCGTACGGTGCGCCGCGCCGGGCGAAGAAGTCGGTGTCCACCACGCCCGGGACCACCGTGCTCACCCCGATGCCGGCGCCGGCGACCTCCGCCCGCAGGCTGGCCGCGAACACATGCAAGCCCGCCTTGACAGCGGCGTACGCCGACTCACCGGCGACTCCCAGCACCGCGGCGATGGAGGAGACGAAGACCAGGTGGCCTGAGCCGCGCGCGGTCATCGCCGGCAGCACGGCCCGGGTGAGCTCCATCGGCGCGCGCAGGTTGACCGTGAGCAGCCGGTCCAGGTCGGCGTCGTCGACCTGCGCCGCCGGGCCGACCGCGCCGACGCCGGCGTTGTTGACCAGCAGGTCGGGCGGCTCGTCCCGGTCGGCCAGCCGGGCCGCCAGGCCGGCGACGTCGTCAGGGTCGGCGAGGTCGGCGACCAGCGGCTCCCCGCCGGTGGACCGGGCCACCGCGGCGAGCCGGTCCGCGTCCCGGCCGACCAGCAGAAGCCGGCAGTCGGCGGCGGCCAGCCGCTCGGCCACCGCGCGCCCGATCCCGCCGGACGCGCCGGTCACCACCGCGAACCGACCGGCGACCCGCACTCACACCTCGGGCGGGACGTCGGTCTCGCGGTAGACCCGCCGCTCGGCGGTGGTCTGCCGGCCGTTCTCGATGACCTGCCGCTCGCTGATCGAGGCCGCCCGGCGCCGCTTGTTCCACAGCGTCAGCGTGATGGCCAGGATGGTCGCGCCGGTGAGCATGAACACCCAGCCCACGACGTCCAGGCTCAGCCAGTCCGGGTTGGCCCGCACGGCGAAGGCAAGGATCGCCCCGAACGCGATGAGAAAAATGCCCGCGCCGATACTCATGTCGGAACCTCCGTCGAACGTCGCGTACCCCCATATTCAACTACTTTCCGGCGGCCGACTCCGGCACCCGCGCATTCCGGGCGCGTGGGGGATACCGGAGTCGGCCAGCGGGGGACGGTTACGGCAGCCGGCCGCCGGTGACGCCGAGGATCTGCCCACTGACGAAACTCGACTCCTGGGAGGCCAGGAACACGAACGCGGGCGCGAGCTCGGCCGGCTGACCCGGCCTGCCCAGCGGTGCGTCCGCACCGAACGACGCCGCCTTCTCCGCGGGCATCGACGCCGGGATGATCGGGGTCCACACCGGGCCGGGCGCCACCGAGTTGACCCGGATGCCGCGCTCGGCGAGCTCCTCCGCGAGGCCCTTGGTGAACGTCACGATGGCGCCCTTGGTGGTGGCGTACGGCAGCAGCGCCGGCGTCGGCTGGTAGGCCTGGATCGAGGAGGTGTTGATGATGGTGCCGCCCTCGGGCATGGCCGGCAGCACCGCCTGGGTGAGCCAGAACATCGCCATGATGTTGGTGCGGAACGTGTGCTCCAGCAGGTCCGACGGGATCTTGTCGAAGCTGCCGAAGCTCATCTGGTACGCCGCGTTGTTGACCAGGATGTCGACCTGGCCGAACTCCTTGACCACCTGGTCGGCCAGCCGGCGGCAGTTGCCCTCCTCGCTCAGGTCGGTCGCGAAGCGCAGCACCTTGCGGCCGGCCTCCTCCACCACCCGGGCGGTCTCGTCCGCGTCGGACTCCTCGGCCTCGAGGTAGGCGATCGCCACGTCGGCACCCTCGCGGGCGAACGCCAGCGCGACGGCCCGGCCGATGCCCGAGTCACCACCGGTGATCAGCGCCTTCTTACCCTCCAGCCGGCCCAGCCCGCGGTAGGTGTCGTAGCCGTAGTCGGGCTTGGGGTCCATCTCGGAGTCCAGGCCGGGGTGTTCCTGGGTCTGACCGGGGAAGTCCGGGCGGGGGTGCTGGTGCTGCGGGTCCTGCTGGCTCGTCTGGTCGGGTTGGTCGCGCTGCGTCATGAATCTCCCAGCTCGTGCACGTGTGAGGGGCCGTTCCCGGTCGGCGCCGGTCGGCACCGGTTCGCTCGTGTCGGAGGCTTACCCCGTAAGTCCCTCCTATCACGTACGGGAACGACCCGCCTGTCGCTCCGTTTCGTACCGGCGGCGGCCGGTACGCCTTGCCGGGCGATCCGCTCAGGTCGCGGCGGGGTTTGCCTGCCATCGGACCGGGACGCAGGCTGGCAGTGGAGGGTGCCTGCCACGTGACGAAGACGTGAGGTGAGTTCGGTGACCCAAGGACACGCCAAGACCACCGACGAGGTGTCGGGGAAGGACGTCGCGAAGGTCCTGCAACCGGTCCTCGTCGACCTCCTGGGCCTGGCCCAGAACGGCAAGCAGCTGCACTGGCACGTGCGCGGCCGCTACTTCCTGCCCGTCCACGAGCGGCTGGACGTCGTGATCGACGACGCCCGGGACTTCGCCGACACGGTCGCCGAGCGCCTGGTCGCGCTGGACGTACCCGCCGACGGCCGGCCGGCGACCGTGGCGACCACGACCAACCTCCCGGAGGTGGCGCCGGGCTTCACGAGCGACGACAAGGTCGTCGGCGCCGTCGTCGACCAGCTCGACGCCACGATCGCGCGGGCGCGCACGGCGATGGAGGCGCTGGAGACGACGGACCCGGTGAGCCAGGACATCGTGATCGAGGCCCTGCGGACGCTGGAGAAGCACCGCTGGATGTTCGCCGCGCAGCTCGGCTGAGCCGCGCGGCCGGATCGCGCCTCACTTCGCCTCCGACCAGCGGGTGACCACGCTCACGTCGGCGACGAAGCGGACCGAGCTGCCCGCCGCCCAGAACCCCGCCGTCGACTCCAGCGCGCTCGCCAGCAGCGCGGTCGCGTCGCCGGCGTGCTCGGCGGGCACGTGCAACAACAGCTCGTCGTGCAGGCACAGCACGATCCGGCCGCCGAACGGGCGCAGGCCGGTGCGCACCGCCGCGGCCCACGCCTTGAAGAACTCCGCCGCCGCACCCTGGACGACGGCGTTCCGGGCGAACCTGCCGTGCCCGTGCCGCCGGGCCCGGTCGGCCGCCGGCCGCGATCCAGGTGGTGCGTCCGCCGCGCGGGGGTCCACCGGCTCCTCGGCCGCATCACTCGCGTCGCTCTCCCCCGGCCGGAGCCGGATCAGCCGGCCGCCGTGGGTGCGGATGTCCCGGCCGACCAGGCCGGCCTCCTCTGCCGTACGGAGGTAGCCGATCGCCCGCGGGTAGGCGCGTTCCATCCGCCGCAGGGCGGCGCCGGCCGTGCCGGAGGTCTGGCCGTACATCGCTGCGAGAACGGCGACCTTCGCGGTGGGCCGGTCGCAGTGCAGCTGTGCGGCGACCGGGGCGTACAGGTCGTCGGCGCGCGCGGCCCGGGCGAGCGCGGCGTCGCCGGAGACCACGGCCAGCACCCGGGGCTCGATCTGGCCCAGGTCGGCGCGGACAAGAACGTGGCCCGGCTCGGCGGCGACCGCCACCCGCAGCCCGGCGGGCAGGTTGTGCAGCCCGGCGCCCGCGGTCATCCGGCCGGCCGCGCCGTCGGAGGCCGCCCACGTCCCGCGCAACCGGCCGTCGGCGCCGACGTGCCGGTCGAGCCAGCCGTAGCCGTAGGTCGTGGCGATGCGTTCGGCCTTGCGCCAGTCGAGAAACGCGGCCACCCCCGGATGGGAGTCGCGGAACGGCTCCAGCCGCCAGGACCGGGTGTCGGGGAGGTTGAACCCGACCCGGCCCAGCAGCTCGCGGACCTGCACGGGGTTGCGCAGGTCGACGCGCACCCCGGCCTCCTCCCCCGAGCCGGGGCGGAACAGGTCGACCACCGCGGCGTCCCGCCTGGCCCGGGCGGCCGCCTCGGCGGCGGGAGTGGCCGGGCGGGGGCCGACGAAGCCGGAGATGTACCGCTCGGCCGCCCCGCGGTCGAGGGGAAGCCCGTCGTGCTCCAGCTCGACGGCCAGCAGCGCGGCGGCGGACTCGGCGTACGCGGTGAGGACGGCCAGCGGCAGCGACCGCGGGCTGGCCCGGGGATCCGGCAGCGCGCGCAGGCCGGCGTCCTGGGCGGCGCGGACCCGCAGGGCGAGCGCGGCCCACCTGGCCGCGCGGTCGAGGACGGCGTCGGCGGCGGGTCCGGTCACCCGGTCGGCGAGCCAGTCCTGACCGGCCACGTCGGGCCGGAGCCGGCCGTCGTGGGCGAAGAAGTCGGCGGACTCGTCGTCGGAGCCGGCGGCGGGGTTGGCGTCGGAGCCGGCGGCGGGGTTGGCGTCGGAGCTGACGGCGGGGTTGGCGGCGTCGGAACCGCCGAGGGAGTTGGAGAGGGCACCCGGGAGGGTGGCGGGTTCGGACCAGTCGAGCAGGGTCACCTCCCGCCGGGGCGGCGGCGGCTCGGGCAGGCCGGTGGCGGCGGCCCACACCGCGGCCGGGTCATCGCGCCGGCCGCCGTGGAGCACCCGGTGGCCGGCGGCGAGGTCCCAGCAGGCGCGGACCCGCACGTCCGCGGCGAGCAGCTGGCCGGCGGTCGTACGGGCGTCCCACCAGACCCACCTCGGCCGGAGCTCCCGGTCGAGCTCGGCGACCAGCCCGGCCGGGTCCGCGCAACGGACCGCCCGGCGGTGGCCGTCGACGGCGAGCCCGACGCCCAGGCCGGGGACCACGACGAGTGCGAGGCAACGACCGGGCGCGGATCCCACCAGCTCCGCCAGCCCCGCCAGTGTGGGGGCATGCTCGGCGGTCGACCACGGCTCCATGGCGATCATCCTGCCCGCGGCCACCGACAGTGGCGCGGGAGGTCACCGTCGCACGCGTCGTCCAGGGTCCAAGGTCCTCGATCGGACCGGAATTCGCCGTAGATTTTCCCGCAAAGCGGACACCGAGCTTGGCAGACGTCCTGCCGATCCCGCAAACTGCCCAAGGTCGGCCACGGGGGCCGAACCGGCAACACAACGCAAAAGCACCTCGCACCACGGCTCCCGGAAGGCTTACGGCGCCCGGCCCATCTGCCGGCGTCCACCGTTCGTCGCGTGATCTTCCTCTGCCCGCGCACCGTGTCCGCCCGGCGGACGAGAGTGCGTGAGCGCGAACCGCCCCACGTCCTGGGGACGTGCCGTGAACGCGCCGCCACGACGAAAAGAGATCGCTCGATGCCGCCAAAACTGCCGCGCCGCTCCTCAGCCCGACATCGCTCCGACGGCCCCAGCAGCCTCGCTCGTCCCGAAGACTCCCGTAGCCCCCGCCGGCCACTCCGCGTCCTCGCCGTCGTCGCCGGCGTGCTCGCCCTCACCGCGGGTGCGGTGACCCCGTGGATCCTCGCCCGCCAGGCCGGACACCTCGACGACTCCGCCGCCAAGGTCGCGGCGTACGACTCGGTGAGCAGGCAGGTCGACACCGCGCGCGAGCGCGCCGAGCGTGAGCGCGCCTCCCGTTCGCAGAACCGGGTGGCTCCGCCGGCGACGCCGACCGCCACCGCGACGCCGACCCCGAAGGCCACCAAGAAGGCCAAGCCGACCGCGAAGGCGACCCCGAAGGCCACCAGGAAGGCCTCGCCGAAGCCGAAGCCGAAGCCGAAGGCCACGAAGAAGGCCTCGCCGAAGCCGAAGGTCACCAGGAAGACCGCCGCCAAGAAGGCGACCCGCTCCAGCGACGGCCGCCCCGCCTTCGACCTGCCGGCGAAGTGCGGCACCGAACTGCGGTTCACGACGTACGCCGGACACGCCCCGGACGACATGAAGATCGACTTCTTCAACGAGAGCGGAGCGACCGACGGCATGGTCGTGGTGGCCTCCGCCGCCGGCACCGTGGTCAAGCTGTCCGAGCCGGGTGGCGTGAAGATCGACCACGGTGACGGGTGGTACACGATGTCCCTGCACATGCAGGAGCGCGACGTCTCCGTCGGCCAGAAGGTCAGGCAGGGCGAGCGGATCGGCCTGGCCGGCGCGGTCGGCACCGGCGTCTCCCACCTGCACTACGAGCAGATCTACGACAGCAACCACGACGGCTGGGCCGACAGCCCCGGCGAGATCGTGCACTCGCGCCTGCAGGGAGTGCTGTACTCCGTGCAGCCCGACGGCGACGAGCCGGTGGTGGCGAGCAAGAACTCCTGCTGAGGTCTCACCCGGGGTCCCACTCGAGGTCTCACTCGGGTCCCACTCCGTCCGGTCGGTCCGCCGGGCACGCCGCGCGCACCCCGCACATCAGGCGCGTGGCCGATGCCCGGCGTACCGGCGACGCCTATGCTCTGCCGTGAACGTGGGAACCGCCGCCGGGACGCCCCGGCCGATGCCTCGGGACGGAGTGAGCGCGCGTGCGGCCGCTGGGACCAGCTGACCCCCACCAGGTCGGCGCCTACTCCCTACGTGGGCGGCTGGGCGGCGGCGCGATGGGCACTGTCTACCTCGGCACCTCTCCGGGCGGCCGGGCGGTTGCGGTGAAGGTCGCCCGCACCGACCTGGCCGACGATTCGGACTTCCGCGAGCGGTTCCGGCGCGAGGTGGCGATGGCGCGTTCGGTCGGCGGCTTCTGGACCGCCGGCGTCGTCGACGCCGACCCGGAGGCACCCCAGCCGTGGCTGGCCACGGAGTACGTCGTGGGCCCCACCCTCCAGCAGGCGGTGTCGGAGTACGGCCCGCTGCCCGCGCCCGCGGTCCGCCGGCTGGCAGCCGGGCTCACCGAGGCGCTGCAGGCGATCCACTCGGCCGGGCTGATCCACCGCGACCTCAAGCCGTCCAACGTGCTGCTCGCCGCCGACGGTCCCCGGGTGATCGACTTCGGTATCTCCCAGGCGCTGGAGGGAGTACGGCTGACCGCGACCGGGGAGTTCCTCGGGACACCCGGCTACCTCGCGCCCGAGCAGATCAGCGGCGCCGACGTCGGCCCCGCCACCGACCTGTTCGCGCTCGGCGCCGTCCTCACCTTCGCCGCGACCGGCAAGGGCCCGTTCGGCAGCGGGCCGACCGAGGCGTTGATGTACCGCGCGATGCATGACGAACCCACTCTCGACGGCCTGTCCTCCGACCTCGCCGGCGTGGTGCGGGCCTGCCTGGACCGCGATCCGGCCCGCCGGCCGGCGCCCGGGCAGGTCCTGGACCGCATCGGTGGCCTCCCTCCGCCCGGGCCGGACGGTGCGGACTGGTTGCCGGCGCCGGTCCGGACCCTCGTACGGCAGTACGCCACCCAGCTGCACAGCACTTCCGCTCCGGAGGAGCCGTCCGCCGAGCAGCAGGCGCCGTCGTCCGCGGGGCAGCAGGCGCCGCCGGTCGCCGACCCGGACGTGCGGCCCGCGGACTCCGGGGCACCGCCCGCCGAGGTGGCGAGGCGGCCGGGCGAACCCGACCGGCCGTCCACCGACGGCGGCACGGTGCGTTTCACCAGCAACCGGCTGGCCGGGCTGGTCATCGCGGGCTGCCAGCTCCTCGCCGGGCTCTTCCTGGCCCGCTGGGCCGGGGAGTCGTCCGACTCCGACCCGGTCATGCGGGTGGCCGCGCTGCTCGCGTTCATCGTGTTGCTCGTGCTGGCGACCAGGCACCTGATCCGGTCGGCGCGCCGGGGATACACGCTCGAGCTGAACCGGCAGAGCATGGTGGCGGCGAAGGGACACCGGCGCTGGCAGATTCCGTGGGAGACGGTCGCGCGGGTGCGGGTGGTCGGCGACCGTTCCGAGCCGTGGGTGGTGGTCTGGCTGGTGGACGGCTGGACGCCGCCGCGCAAGGTCACCGGCCGGGCGTTCCGCAAGTACCACGGTGGCTACCGGCTCTACCCCGTCGGCCACCAGGACGGGCGCCGGTCGCGGGTACGGGAGATCGAGGAAGTGCGGTCGGCGCTGGCCTGGCACGCCCGGCGCGCCTTCGACCCCAGCGCCTGACCCCCCGGCCGTCCGGCCGGGCGAGCAAGCGGACGTCAGCCGCCCTCGGACAGGTCGTGCCTCGGGTCGTACGCCGCGATCCAGTAGTACCCGCCGTCCGGCTCGTAGTCGTAGATCAGCGCCGTCGACCCGGCCGGCAGGTTTTCCTCGCCGTTCTGGCGGACCTGGATCCGGGTCTGCGAGCCGTCCGGCCCGGGCGCGTCGGCCGCGCCGACGTACCGGTCGACCCGCACCGAACTCGTGGTGCACACCTGACCGAGGAGCGCGCGGTGGGCGGTGAACGGGTCGGCGCCGGAGTCGGCACCTCGGCGCGGGCACAGCCGGTCCAGCCGACCGGGCGAGCCCGCCGGCGCGGCGGCGACGAGTACGACGACCAGCGAGACGACGGCGACAGCCACGATGGCGAGCGCGGCGTACGCGTCCATCGGTTCTTTCCCTCCCCGCCACCGCACGCCGAACGTCCCGGGCGGGGTGGCGGGGGGACTATACCGCGCCGACGATCATCGCCGGGCGGCTCCGTCGAGGAGGGCGGCGGCCATCGCCTTCGCCTGGCGGGCCGGGCGGGGACCCGGCTCGCGCATCGCGGTCACGATCGCGCCGTCGACCAGGAGCACGAACTGCTCGGCGAGGGTGCGGGCGCGGGACCGGCGTTGCCCGGACGCGACCAGCAGGCCCTGGATGTAGCCGGTCAGCGTTTCCTTCTGCGCGGCCGCGATCTTGTGGGCGGGACTGTCCGGATCGGCGACCTCGACCATGGCGTTGATGGAGGAGCAGCCACGGAAGGTCGGGCGCTCGAAGCGTTCGGCGAGGGCGTCGAAGACCGCCAGCGGCGAGCCACCGCGGGCCGCGACCGCGTCCTCCATCCCGGCCTGCCAGCGCTCACCGGAACGCCGCACGATCTCCAC
Organism: Actinopolymorpha cephalotaxi; assembly: GCF_013408535.1. Classification (NCBI taxonomy): domain Bacteria; kingdom Bacillati; phylum Actinomycetota; class Actinomycetes; order Propionibacteriales; family Actinopolymorphaceae; genus Actinopolymorpha; species Actinopolymorpha cephalotaxi. Next base: position 5,273,245 of record NZ_JACBZA010000001.1, read on the forward strand.
CACCAGGTCGTCCTTGCCGGCGAAGTGGCGGTAGAAGGACGCCCGGCCGACGCCGGAGACCTCCAGCAGGCGTTCGACCCCGACCGCGCGGATGCCCTCGGAGTAGAAGAGCTCCTCGGCGGCCTCCACCAGCCGGTCGCGCGCACAGGTCGGCATGCCGCTCACCGTACCCGAGGTTGACGAAAAACGGAACCGGTCAGTACCGTCTGGAAACGGAACCGATCGGTACCGAATCTTGGGAGACCCGTGCACACCCACCGCACCGGCGCGCCGCCGTCCCGCGCGGCCGTCCTCACCGTCGGGACGTTCGCCGTCGGCACCGACGCCTTCGTCGTCGCCGGCGTCTTGCCCGACCTCGCCCGCTCACTGCACGTCGGTGTGGCGCAGGCGGCGCAGCTCGTCACCGTCTTCGCTCTCGCCTACGCCGTCCTGGCACCTGTGCTCGCCGCGCTCACCGGACGGTGGCCGCGGCGCAAGCTGCTGTTGACAGCACTGCTGGTGTTCGTGCTCGGCAACGTCGCGACCGCGCTGGCACCTTCGTACGTCCTGGTGGTGGTCGCCAGGCTGCTGGCCGCCGCGGGTGCGGCGATGTTCACCCCCAACGCGAGCGCCACCGCGGCCGCGCTGGCGCCACCGGAGCAACGGGCCCGCGCCATCTCCTGGGTGGCCTTCGGGCTCACCTCCTCCACCGCGCTCGGCGCCCCGCTGGGTACCTTCCTCGCCTCCGTCCTGAGCTGGCGGGAGACGATGTGGTTCGTCGCCGCCCTGGGAGTTCTCGCCGCGCTGGGGATCGCCCGCTGGTTGCCGGACGTGCCCGCACCGCCCGCGGTCTCCCTGCGCGAACGCCTGTCCCCGCTCGGCGACCGGCTCGTGGTGCGGTGCCTCGCGGTGACGCTGGCGATGTACCTCGGCGTGTACGTGGCCTACACCTATGCGAGCGTCATCCTCGGCCCGGCCACCCACGGCGACGGCGCGGTCCTCGCGGTGCTGCTCCTCGTCTCCGGCTGCGCCGGCATGGTGAGCACTCCCCTGTCGGGACACCTGACCGACCGGGTCGGCCCGCGGTGGCTGATCACCGGTGCCGCCGCGATCCTGCTGGTGACGTTCGCCCTGCTGCCCGTGGCGAGTACGACCGTGGTGGGCGCGGGCATCGGCATGGCGGCGTACGGCTTCGGCGCCTGGGCGGTCAACGTGCCGCAGCAACACCGGCTGATCGCGCTGCGCCCGTCCTCGCCGGCCTTGGTCGTCGCGCTGAACGCCTCCGCCCTCTACCTCGGCGTCTCGCTGTCGGGACTGGCCGGTGCCGGCGCCCTGCAGGTCACCAGCGTCACCGCGCTGCCCTGGGTGGCCGCCGCGTTCGTCGCCGTCGGACTGCTCGTCTCCGAAGGTCTGCACCGCCGGCTCCCTGTGTCGACCGTCCCGACGGTGGCGACGGCGCCTGCGGCCGAACGTCAGCCGGCGTCCTGATCCGCCACCGGCAGTTCGGTCGCCAGCAGCCGCGCGACCTCTCGCGCGGCTGCCCGGCCGGCCCGGTTGGCGCCGACGGTGCTCGCCGACGGGCCGTACCCCACCAGGTGCAGGCGAGGCTGCGCGACCACCCGGGTGCCGTCCATCGCGATGCCGCCGCCGGGTTCGCGCAGCCGCAGCGGCGCGAGGTGGCCGAGGTCGGGGCGGAAGCCGGTCGCCCAGACGATCACGTCCGCTGGAACGAACGCCCCGTCCGGCCACACCACGCCGTCGGGCCGGATCCGCTCGAACATCGGCAGCCGTGTCAAGACGCCTTTGCGCAAGGCCTCCTTGACGACGGTGGTGTACGCCAGTCCGGTGACGCTGACCACGCTCTGGGGTGGCAGCCCGGCGCGCACGCGTTCCTCGACCCGGGCCACGGCGGCCCGGCCGTCCTCGCGGGTGAAACCGTCGCGGAACACCGGCGGGCGACGGGTCACCCAGGTGGTCGCGGCGGCGACGTCGGCGATCTCGGACAGGATCTGCGCCGCCGAGTTGCCGCCGCCCACCACGACCACGCGCCGGCCCGCGAACTCCGCCGGGCCGCGGTAGCTCGCCGAGTGCAACTGCCGTCCGGCGAAGCCGGCGGCGCCGGGATAGGCGGGCCAGTACGGCCGCCGCCAGGTCCCGGTCGCGTTGATCACCGCGCGGGCCGCCCACTCACGGTCACCCGCGGCGACTACGAGCCGGTCGCCGAACTCGCGCACGCTGTCCACTCGGACCGGGCGCAGCACCGGCAGCGCGTTGCGGCGTTCGTACGCGGCGAAGTAGTCGGCCACCACCTCGGCCACCGGTCGACTCACTCCCGGGTCGGTGCCGTCGGCGTCGTCGCGTCCGTCATCGCTTCCGGCCGTACCGAACCGGCTGCCCGGCAGGTCGAAGATGCCGTGCACCTTGGCCATGGTGAGCGTGCTGGGCCGGTGCCGCCACGCACCGCCGGGCAGCGGGTCGGCGTCCAGCACCACGAACCCGGTGCCGGGCGCCCACCCGTCGCGCCGCAGGTGGTACGCGCTGGACAGGCCCGCCTGTCCGGCGCCGATCACCACCACGTCGACCTCGGCCTGCGCTTGCGTCTCCTCCGGGCTGCCCACGCCCGGTCCAACCAGCGGAGCGGCCGAAGCCTTCCCACCGGTGGGATCGAGCCGGGCCGGGGCCGGAGGTCGGCCAGGTCAGCCAGGCCCGGCCGCGGGGAAGGTCACGCAGGTCCTCGCCGTTTCCTCAGACGTCAGGACGGTCCCCGTCCTCGGCGTCGACAGGCGCCGCCGAGAAGATCGATCGGACATGGTCCGGCCACGCCTGCCAGGTGGCCGCCGGGACCCGCAGCGACGGCGCCCGCCAGGACAGCCAGGCACGCTGGTAGACGACGGCGAGCATGGAGCGGGCCCCGGCGGACTCGTTGGGCACACCGCGGTGCCACAGCCGCAGGTCGCGGATCACCGCGGCGCCGGCCGGCACGTCCATCCGGGCCGACGCCAGCGCCTGCGCCCTGGTGGTGAGGTCGACGCCGGCGTCCTGCACCGAGTCCACGATCAGGTGCGACGCGGGCCAGACCTCGGTGCTGCCGTTCTCCCGGGTGAAGTCACACAGCGGGATGTTGACGACGACGGCCGTGGTGGGGGTGGGCACGCCGAGGTCGGCGCCGAAGACCGGGCCGGCGTCACGGTGCACCCGCTGGTACGTCGAGCCCGGGAACGCGGTGTTGGAGTTGTAGTACGAGCAGTGCAGGCCGTCGCCGAGGATGGCGGTCAGCACCCTGAGGAGCAGCGGGTGCGCGATCGTCTCCACGTCGGAGAACGGCGGCACCAGCGGCAACTGCATCTGCACGTGTTTGCGCCCGTCGGTCGGCTGCACCCGGCCGGAGGTGTCACGGCCGGTTTCGCGGCCGGTGCCGTCGCCGAGGTCCTGCCCGAGCTCGGCTCGCAGCAGGTCGTCGTACGCCGACCGCAGGGTCGCCACCCGGTCCGCGTCGAACACGCCGGGCAGGATCAGCAGTCCGGAGTCCCGGAAGGTCCGCAGTGCCGTCGCCAATGCCTCGTCGTCCACGAGTCCGCCCTCCTACTTATGTCCACACGACCAGTGAACGTAGGTGCGCGGCGTTTGGGAAATCAAGGAAACCCGAAGCCGGGCGGCCGACTCCGGACAGCTGCCCGAACGTTCGATCACCGCGCATCACGGCGTGGCGATTTCCTGTCACGACTCCTCAGGAATCCTGCGACGACATCACCACGACATCTCTGGGTAGCGCGCCGAGGGCCGGTCGACCAACGAGGTCGGCCGGCCACGTGTGTTCGGACGTTGAAGGCGAAGCTGTCTGCGGCGGACACCACGAAAGCCCAGCCTGGCAACACGTCCGTCCACGGAGCCAGGTTCGGCGTCATACCCCGGAGCCACCACGCCACCAGCGATACCAACCTGGTACATGGCCGAGAATGCCGTTGTCATTGACAGGTCACACCCCTGTCATTAGCGTCCCGATCACGTCTTCGCCGGGGGGTGATCGCGCCCGCCGGTGAATCGTGTCCACGCACCGAACGCAGCACTGCCATGCACCGCCGCATCACCGCAGCACGTTCGCAGATCTTCGGCTTCGACACGCATTGATTCGACACGCATCGAGATGTGAAGTCACCACACGCAGTTTCCAGACCTCGCGGGCGAGGCGGTGAGCATGCGTACGGCCGTCTTCCCGCGCTCCGTACCCATGTGTCCTCCGTCCACCCGCCGGTCGCTCGACCTTGCTGACAGCTGGGCTGATCGCTGGAGGTACGCATGTCACCCATGTCGCCGGACGGTTCGCGACGCGACTTCCTGAAGCTCACCGGACTCGCCACGTCCGGCCTGGTGCTCGCCGCCGCGTGCGGCACCCCCGAGGCGCCACCCGGACCGCAACCCTCGCAGACGTCGTCCCGGCCGGTGCCGCGCGGCAAGCCGAAGTCGGTGCCCCGGGAGAAGACCCTGATGCTGGCCAACGGCGACGGGTCCGACGTCGGAATCTGCAACCCGTACGCCTCCGGCTTCAACCACCAGCGCGGGCTGGCGGCGATGTTCGAGCCGCTCTACTTCTACTCGGCCTTCACCGGCGAGACGATCCCGTGGCTGGCGGACGGGCAGCCCACCTACACCTCCGACAACACCAAGGTCACCATCAAGACCCGCAAGGACGCCAGTTGGAGTGACGGGAAACCGTTCACCGCGGGCGACGTGGCCTTCACCTTGACGATGCTCAAGGACAAGAAGAACACCGCGATGGCGTACTCCGCGGACATGCGGGAGTGGGTGAAGAGCGCCCGCGCGGTCGACGACAACACCGTCGAGATCAGCTTCACCAAGCCGGCACCGAGGTTCGTCTTCGACTATCTGTACATGAAGAACGACCTCGGCATCTTCCTGGTACCCGAGCACATCTTCTCCCAGCAGAAGAAGCTGACGGAGTTCCTCTTCTACGACCCGGCGAAGAAGTGGCCGGTCGTCACCGGCCCTTACCAGATGGTCGACTGGACCAACCAGCGCCGGCTGCTGGACCGGCGTGACGACTGGTGGGCGAGCAAGGCCGGGATCGCCCAGCAGCCCGGACCCGAGCGCGTCATCGTCGTTCCGTTCACCGACCCGACCAACACCGCACAGCGACTGATCAACAACGAGCTGGACTCCTCCCTCGACCTGCGGCCGCCGGTGATCAAGCAGGTGGTGAAGGAGAACCCGAAGATCGTGACCTGGAGCGGACGTTCCGCGCCTTACGGCTACATCGACTGGTGGCCGCAGTCGCTGTTCTTCAACTGCGCGGTCCCGCCGTACAACGACCCCCACGTGCGGCGAGCGGTCAACCACGCCATCGACCGCGACCAGCTGGTGTCGGTGGGATACGAGGGTGCCGGGACGATCTCACAGCTGCCGTTCCCCAACTTCCCTCCACTGCAGAAGTACTTCGACGCACTGCAGCCCACCCTGGACCGATACCCGACCAACGCCCACGACCCGGCGAAGACCGAGCAGATCATGAAGAGCAAGGGGTTCACCAAGGACAACCAGAACCTCTGGGTGGACAAGTCCGGCAAACGGCTGGACGCCACCATCTACGGTCTGCAGGACCTCACCACCGACTACGGCCCCATCCTCGCCGAGCAGTTGCGGGCCGCCGGGTTCAACGCCTCCCACCAGGCGCCCTCCGACAGCTACACCCGGATCGCCGACGGCTCGGCGAAGCTGTTCCTCTTCGGCTTCGCCGGCGCCATCGCCGACCCCTACCCGTCGCTGGAACTGATGCACTCCCGGCACGTGTCGAAGGTCGGCGTGCAGGGCGACGTCAGCAGCCGGTGGAAGAACGCCGACTACGACAAGATCGTGGAACGGATGAGCGGTCTCCCGGTCGGCGACCCGGGCGAGCTGCCGTTGTTCCTGCAGGCGATGGAGATCTACCTCAAGAACCTCCCGCACACCCCGGTCGTGCAGTGGCTGCACCGGATCCCGTACAACACGACGTACTGGACCGGCTGGCCCGACAAGTCCGACCCGTACCTCCCGGGTGCGTTCTGGTTCAAGACCCTTCCGCTGGAGCTCAGCCACCTCAAGTCCGCGAAGGGGTGAGTCTGTGTCATGGCGTTACCTCGTTCGCCGCATCCTGCTGCTGTTGCTGGTGATGTGGACCGCGGCGACGATCAACTTCTTCATCCCGAAGCTCAGTCCGCGCGACCCGATCAAGGAACGCCTGCAGCTGGCCGCGACCCAGGGTGGGCGCAACCAGACCGGTCTGCAGGCGATGGCCGACGCGTACGCCCATCAGTACGGCCTGGACCAGCCGCTGTGGAAGCAGTACCTGCACGCCCTGCTGAAGGTGGTGCAGTTCGACTACGGCTACTCGATCTCGCAGTACCCGCGGACGGTCAACTCCGTCATCGGTGACGCCCTGCCGTGGACGATCTGCCTCGGCCTGGTGTCGATCCTGATCGCGTTCGTCGTCGGCACGGTCCTGGGTGCGCTGCTCGGCTGGCCGCGCTCGCCCGGCTGGCTGCGGGCACTGGTCCCGGTGAGCATGCTCACCAGCGCGGTGCCGGCGTTCGTGCTCGGCTTCCTGCTGATCTACCTGTTCGCGTTCCGGCTGAAGGCCTTCCCGCTCGCCGGGGCGTACTCCCAGACCGCCAACCCCGGTTGGAGTCTGAGCTTCGCCGGCGACGTCCTCGACCACGCCTTCCTGCCGGCGATGGCGCTGGTGTTGTTCCAGATGGGCGGCCAGGCGCTGCAGATGCGCGGGCTGATGGTGATGACCGTCGGCGAGGACTACATCACCTTCGCCGACGCCAAGGGGTTACGGCCGCGCCGGGTGTTCCTGAGGTACGCCGTCCGCAACGCGCTGCTGCCCCAGGTGACCGGACTGGTGATGTCCCTTGGCACGTTCATCTTCTCCACCGTGCTGGTGGAGACGTTGTTCGCCTACCCGGGGCTGGGCGGTCTGATCAACTCCGCGATCCAGGTGCTGGACTTCAACCTGCTCTACGGAATCACCATGATCCTGGTCTTCGCCGTGTGTATCGCCACCCTGGCCGTGGACCTGATCTATCCCCTGCTCGATCCCCGCATCCGCTACGACCGGAGGTGAGCATGGTCACCCCTGCCACGACCTCGATGACCATGCCGGGCCGGCAGGCCTGGACCGGCCGGGCCGGCTCGTTCCTGCGCTACGTCCGCCGCAACCCGCTGCTGGCGGTCGGGGGGATCATCTTCCTCGCTCTGGTGTTGTTCTCCACCGCCGGCAGCCTGTTCGTGGACACGGTGAAGGCGCCGTACCCGCTGGCGGCCCCGGCCAGCCTGGCACCGTCGTGGGACTACCCGTTCGGGACCGACGCCCAGGGCCGGGACATGCTCGCGGTGATGATCGTGGGCACCCGGCTGAGCCTGAAGATCGGCCTGCTGGCCGGGTCGATCGGCCTGGCCGTCGGCATCGTGCTCGGCCTGATCTCGGCGTTCTACGGCGGCTGGATCGACAGCGCGATCCGCTGGATCGTGGACGTGATGTTCACCATCCCGAGCTTCCTGGTGATGGTGGTCATCGCCTCGCTGCTGCAGCAGTACATCTCGATCGAGAACATGGCGTTCATCCTGGCGGCGTTCGCCTGGCCCGGTCCCACCCGCGGCATCCGGGCGCAGGTGCTGTCGCTGCGGGAACGCCAGTTCATCCAGATGGCGCGACTGTCCGGCATGCGCGGGCCGGAGATCATCATCCGCGAGCTGCTGCCCAACCTCGCGCCGTTCCTGCTGGCGGGCTTCGTGGGCGCACTGATCGGCGCGGTCTACGGCGCGCTCGGCCTGGAGCTGCTCGGCCTGGGCTCCCAGCGCGAACCCACGCTGGGGATGACGTTCTTCTGGATGCAGAAGTACTCCGCGCTGCTGCGCAACCTGTGGTGGTGGTGGGGCATTCCGATCGCCATCATCATCCTGCTGATCCTCTCGCTGTACTTCATCTCCTTCGCCCTCGACGAGTGGGCCAACCCGCGTTCCCGGAGGTCCGCATGAGCTCCGCGTCCACCGCGTCCCCCGCCTCGTCGGCGACCGCCGAGACGGCGGCGCGGCCGGTGCTGTCGGTACGCGACCTCAAGGTGGAGTACCACACCGACACCGGCGTGGTGCGGGCCGTGAACGGCATCTCCTTCGACCTGATGCCCGGTGAGCGGATGGGCCTGGTCGGTGAGTCCGGCTCGGGCAAGTCCACCGTCGCGCTGGCGCTGATGCGGATGATCCGCCGTCCGGGCCTGATCTCCGGGGGGCAACTCGTCCTTGACGGCACCGACCTGGTGCCGCTGCCGGAGCGGGCGATGCGGGCCCGCCGGGCGCGGGAGATCGCGATGATTCCCCAGGGTGCGATGAACTCCCTCAACCCGGTGGCCCGGATCGAGGACCAGATCATCGACACGCTGGAGGACCACGCCGGCGGGCGTACGTCCAAACGGGAGCTACTCGGCCGTGCCCGGGAGGCGCTGGAGTCGGTCGGCCTGCGCCGTGAGGTGGGCCGGATGTATCCGCACGAGCTGTCCGGCGGGATGAAGCAACGCGCCTGCATCGCCATCGCCGTGGCCATGCGGCCCAAGGTGGTGATCGCGGACGAGCCCACGTCCGCGCTGGACGTCGTCGTGCAGCGCCAGGTGATGGACACCATCGTGCGGCTGCAGCAGGAGTTGCACGTCGCGGTCATCCTGATCGGCCACGACATGGGACTGATGGCGCAGTCGGTGGACCGGCTGGCGGTGATGTACGCCGGCAAGCTCGCCGAGCTGTCCCCGATCCGGGACATCTTCGCCGAACCCCTGCACCCGTACACCAACCTGCTGATCGAGAGCCTGCCGAAGCTGGAGGACCGCGGCACGTTCCACGGCATCCCCGGGCTGCCGCCCTCGCTGAAGTCGCTGCCCCCGGGCTGTCTGTTCCATCCGCGGTGCCCGCGGGTGATGGACGTGTGCCGCACCACCGTGCCGGCCTACCGCGAGCACCGGCCCAACCAGTTCGCCGCCTGTCACCTGCACGAGGAGCATCATGGCGAAGCCGACCGCTGACCAGGACGCCACCACCGCGGCCGGGAGCGCGCGGACGCACGCACCGCTGATCGAGCTCCGCAACGTCACCAAGGTGTACGGCGGGCGGGTGCTGTCCCGCAACGCCACCGTCGCCCTGGACGACGTCTCGCTCACCGTCGCCGGTGACACCCCGCAGATCATCTCGGTGGTGGGCGAGAGCGGCAGCGGCAAGACGACCCTGGCGTCGCTGCTGATGGGCTTCATCTCGCCCACGTCGGGCACGATCCACTACCAGGGCAGCGATGTCGCGAGCCTCGGCGGCGCCCGGATGCGGGAGTTCCGGCGCGACGTGCAGGCGGTGTTCCAGGACCCGTTCTCGGTGTTCAACCCGTTCTACAAGGTCGACCACGTGCTGACGGTGCCGATCGCGAAGTTCAAGTTGGCGAAGTCACGCGCGGACCGGCACGACCTGATGGTCTCGGCCCTGGAGACGGTGGGGCTGCGGGCCGACGAGACCCTCGGCAGGTATCCACACCAGCTGTCCGGCGGCCAGCGCCAGCGGGTCACCGTGGCCCGGGCACTGATGATGCGGCCCAAGCTGATCGTGGCCGACGAGCCGGTGTCGATGGTGGACGCCTCACTGCGGGCGACGATCCTGGAGAGCCTGCGCACTGTCAACCAGACGTTGAAAGTGCCGATCCTCTACATCACCCACGACCTCGGCACCGCCTACCACGTGAGCGACCACATCCTGGTGATGTACCGCGGCACCATCGTCGAGGCCGGCGACGTCGAGGAGGTGATCCGCGCACCGAAGCATCCGTACACCCAGCTGCTCATCGACTCGATTCCCTGGCCGGACCCGATGCGGCCGTGGGGGCAGGAAGCCGCCCGGTCGAGTGAGAACGTCACCGTTCCCGACGACCACCAGGGTTGCCGGTTCGCCGACCGCTGCCCGGCGGTGATGGCGAGGTGTGTGGAGAACGCGCCGCCGCCGTACCTCACCGGTCCCGACCACGCCGCGACCTGCTTCCTGCACGCCGAGCAGCCCGCCCTGCCCAAGGAGAGGCTGAGCGAGCTGCTCACCGTGTCGGTGCAGAAACCCTAGCCGGCTAAAGCTTCTTCGGGCCCTTGTAGGCGCAGGCGCTGTCGAGGTCGTCCGCGGCCTGCGGCGTGGCGCTGTCCTTCTCGCTCTCCCGGATGGCCTGCTTCACCCGGCTGTGGATGAAGTCGTAGTCGGGATGCGCGGACTTGATCAGCTCGTTGGTGAACGCCACGTTGCTGACGTCGGCCTTCTTCACCTTCAGGGACAGGTCGACGACCGCCGGCAGCAGGCTCTGCGGGATGTCGGTCAGCACGATGTCCTTCGCCGTCTTGGCCAGCGCCTCGTACCTCGTCAGCAGCTTCACCGGGTCGGCCTGGTCGACGATCGCCTTGACCGTGCAGCGCTGCCGCCGCATCCGGGCGTAGTCGTCGGCGCCGTACCGCGCCCGGGCGAACCACAGCGCGTGGAACCCGTCGAGGTGCTGGTTGGGTCCGGGCTGGATCCAGCCGCCGGGCTTGAGGCCGGCCGAGGATTCGCCACCCATCGGGATCTTGGTGTTGATGTTGACCGTGATGCCGCCCAGGGCGTCGACGAGTTCGCGGAAGCCCTCGAGGTTGACGAGGACGTAGTAGTCGATGTTCAGCCCGGTCGCCCCGCCGGCCGCGAGCTTGACCGCGTCCGCACCCGGGTTGTCGCTCTTCAGCAGGCCGGGATTCTGCTCGGGAACGTTTCTGTAGACCGCGGTCAGCATCCACTCCAGCTCGCTGCCCTTGCCGTCGAAGATGCCGTTCGGGTAGGCCTTGGCGAGCACGGATCCCTTGGGGAACGGAATCTTCTCCAGGTTGCGCGGAAGGCTGAAGAGCACGGTGTTGCCGGTGTGGGTGTCGATACTGGCGATGATCACCGTGTCGGTGCGCACGCCCACCCGGTCCGGTCCGCCGTCGCCGCCGAGCAGCGCGATGTTCAGCCTCGGCTTCCCGGCCCAGGGATCCTTCACCGACACGTGTTTGGGCGCGGTGGCGCTGCGGCTGTGCGAACTGGCGAAGACGTTCTGTACGACATCCTTCTGCACCAGCGCGTAGCGTCCGCCGACGCCCAGTGGCACCACGGTCATCAGCGCCAGCACCGCCACCAGGCCGTACCCCATGACCCGCTGAAACGCGGCGACTCCGCGTGGCAGCAGCGAGCGGTACGTCGCGATGATGACGCACACCCAGGCGAGCGCCAGGGCGGGCAGCACCATCCCGATCACGACCAGCGCCCCGGGCTGGACCGCCCAGTGCAGAACGGTGTCGCGGTGGAACAGCAGCAGATAGCCGAGGAAGCCCGCGACCAGTGCGGCCAGCACCACGATGGCCCAGCCGATCCTGCGCCGGCCCGCGATCACCAGACCGCTGCCGGGAATGACCGTGCCGAGCACGGTGAAGCCCAGTGCCCGGCCATATCCCTGTTGTCGGCGGCGAGTTTTGTCGTACTGTTCGTAGTGGTACGACAAAGGCCCCTTGCCCTGCTCTTCGTCCTCGCGCATATCCGGAACCTCTCCCGCGTACCACTACGTCCAAACCCGTCGGGCAGGACTCGTGGAAAGCCCGGAGAACCGTTTTTACTTTTCTCGACCTAATAGCGACCGCCCGTCAATCGTGAGCCGAATTCGGTGTCGCCGCAATAGCCTTGTGTGACAATTCGCGAACACTGTGTAACTGATGCGGCTCAGTGGGGGCCGGGTGCCCACTCCTCCAGCGCGAACACCGTGCACAGCCGGCGCTGCACGGGATCGAGGTCGACCAGCACCCGGCGCGCCCGCGGCCGCCCGCCGGTCGACGGGTAGGAGACGACGGTCTCCTCGATTCCGGCCAGGCGCGTGAAAAGGTCGCGCACCGACAGGTCGATGCCCGCGTGCTGCACGCGCCGCCGCATCACGTGCGCGACCGTGGTGGCGAGCAGGCAGACCAGCGAGTGCACGGCCACGCGCTCGTCGGTCCACCGCCACCGGGGCGACGGCGCGGACGTCACCGGGGCGACGAACTGGCGCAGCGTCGACTCCAGGCGGTAGCGGGCGCGATAGGCGGTGAGCACGTCGGCCACCGACCAGTCCTCGTGGTCGGTGACCAGCACCTGCTTGCCGAACACCTCGTGCCGTAGCCGGGTGAGTGCCGCCTCGTCGACCTTCCAGCGCAGCCGCAGCCCCTCGTCACCACCGGCCGGGCCGCCGGTCAGGCTGGTGGAGAGCACGCGTTCGACCCACCGGAAGCGGGTGATGCGGGCGACCTCGGCGGCCACCTGGTCCCGTGACCGGTGCAGCGTACGGCGTTCCAGGGACCCGGCGAGGTCGGCCAGCCGCCGGGTGGCGCTGCTCAGGTCGCGGGCGAGGGCCTGCGTCTGCGCGGCCCGCAGGGCGGCGGAGTGCACCAGGACGACCCGCCGGTCCACTCCCGCGACCCGGGCGCGGGTGTCCAGCGCGGTGACGCCCGGAAACCGGTCGCGATCCACCGCCCGCCGTCCCGACGCCGGCCGCGCGGCCAGCTCGGGATGGTCGGTCAGCGGCAGCGAGGCGACGAAGTGCCGGCCGGTGCGCGCGGCGAAGTCGACCTCGGCGGACTGGCCGGCGTCCACCACGACGGTGACCGGTGCCTGCCCGCCGAGCCCGGCGTACCGGGCGGCGAGCCGCTCACTGAGCGCGGTGAACGCGGTGGTCGCCGGGTCGCCGTGCCGGTAGAGCTCGGCGGTCAGCGGCACCGCGCCGTCCAGGGTGACCGCGGCCGCCAGGCCGGCCGGCCACGGCTCGTCGGCCGAGCCGTCGGCGCCGGGGGCCGCGTCGGCGTCGGGCGGGCCCGCGTAGGTCGTGAAGTGGGGTACGTCGAGCACGAGCACCGGCCCGGCCGGCTCGGCCGGCTCGGCCGGCTCGGGAGGCTCGGGAGGCTCGGGAGGCTCGGGAGGCTCGGGAGGCTCGGGAGGCTCGGGAGGCTCCGAAGGCTCGGTGAACTCGGCTCGCAGCCGGTCGAGCACGCCCGCCTCCAGCAGCCGGCGCCGTTCCGGTCCCAGCCGGCCCATGGCCCGCCAGAACGCCCGGCGGTCCAGCGCGCCCGGGTCGATCCGCGGCCGGACGAACCGCTGCGCCGCCGTGGCCGCCCACCACTCGCCGAGGTCGACCTCGCCCGGCTCGGACTCGGGGGCGACCGCCTGCCGGGCCACCGCGAGGGCGAGGTAGGTACCGACCGAGACGCGGCTGCGGCCGGGCCCGGCGAGACCGTCGACCAGGTCCACCACGCCGAGGTCGGTGAGCACCCGCCAGACGGCCCCGACGTCGCCGAACGCCAGGTGCCGGGTGTGCGTCGGTGTGGGCGCCGGGCCGCGCTCGCCGGCCAGCGCCGCGGCGATGTCCTCGGCACTGCCGAGGTAACGCTGGGCCACCACTCGTGGCGCTCCGCCCACCCGGGCGGACTCCGCGAGGTAGTAGAAGGTCCGGCCGTTCACCGTCTTGCCGATCACCGACGCCATACTTTAGGTAATACCGTCCGGCGGGGGTTCTCGCCACCCACCCATTCTGCTGTGACCAGCGCCGACGCCTCTTCCACGGGTGTCAACGAGGCCTTGCCACCGGTGCCCGGCGGCGGCGTGGTGGCGAGCCCCCGGCGCACCGGCCTAGCGTTCGGGCGTGGATTCCCCGCGTACGCCGAACCCGCCCGCCACCTCCGCCACCACGGCCGTGCCCGTCGCGGCGCCGACCGTGCCCGCACCGGCGGAGCCGGCGCCACCGGCGTCGGCGATGCGGCGTTCCCTGGCCAGGGCCGGCGCCGGCAAGACGCTGAACGTCGACGAGGCGGCCGTCCTCCTGCACGCCAGGGATGCCGACCTCGACACGCTCACCGGGCACGCCTCCCGGGTGCGCGACGCCGGGCTGGCCGCCGCCGGCCGCCCGGGCGTGATCACCTACAGCCGCAAGGTGTTCATCCCGCTGACCCGGCTGTGCCGGGACCGCTGTGGCTACTGCACGTTCGTCACCGTGCCCGGCCGGCTGCCCTCGCCGTACCTCAGCCCCGACGAGGTGCTCGACATCGCCCGCCAGGGTGCGGCGATGGGCTGCAAGGAGGCGCTGTTCACTCTCGGCGACCGGCCGGAGGACCGCTGGGACGCCGCCCGCGACTGGCTGGACGAGGCGGGCTACGACGACACGCTCTCCTACGTACGGGCGATGGCGATCCGGGTGCTGGAGGAGACCGGCCTGCTGCCGCACCTCAACCCCGGCGTGCTGTCCTGGCGGGACCTGCAGCGGCTGAAGCCGGTCGCGCCGTCGATGGGGATGATGCTGGAGACCACCGCGCGCCGGTTGTTCACCGAGCGCGGCGGGCCGCACTTCGGCTCACCGGACAAGGATCCCGACATCCGGCTGCGGGTGCTGGAGGACGCCGGCCGCAGTGCCGTGCCGTTCACCACCGGCCTGCTCATCGGTATCGGCGAAACCCGGCACGAACGCGCCGAGGCGCTGTTCGAGATCCGCCGGATCGCCCGCACCTACGGCGGCATCCAGGAAGTCATCGTGCAGAACTTCCGGGCCAAGCCGGACACGAAGATGCGGTCCGCGCCCGACGCCGACCTGCGCGACCTGGCCGCGACGATCGCGGTCGCCCGGCTGGTGCTGGGGCCGAGCGTGCGCATCCAGGCGCCGCCGAACCTCATCGACGACGAGTACGCGCTGATGCTGGCGGCCGGGATCGACGACTGGGGTGGCGTCTCGCCGTTGACCCCCGACCACGTCAATCCCGAACGCGCCTGGCCGCAGGTGGCCGACCTGGCGCGGCGGACGGCCTCGGGCGGCTTCGAGCTGCGGGAGCGGCTGACGATCTACCCCGAGTACGTCCGGGCGGGCGAGCCCTGGCTCGACCCGCGCCTGCAGCGGCACGTGCAGGCCCTCGTCGACCCCGCCACCGGGCTGGCCGACGAGGACGCGATACCTGCGGGTCTGCCCTGGCAGGAACCTGACGGCGGCTGGCCGGCCGACGCCGGCACCGGGCGTACGGACCTGCACGTCACCGTGGACACCGAGGGCCGCACCGACGACCGGCGTACCGACTTCGACTCGGTCTACGGCGACTGGGACGAGCTCGCCGGCCAGGTTTCCACAGCACCGCAACGCTTCGACGCCGATGTCAAGGCGGCCTTGCGCCGAGCCGAGCGCGACCCGGCGGGGCTGAGCGACGACGACGCGCTGGCGCTGCTGCACGCCGACGGCGCCGAACTCGAGGCACTCACGAAGCTGGCCGACGACCTGCGCCGCGAGGCCGCCGGCGACGACATCACGTTCGTGGTGACCCGCAACATCAACTTCACCAACGTCTGTTACACCGGTTGCCGGTTCTGCGCGTTCGCCCAGCGGCGTACCGACGCCGACGCCTACACGTTGTCGCTGGAGCAGGTCGGCGACCGGGTGGACGAGGCGTGGGAGGCCGGCGCGACCGAGATCTGCATGCAGGGCGGGATCCACCCTGACCTGCCGGGTACGGCGTACTTCGACCTGGCCGCCGAGGTCAAGCGGCGTCAGCCGGACATGCACCTGCACGCGTTCAGCCCGATGGAGGTCATCAACGGCGTCTCGCGGACGGACCTGCCGGTCCGTGAGTGGCTGACACGTGCGCACGAGGCGGGTGTGGACTCGTTACCAGGAACGGCCGCGGAGATCCTCGACGACGACGTCCGCTGGACCCTCACCAAGGGGAAGCTGCCCACCGCAAGCTGGACCGAGGTGGTGAGCACCGCCCACGACCTCGGCATCCCCACCACCTCGACGATGATGTACGGCCACGTCGACACCCCCGCCCACTGGGTCGCCCACATCAAGCTGATCGCCTCCCTGCAACGCCGGAGCCTGGAGGCCAACGGCCGGCCGGGGTTCACCGAGTTCGTGCTGCTGCCGTTCGTGCACACCAGCGCGCCGATCTACCTCGCCGGGCTGGCCCGCCCCGGGCCGACCGCGCGGGAGAACCGTGCGGTGCACGCGCTGTCCCGGTTGCTGCTGCACGGGCTGGTGGACAACATCCAGTGCTCCTGGGTGAAACTCGGGCCCGAGCTGTGCCGTTCGGTCCTCGACGGCGGTGTGAACGACCTCGGCGGCACGCTGATGGAGGAGACGATCAGCCGGATGGCGGGCGCCGGCAACGGTTCGTACAAGACGATCAGCGACCTGCGCGCACTGGCCGCGCCGACCGGGCGGCCGCTGAAGCAGCGGACCACCGGGTACGGCGTGCCCGGCCCGGAGCGGGTGGCCGCCGCCGAGGCCAGCGACGGTGTGTGCGCCGCCGTCCGCCGGCCCCTGCCGCTGCTGCGATGACCGCCCAGCGGGTGCCGGTGCCAGGCCTGGTGGAGCGGGCGGCGTCGACCCGGCTGCCCACGGAGTACGGCGAGTTCACCGCGTACGGCTACCGCACGCCCCGCGGCGTCGACCACCTCGCGCTGGTGCGCGGCGACGTGGCCGACGGCGCCGAGACGCTGGTCCGGTTGCACTCGGAGTGCCTGACCGGGGACGTGCTCGGCTCGTTGCGCTGCGACTGCGGACCGCAACTCCGGCTTGCGCTGGCCGCGATCGCCGCGGCCGGCCGGGGCGTGGTGGTCTATCTGCGCGGCCACGAGGGACGCGGTATCGGCCTGGCGGCCAAGCTCGCGGCGTACGCCCTGCAGGACGGCGGACACGACACGGTCGACGCCAACCTCGCGCTGGGGCTGCCCGCGGACGCCCGCGACTACGCCGACGCCGCGGCGATCCTCACCGACCTCGGCGTGGGCAGGGTCAGGTTGCTGTCCAACAACCCGGCCAAGGCGGCAGGCCTGTCCGAGGGCGGTGTCCGCGTCGTCGAACGCGAACCGCTCGTCGTTCCGGCCAATCCGGAGAACGCCGGCTATCTCGCCACCAAACGGGACAGGTTCGGGCACATCCTGCCGACCGGGTGACTGCACCGCCCGAGGCGCGGTGTCAACGCCGGCTTGCGCAGGCGGACGACGGGACGGAACGCGCCGACCGCGTTGCGTTCTTACGTACCTGCCTAGGTATGGCTACGGATGCACGACGAGGGTCCTGGTGCAAGCGTGGGGAAGGTCCCACCAGATCGGTGACCAAAGTCCCGAGATCCCAAGGCCCCAAGGTCCACGCAATGCCTCCGAAGATCAGCGCCACGCAGGACTCCCTCCGCCAGCGGTTCGCGCCGACGGCGACTGCGGTGGCCCCCGCCGTGCCCGCCCTGCGGCCCGTCCCGGACGTCCCTCTCCGCGATCTGGGCGCGGAGTGGTGGCGGCGGGCGGTTGTGTATCAGGTGTATGTGCGGAGTTTTTGTGATGGTGATGGTGATGGGGTGGGAGATCTGGCGGGTGTGGTGGGGAAGTTGCCGTATCTGGCGGGTCTGGGTGTGGACGGGTTGTGGCTGAACCCGTTCTACGCCTCTCCGGGCCATGACCACGGCTATGACGTGGCCGACCACTGCGCGGTCGACCCGGCGTACGGCTCGTTGGAGGGGTTCGACGAGCTCGTCGCCACCGCGCACGGGCACGGGATCCGGGTGATCCTGGACGTGGTGCCCAACCACGCCTCGATCGCCCACCCCTGGTTTGCTGCCGCCCTCGCGGCCGGGCCGGGCAGCCCGCAGCGGGGCCGGTTCCACTTCGCCGACGGCCGCGGGCCCGACGGGAACGAGCCGCCGAACAACTGGCGGTCCATCTTCGGTGGGCCGGCCTGGACCCGGATCAGCGAACCCGACGGCACACCGGGGCAGTGGTACCTGCACACCTTCGCCGCCGAACAACCCGACTGGAACTGGACCCACGCGGATGTTCCGGCGCTGTTCGAGCGGGTGCTGTCGTTCTGGCTGGACCGCGGCGTCGACGGATTCAGAGTCGACGTCGCCCAGGGCCTGCACAAGAAGCCCGGCCTGCCCGACCACCCCGACGCCGCCGCCGACGAGGCGACCGGGGACCCGGTCAACCCGAACGCGTGGAACCAGCCGGCCGTGCACCAGGTGTGGCGCTCGTGGCGCAGGCTGGTCGAGGACTACACCGCCGCCGACGGGCGGGACCGGCTGCTGATCGGAGAGGTCGGGCTGACCGACCCCGCCGCCGTCGCCGACTACACCCGCCCCGGCGAACTCCACCACACCTTCTGCTTCCCCTTCGCCCACGCCCACTTCGACGCCGACACCTACCGCCAGGTCATCACCACCGCACTCGCCCACCACCCCGACGGGGTGGCCTGGGTCGCGAACAACCACGACCTCCCCCGCGCCGTCACCCGCCACACCCCCACCCCCAGCGATAGCGACGGCGACGGCGACGGTGAGGAGTTGCCGGCGGGTGCGGACCCCGCCCAGATCGGGCTCGCCCGGGCACGGGCCGCCGCCGCGCTCATGCTCGCCCTGCCCGGCGCGGTCTACCTCTACCAAGGCGAAGAACTCGGACTGCCCGACGTCGCCGACCTACCCGTCACCGTCCTCAAAGACCCCATGTACCACCGCTCCGGCGGGACCCGCCCCGGCCGCGACGGCTGCCGCGTCCCCCTGCCCTGGACCACCAGCCCCGACCACCACCACGGCTTCTCCCCACCCGCCACCACCACCCCCGCCTGGCTACCCCAACCCCCCACCTGGGCCGACCTCGCCGCCGACACCCAACACCACACCACCACCTCCACCCTCAACCTCTACCGCCAAGCCCTCGCCCTCCGCCGCACCATCCCCGACCTCGCCACCACCACCCTCACCCTCCACACCGACACCCCACCCGGGCTCCTCGCCCTCACCCGCGGCACCCACCTCACCACCTACACCAACACCACCCACCACCCCATCCCCACACCACACCCCCACCCCGGCCAACCCATCCTCACCACCCACCCCACCCCCCACCCCACCGACACCATCCCCCCCAACACCACCGTCTGGTACCACCACGACGACGAGACGCCCGCCTGACCGCACCGACGCGGGTACGAACGCTCGCGGACTTTCAGGTGCAAGACCCTCAGGTGTCTCGACCCTCAGGAGTCGCGCGGGGTGACCAGGCCGGACTCGTACGCGAGGACGACGAGCTGGGCCCGGTCGCGTACACCCAGCTTCACCATGGCCCGGTTGACGTGGGTCTTCGCGGTCAGCGGGCTGATCCCCATCCGGTCGGCGATCTCGTTGTTGGACAGGCCTCTGGCCACCAGGGTGACGGCCTCGCACTCGCGGTTGGTCAGGTCCGGCAGCCGCGGGTGGACGCCGGCGCCGGGCGGCTGGGTGACGTACCGGCTGATCAGTTTGCGGGTGATCGACGGCGCGAGGAGGGCGTCGCCGCGCGCCGCCACGCGTACGGCGTGCAGGAAGTCCTCGGGCAGGATGTCCTTGACGAGGAACCCCGCGGCTCCGGCGCGCAGCGCCTCGAAGACGTACTCGTCCAGGCCGTAGTTGGTGAGGATGACGACGTGCACCCGCGCCAGGGCGGGGTCCGCCGCGATCCGCCGGGTGGCCTCGATGCCGTCGAGCACCGGCATCGACACATCCACGAGCGCGACGTCCGGTAGGTGTTCCGCGGCCAGCGCCACACCGGCGGCGCCGTCGGCGGCCTCGGCCACCACCTCGATGTCGTCCTCGGCGTCGAGCAGCGCGCGGAACCCACCGCGGATCAGCGACTGGTCGTCGACGAGCAGTACCCGGATCACGGTGACGGCTCCGCGGGGTGCTCGGCGCGGCTGTCAACTCCGGCTTGCCCAGGTTCGGCAAGCCGGAGTTTGGCACGGCTGTCAACGTCAGCTTGCCCGGGTTCGGCCTGCCCGGGTTCGGCGGGTACGGGGAGTACCGGGAGTACGGCGTGCACGGTGAAGCCGCCCTCGTCGCGCGGCGCCGCCCGCAGGTGGCCGCCGAGGGCGGTGACGCGTTCGCGCATCCCGAGCAGCCCGACACCGGGTACCGGCACCGCGTCCACCGTGGCCTTCCCGTCGTCGTCGACGCGTACGTCCAGGGCGTCTCGCCGGTAGCCGATCCGGACCGACGCCTCGGTGGCGCCGGCATGGCGGGCGATGTTGGTCAGCGACTCCTGGACGATCCGGTAGGCGGTCCGGTCCACGGCCGCCGGTACGCCACGGCGTACTCCCTCGATCGTCAGCGTCGCGTCCAACCCCGCGGCCCGGGCTCGCCGCAGCAGGTCCGGAACCTGGTCGAGTCCACTCGGCGGGCTCAGCTCGTCGTCGCGCAGCGCCTCGAGGGTCGCGCGTAGCTCCCGCGCCGCTTCCCGGCTGGCCTCGCGGATCGCCACCAGGGCCTCCGGCACCGGCTCAGCTCGCTTGCGGGCCAGGTGAACTGCGGCCTCGGCCTGCACCTTGATGACGGAGATCTGGTGGGTCAGCGAGTCGTGCAGCTCCCGTGCGATGTGCAGCCGCTCCTCGTCGGCACGGCGCCGCGCGGTCTCCTCCCGGGTGCGTTCGGCCTCGTCCGCCCGGCGTTCGGCCTGCCGCAGGGCCTCTCCGGCGGCCCCGGCGGCGATCAGCCAGGCGATCTGGAGGACGTCCCGGGCCTGCGCGAACGCCTTGCTCACCGAGGCGTCCTGGGGCGAGACCACGATGGCGAACGGGAGGACGGCGAGCATGAGCACCGACGCCGCCACGGTGACGATGCGGTGGCCGGCCCGCACCGCGGCGTACACCGCGAACAGGTACGCCACGACCGGCACGTCGAAGCCGACGGCCTGGTAGCCCAGCGCGCACAACCCGGTGACCACCAGCACGGCGACCGGAGAACGGCGGCGCGCGACCAGCGCCAGCCCGCCGGCCGCCAGCAACCCGTAGCCCAGCGGGTCCAGGCTCGTCGCGGGTCGCGCCTCGGAAAGCCCGGCGGCCACCAGGGCACCGGCCACGCCGACGGCGATCACGACGTCCATCACCCCGAGGTTTCGGGTTCGCCCAGGTGCACTGCTCACCCGCGCACCATAACCGTGGGCCCGCGCGGGTGGCTCCCTCTGCGGGACCAGGGAGGGATACCGCGATCGCGGTATCCGGGCGGTTCGTACGACCTCCGCGGCAGCCGGCTACGGCACCGGCGGCAGCGCGAACTGTCTCCGTCCGTACGACGACCGGCGGCGACCGGCGCGACAGGCTGGAGGCGTCCGGTCGTGGACGTCAGCCGTCCGCTCGGAGGCGAGAAGGAGCCCTCATGTTCGTCCCACACCTGATTGCCGGGTTCGTCCCGGCCCAGCCGGCCGCACCCGGCGCGTACACCCTGACCGCCGGCCGTTCCTGGGCCATGGTCGCCATGGCGCTGGGAGTTGCCGGCGCGATCGCCGGTGGACTGGCGCTGGCCAACCGGGCGGGCACCGTCACCCGCAGAAGGCGGGCCCTCGCGGCTCTGGTCGCGGGCTCGGCCGGGACGGTCGTCGGCGGGCTGGTCGTGGCGGCCGCCGACGGCGGTCCCGGCACCGGCTACGGGATCGTCGGCGGTGTGCTGGCCCTGCCGGTCGGGCTGGCCGCGATGCTGCTCGGCGGGCTGGCTCTCGCCCGGGTCCGCCGCACGGTCTCATCGACCGCGGGAACGCCCGGCTGACGGACAGGCCCTACGCCGGGAACAGCGGCTCGAGCAGCCGGTGCGGCTTGGCCATCGCGCGGTTGACGGCATCGTCCCGGGCCGGTCCGGCGCCCGGACCGAGACGGGTCTCCACCTCGCGGGCGGGAACGAAGTGGCCGCATGCCGGGCAGGCGCCGGTGAGGTCGAGCCGCCGGCCGCACCCCGCGTGCCGGAACACCCGGCGCGGCTTGCCGGTGGTTGCATGCCGCTCGCCCCAACGGGACAACGCGTACAGCGCCGGCCACAGCTCCTCGCCGACCTCGGTGAGGACGTACTCGTCGCGCGGCGGGGACTCCTGGTAACGCTGCCGGGCGAGGACGCCGGCGTCGACCAGGGCCTGCAGGCGCTCGGTGAGTACGGCCCGCGGGATGCCGAGGTGGTCGGCGAAGTCGCTGAACCGGCGTACGCCGTAGAACGCGTCCCGCAGCACCAGCATCGTCCAGCGTTCGCCGACGAGCTCGAGCGCACGGGCCAGCGAGCAGTCCTGTCCCTGGTAGTCCTTGCCGAGCGCCATGCCTCCGATCGTACTCCCCAGTGAGTTCGTTCACCGAACCGACACCTGCTACGGTGGTGAGCAGCCACGTCAGTTCGTTCACCGAACTCACTATCCGGGAGCAGCCGCCATGCCGAACATGCCGGACAGATCGGGCCTGCTGGAGTCGTCGGCCGCGGCCGCGCCGGACGCACCGGCCGCTACCGCGCCCGCACCGCCGGAGCGGCCGGCGCTCACCCTGCTGGCCGCGTGCGTCTCGACGCTGCTGGTGCTGATGAACTACGTCCAGCCGATGACCGTGCTTCCCCGGATCGCCGCCGACCTGCACGCGGACACCACCGGGCAGACCTGGATCCTCAACGGCATCGCGCTCGGCCTGGCCTCCCTGCTCCTGGTCGCGGGCAGCCTGGCCGACAACCACGGCCGCCGCCGGCTGTTCCTGCTGGGCACCGCGGTGTCGGTGGCGGGAAGTGTCGTGGCCGCGACGGCGGGTACGACACTCGTCCTGGTCCTCGCCCGGGTGGTGCAGGGCGGGGCCGGTGCGGCGATCCTGGTCGCCACGCTGGGGATCATCGGCCACGAGTTCCCGGCCGGGCACCACCGGGTGCGCGCGACCGGACTGTGGGGCGGGAGCCTCGGCGCCGGCATCGCGCTCGGGCCGCTCGCCGCGGCCGGCCTGGCCGCCGCGTCCTCCTGGCGCGCGTTCTTCTGGGCGTACGCCGTCGCCTCGGCGGTCGCCGGCGTGCTCGGTGCGCTCGCGCTGCGGGAGTCCCGCGCCGCCATCCGGCGCCGGCCCGACGTGGCCGGCGTGGTGACGCTCGGCGCGGGCGTGGCCGTCCTGCTCGCCGCCGTCACCGCCGGCCGGCAGGGCTTCGACCGGCCACTGGTGCTGGCGCTGTCCGCGGTGGCGGTGCTCCTGCTCGGCGCCTTTCGTCGCGGTGGAGGCCCGGACCCCCGAGCCCATGCTCGACCTCGGGCTGTTCACCCGGCCGGCGTTCCTGCTGTCGGTGGGTGGCGCCATGATCACCGGCTTCGGCGTGATCGGGGTGATGAGCTACCTCCCCACCGCCTGGGAGCACACCCTCGGCTGGACCCCGCTGGTCACCGCCTGCTGGTTCGCCCTGTGGTCGGGCGCGTCGTTCGTCGCCGCCACCCAGGCCCGCCGGGCCGGGCTGGGTGCGGACCACCAGCTCGCGCTGGGCCTCGCCCTCGCCGGTGCGGGCAGCCTGCTTCTCCTCGGCTCGGCCGGCTCCTGGTCGCCGGCGCGGCACGTCGCCGGGGTGGGCAGCGGCCTGCTGAACTCCGCCCTGGCCCGGCTGGCCATCGAGTCCGTACCGGCCGGGCGGGCCAGCATGGGCACCGGCGCGAACAACACCGCCCGCTACATCGGTTCCTCGCTCGGGGTCGCCGCCACCGTCGCCGTGGTGACCACCGCCGGCGGGGGCCACGCCGGGAGCCGGACCGGCGTCGCAGCCGGCATCGCCCACGGAGTCGACGTGGCGCTGCTCGCCGCCGCCGTGCTGCTGCTCCTCGCGGCGGCGGCACTGGTCCTCGCCCGCTCCGCCGCCGTCGGCGACCGGTCGGCCACCCCTGTCGGTGGGCAGTGAGAGGATCACTGGCCTGAGAACGCTCGGGACGGCTCCCGGGACCATCCGCGGATGCTCCCGGGAGCTGCCGAGCAGTCGATCGTGGGCCGAAGGCCGGAAGGGAAGGCGGCGTGCTCGACGAGGCCACCGCGGGTTCGGAGGGCGACTGGCTGGCCCACCAGGTCGGCGAGCGCGCCGCGTTCGTGCTGACCACCTACGCCGTTCCCTGCCTGCACTTCGCCCACGCCGAGGCGGCCAGGTTGTTCGAGGCCACCGACTACCTCAACGCCACCGCCTACGGCCAGCTTCGCTACCACATCCTGTGCGAGGTGCTCGGCCGAGTGATCGAGCAACGCCTGCCGGCCGCCGACGTGCACCGGCCCAGCGACCGGATCGGCACGGCGTTCACGGTCGAGGTCGGTGGCCGGGTCGTCTACCCCTACAAGTACTCCGAGGCCGGCACCGACCCCTACGCCGGTTTCCGGCTGGCCGACGACGACGCCCTCAAGGGCCGGCTGACTCCCGGCGACGTGCCCCGGCAGGGCATCCTGGCCGGCATGCCGGAGCTCCCGCCGGGTGAGCTTCTGGTGCTCGCCTGGGCGGGCAACCACCACGAGGGGCTGACCCGCGCGGTCCTCGGTGTCCCGATCCTGCACGACGGCCGGCTGCGCTGGGCCCACGGCCACGTGCTCGAACTCGACCTGCGCATCGGACAGGACCACGCCGGACGCGACGACCAGGGGCGCCCCACCCTCGACCTGGACCGGATCGACGCGGAGCTCGGCGTCGATTTCGACGCGACGTTCCCGCACTTCGGACGCGGCCGACGATAATCGCCTCACCGCGAATTCACCCTTTTCGCCGGTCACAACACAGCGGGCGGTGGACAACACTCCCAGGCCGGAAATAGCGCGCATTCCCGTTTTCGGATAATGGCAACTTCGGTGTCGATTTCGTGCCGCCCGCGATTCTCGACATTGCCGATTCACCCGCTACCGATCGCTTCCGTCAACCGGCGACCGGGTATCCGCTAGCCCGTTGGCGGACGCGGAAAAGGCCCGCTGTGCCACACAACAGGCGGGGGTAGAAGCGCCATGCGAATAAGGCTCCTCATCGTGGTCGGCACATTCATGACCGCACTCGCGATGACGCTCGGACTGGTGCTCTATTTCGGCCGGGACAATTACGTTCCGCCGGCAAGTCCCCCGCGCGCACTCGACGAGGGGCCGGTGATTCTGGCCCCACCCAACGCCGGCATCGACCAGCTCCAGGCGCACCTGCGCAAACAGCCCAGGGACTACCAGGGCTGGGCACGGCTCGGGGTGTCGCTGCTCCGGCAGGGCCAGGACACCGTTGACCACACGCTCTACAGCCAGGCCGGCCGGGCGTTGTCGAACTCGCTGCGGATCGAGTCCGACTACAACGACGTCGCGCTGCGGGGGCAGGCCCAGCTCGCGTACGCGCGCAACGACTACCCCGGCGCACTCAGGTGGGCCGACCAGGCCCTGTCGGTCAACGCCCGCGACCGGGACAGCAACCTGTTGCGGATCGACGCGCTGATCAGCCTCGGCCGCTACGACGAGGCACTGCTCGCGGCGAAGGAACTGCACGCGATGGATCCGTCGGCGGGATCGGTGGTCCGGCTCGCCCGGCTGGCCGAACTCGGCGGGAACGCGGCCCGGGCCAAGGTGCTGCTCGCCCACGCCGCGGAGATCGCCACCAGCAAGCCCGACCGGCTGCGCGCCTTCACCGCTCAGGGCGACCTCGCCCTCCGGCAGGGTGACTTCGCCGCGGCCGCCACCGCCTACCGCGAGGCTCGGCGGGTCGACTCCACGGATCCGCCCGCGGTGGCGGGTACGGCGCAGGCGTTGTTCGCCCAGGGCCGGCTGGCGACCGCGATCCAGTGGTACCGCGACCTCGCCCAGCGGGTGCCCGAACCGCAGTACGTCGCCGAGCTGGGCGACCTCTACACCGTCGCCGGCAAGAACGTCAGCGCCGCCGCGCAGTACGACGTGGTGAGCACGTGGCAGACGATCGCCAGCGACAACGGCGTCCGGGTGACCATGGACCTGGCCAACTTCGCCGCCGACCACGGCAAGCAGGCGCTGGCTCTTCGGCTCGCGCGGGCGGAGTGGAAGAAGCGGCACAGCATCGAGGTGGCGGACGCGGTCGCCTGGGCGCTGCACGTCTCGGGCCAGGACAAGGCGGCCGTGCCGTTCGCCAACTACGCCGCCCGCACCGGCTACAAGGACGCGACGTTCCTCTACCACCGCGCCATGATCGAGCGGGGAGTCGGCAACACCGCCCGCGCCCGTGAGCTGCTGACCGAGGCGCTGAAGCTGAACCCGCGCTTCTCGCCGCTGCAGGCACCCCTGGCTCGCAGGATCCTCGCGGCGCTGAACGCCAGGCCGACCGCCTGACGTCCGTGCGGATTCTTCCGCGGAAGAATCCCGGCAGCTCGAAGTAGGTCTCCGAGAACTCAGGCGTCGAGGGTCCGCAGGCCGTCGCGTACGGCCTGGACGTGGCCGGCGAACCAGTCCCCGCCGGCGGCGTACTCCCAGGTCAGCGCGTACAACGACCACAGCACTCGGTAGAGCACGATCCGGCGGCCGAACTTCTCGTCCCGGTCCGGCTGGTAGCCACGCAGGACGAGCGCCAGCGAGTCGTCGCCGGCCCGTGAGTAGCGGCCGAACTCGTACGCCGGGTCGCCCGCGGTCGCGTCTCCCCAGTCGATGATGCCGGTCAGCCGCCCCTGCTCGGCGAACACGTGCCGCGGATGCAGGTCCGCGTGCAGGAGCACGCCTCCCCTCCCGTACGCCAGCAGGCCTGCGCCGGCGGCGAACGCCGCGCGCACCCGGCCGGCCAGCGA